>NZ_AP022853.1:3237500-3537500 GCF_011764585.1 Sulfurimicrobium lacus
CATCAGCGCCGCGTAGTCCTTGTGATCGGGTTCGACGGCCAGCTTGACCACGTTGCGGTTCTCGCCCTTGGCGTCCTTTTCGACATCCACGCGGGCCAGAAACTCGATGCCATCCAGGTCGGCGAAACCGTTGATGCGCCGGGCAGTGGCGGCTTGGGGTGAGTTGTCCTGAGGTGAGACATTGCGAGAGGAATTGAGGATGCCGCGAATCATGCTGCGGCCCATCTGACCCCAGGCTGGACCTTTTCGGGATTGCAGGCCGATGTTCGACCACAGCTTGCGTTTGGCAAACGGGCCTTCCAACACGACGAACTCGCAGGCGAGGTAGACGCTGCCGGTGTCGAAGCTCTCGGTGGCATAGCCACCGGTCCAACCCTGGGCAGGATCATCGTGGCCACCCGGCTTGATCGTCATGCGCACCTTGACGAGCGCCCCCTTGGGGATGAGATCGAAGCCTTGTTGCTGTTCTGCATCATTGAAGTCCTGCCATGTGTTCTGGTTCATGTGTTTCTCCTTGAATTGGGTCAATGCGATGGATTGGTCTGCGGCCTCAGTTGCTCTGGGTGCCGAGGCATTTCTGGATGAGCTTGCCGAGATCCGGCTCCTCGATAGCGTCGAGGCGGCCACTGCGGTCCTTGCTCGGGTAGCCGAAGGTGTTGTCGGCGCGGGTGACAAAACCCCGGTAGGTCGTGCCGTCGTCGGCCTTGAGGATGGCCAGGGTCACGACCTCATCAAGGACGCCAGGCAGCTCCAGTGCGGTCTTGCTGCCTTCCAGCTGCAGCTGGTAGTAGCGCCGGTTGAAGTCATCGGTCTTCTCCTCGAGGATGGCGACGTAGATGACGTGCTTGTCCCGGACGTGTTGCAGGTGCGTGAGCGCCGTGATCATTTCCTGGCCCAGCAGGCCGTAAGCGCCCCGACTATCCGGTTTGCCGGTCTTCTCGCTGAAGGCCTGCGGCTGGGTCTTGCACCAGGCGAAGCACAGGCGCGAGAGCACGGTCAGGCTGTCGACGAAGTAGGTGTCGTATTTGGCTAGCTGTGCCGGGTCGCCATACCGGGTGCAGACATGCTCGAAGTGGGCCTGCGAGAACGCCTGTTCGGCGGTGGCGGTCGGCATCGGGCCGGCGAGGAACACCACGAGATCGCGGAACTCTTGCCAAGCGCGCGGCCGCACGGTGTCACCCGGCCAGTCGCGCACCGAGAGATCACCAGCTTCGAGATCGACGAACAGCGTGGAATCGGCCGGCAGGGTCTTGAGTTGGGTAGTCTTGCCGACACCAGGGAAACCGACCAGGCCGACCTTGGCGCTATGCCGCTCGCGCTTCCGTTCATCGGCAGAAATGATGGGCAGCGACATCACGCGACCTCCTTGAGCAGATCGGCGACTTCAGGCCGCCAGAGGATCTGGTAGCCGGAGTGCCCATTGCGGGAGTACGGCAACGCTTCGCCCCATGCCTGTCCGGCATCGGTCATTTCCCACTCGTCACGGTCGTTGCGATTCTGGAATCCCAGAGCCGCCAGCCGGAGGTTGACCGCCCTGGCCGACAGACCGATTTGCTCACCGAGCTTTGTCGGGTTCACCGCTGCCAGAGGATCGTTGCAGGCGGGCAGCGCCCGACGCATCGTCTCCACCGACAATCCCGTGTTCTCCTGGATGCAGGTGAGCGTTGCCGCCATGGCGATGCCCTGCTTGACGCCGGGCACCTTGGCCACCGCCTCGCCGATCATCAGGATGGCGGTGACGCGATCCTGGGTCGGCGCTGGCAGTGCAGCCACGGAGCCGGGCGCCGCATAGGAACCGGTCTTGCGGATCGAGGGCAGTACCTCGTGGGTCACCCAGCGCTTGAAGCGCTTGGCTTCGGGCTTACGGCTGCCGAGCACCAGGTTGAAGAGACCGGACTCGTTGACCACGGTCATCTCCTGCTGCCCGCCTGGGGTGTGAATTGAACTCACCCCCTTTTCGTCGTCGTCCAGACGCTCCAGTGCCTTGCGATCGAGGTTCAGGGTGGACAACAGATCTGCGGCAACGAACATGGGCTCGCCGTCCTGGCCGAAGACGACACGCACGTCATGCGACTCGAAGTCGAAGGCGACGATCTGGTTCATTTCGTCACCTCCACCGCGATTACGCCCACCGTGTCCGAGCCGATGCAGCCATTCTCACGGGCCAGGGTGTAGAGGCTGTCGAGCGCGCTGCGGCGACGGTGGATGCTCGCGCTCTCGGCATTGAGGGTCTGGATGGCGAAGGCCACTTCATCCAGGGTGGCGTCGAGCAGGGGCTTCTCCACCAGATTGCCGTAGCGGTCCTGATAACGGATCGCGGTGGTCAGGTGTTCGCCGGTATAGGCGCCGAGCTTGGCTTGCAGGGATTGATGCAGGGTTGGGCTTTTCATTCGTGATGCTCCTGGACGAGGGCAATTCGGTAGCTGGTTTTGCCGGGTTTTACGGTGCGGGCCTTGGCGAACGTCTCCTTGAGGGGCGCGGGCCAAGCGTTGAAGCGGGTCTCGGAAATCGAGTAGTCGGTGTCGATGTAGTCGCCGACCTTGTCGCCGGCAGCGGCGATGCGCTGTGCGATCTCGGCCAGTTGCGGCTGATCCCAGACGACCTTTTTGGGAACGTCGACCGTGATGCGCAGCGGCCCATCAGAGAGATGGCAGACGCCGAAGTCCTTACCGGATGCCTGCCTGACTGCCACGGCCTGCTCGGCATAACGCTGGTCGAGCGCAGCATGGAAGCGATCGAGCACGCCCTTGACCAAGGACTGCAAGGTCAGCAGATTGGTGTGTGCCTCTTGCAGCTGTGCTGGCGGCAGCGCGGCGATCTGAGCAACGCTCATTTCGGCCAACGGCATGGCCTGCTCGATGTCGACAGGTGAAGTGTGGGAGGTCATCATGCTTGCCCTCCTGACTTCGCCACGCGCTCGGAGGTCGAGTCGTGCAGCGCGCTATATTCGAAGTCGATGACGGCTTCGAGGGGATAGCTGACTCTTTTCGACAACTTGAGGTAGCGAGGTCCGCGACCTTCGCTGCGCCAGCGCTGCAAAGTTTTGGGGCTGAGACCCCAACGTTGTGCGAGCTCGTTTTCGTTCAGGACCCGGCGATCGCCAGGTGCCAGGCTGTTGATCGCCGGATGGGGCGACCGAGGGATGTTGCTTGCCGGTGTCGGCATATAAACCTCCAATGACGTTGTTGAGGAACAGGTGTCATTGGAAAATTTCGGTGGCGAACATAAGAGGGACGGAATGGCGAACCACGAGGAAACTTCTGGTTCGCCATTGCCGGGATCGCAGAAGCAGAAACGGCGAGCACAGGGCTCGCCGTCGTGGCAGATTTATTGGCGTCAGTGGTTCAGTTCGCGAACCCCAGCGCTTTGCGTTGCTCACCCCAGTCACGTGGCAGCTGGTCACGCCTACCGCGCAAGGTATGAAGGTTCAGGTCACGGGGCTGGCGCCCATCGAGAACCGATTCGATGATGTCCGGCGCCAGAGTCGTCAAGCGCAATACTTCTGCCACCCAACCAGGCTCAAGCTTCAACGAGCGGGCCAAGTCATTCGCGGTGGGATAGCGCCCCTCATCGAGCAGGCGCTGCCAGTAGAAAGCTTTGCCCAACATCCTGATCATCGGCAGATCGTGGCCACCGGCACCCAGCACAGAGTCATCACCGGCCGGCGGAATCATGACCTTGCGATTCTGCTTGCGGCGGATGGTGAGCGGCACTACCGTTACCCGCTGTTGGCCGGTAGTGTAGTTGCGGGCATCGCCGACGATGTCGATACGAACCATCCGCAGCCGGGGATTGTCGGCCTTCATGGCCAGTTTGGCTTTTTGTCTCATGCGAACGCCTCCTCCGTGGATTCCTTCATCTCCTCGACCAATGGGTGTGAGGCAATGTCAGTCCCCAGGCCGAGCCAACCATCTTCGCGCCATAGGATGTCCAGTCCTTGCCCATGCAGTTGGATGCGCTCGATCAGCAGTTGGGTGATGCGTTGCTGCTCGATCGGGAAAAGCTGTTCCCACACAGCGCCGATGCGTTGCATGGCAATCACCACATGCGCCTCATCGAGATTGGCGCCCGCAGCATGCCTCTGGCAGGAACGCCATGTGGCCACCAAAATCTCTGGTGAGCGCAGGGCCAAGTGAATCTGCTCCAGAACAGCAGCCTCGATCTCGGCTGCGGGCAGCGCACCCACATCTATAGCCCCTGGCTGCAGGGTGGCTCCGGCATTTCTCCGCTTGTGCAGGTAGGGCACGTAATAGAGATAGAGGCGTCCGTTTTTCTTCTTGGTGAAATGGTGAATCATGCGCTGCCCATCGGGTGCAAACAACAGACCCGCCAGCAATGCCGGGTGTTCGGTGCGATGCTCGCGCGGGCCCTGCTTCCGCCGTTCGATGAAAGCGTGGGCTGCATTCCAGATTTCTGGAGAAACGATCGCTTGGTGCTGCCCCGGATAACTCTCGCCCTTGTGCACCATCTCGCCAAGGTAGATGCGGTTGCGCAGCATGGCGAACAAGTATTGCTGATCGATCGGTCGGCCAGGGCGATGCAGACCACCCTGCGTAACCCAGGATTTCGTGGTCTGGCCCTCGATGGCAAGTTCGCGCACAAGCTGTGCCGCCGAACCATGCTCGGCATATCGGCAGAAGATGCCGCGCACCAGCTCGGCTTCGGCGGTATTGACGATCAGCTTTCGCTCGACGACGTCGTAGCCGAGTGGTGGCATACCGCCCATCCACATGCCTCTGGCCTTGCTCGCGGCGATCTTGTCGCGGATACGCTCGCCGGTGACCTCGCGCTCGAACTGCGCGAAGGACAGCAGGATGTTGAGTGTGAGCCGCCCCATGGAGGTGGTGGTATTGAACTGCTGGGTGACAGAGACGAACGACACCCCGTTGCGGTCGAACACGTCGACCAGTTTGGCAAAGTCTGACAAGGCTCGAGTTAAGCGATCGATTTTGTACACCACGACAATATCGACCTCGCCGGCCTCGATATCGGCCATGAGGCGTTTGAGGCCGGGACGATCCAAGTTGCCGCCGGAGTAGCCGCCGTCGTCGTAGCCATCACCAACAGCAACCCAGCCTTCGTGGCGTTGGCTGGCGACAAATGCCAAGCCGGCATCTCGCTGCGCTTCCAGGCTGTTGTACTCCTGGTCCAGTCCCTCGTCGGTGGACTTGCGCGTATAGATGGCGCAGCGTTTTTTGGGGACGATAGGCTGCGAAGGCGCTGCCATGGTGCGGTTCGCTCTCATGGGGCCTCCTGCTTACTGCGCGCCTTGAGTCCGAAAAACAGCGGACCTGACCATGGGCATCCGGTGATCACCTTGGCCAGCGCCGTCAGGCTCGTGAAACGCTGCCCCCGGTATTCGAAGTCGCGCACACCGCGCACCAGAACATGGTGTTCGACATCATCATAGATGCGCGTCAGGATGGTGCCCGGCAGGAGGCGATCGGCTTCGCGTTGAAGATTCTTGGGCATCACTCCGGTCTCGCCGATGCTCTCCAGTTTGCGCCGTACCGGTACCTTGAGACCGCCGAAAGCCCGCTCCTGAAGTTTGTAAGCCAGTCGGCTCTCCAGCCAGGTACGGTGATGGTGATTCGGTCGCTGATCAAAGTGCTCGTCCCACATTGCCCAGATGCTGTCCATAGGCAACAGGGGAAGTTGAGCAATGCGAGCCGAGACTGTTGCTGTATCGGGCAGGGTTGCGTGTGTCGTCATGGGCGAACTCCTTCTTGCTGATTGGGGTTCGCATTCACGCGCTGTGGGTGGGAGAAGCCAAGGCAAACCGGCTCTCTATGGCCAGATTTATCTGGATCGTCTGACGCTGAATTTCTGGTGCGCAGTCGCAGCAATGCGGCAGAGAGCAAGTCGGCGATTTCTTCGCGCGCGTGTCGGGGGCTTGGGGTGCCCCTGTCGATGGAGATGAGTTCGATGTCGTGCATGATGGTGAGCGTTCCATAAGGTAACGCTGCTCATGCTATGTACGAGTGCCACTCCGAGTAACGCGTTTTAGCGGGAGTGCGCGGAATCAATGCGCCTGGGAATCGCGAACAAGCGCGCAGGTCCTTGGCTACGCCTTCTTGGATCGATACCAGGCAGCACGCTGACCATCTACTTCGCGGTACCGAAGATCAAAAAAACGAGACTCGTGCACCACCTGCCGCCAACTGCTGCATCCATACTTTGCGGGAAGTTGTTCGGGGTGGCGCTCGACAATCCACCTTCCAGCCATGGCGACTGGGGTCCATCCCTCAACAGCTAATTCACCCGCAGCTTCCCGAAGCGCTCGCACAATGCCGGAAGCAGGCCAATCTACTGAGCCATCCGGGGCGATGCCATTAACCACAAGATCGTGAAATACGTCTGACTGGACGAACTCAGCCGCCAACTGTCGCGCCTGATCCATGTGCTCCGCCCAGCCACGAAGTTGCTCAAAGTGCTGGTCGATGCGGCTGTAGGCAGCAATTAATGCGTCGTGCGCTCCACGGCATCCGTCCTGACTCCAAAGGTCGTGCTGATCGATGAAGTGGTGCACCAGGTTATTTCGCAGCAATACCAGTTCCTTCAGATCGTTCTCTGTCCGCACATAATCTTCGGCGGAGATGCTCAGATGCATCCGCATCCCGAACGAAATGACGTCCTCGGGCGCATTGACCGAGACATCGGCACGAGTATCACCTTCATCGGTGACGACATACGATCCGATAAGTTGGCCAACCAGTGTGCCAAGCGTTTTGCTGGCTGTGTCGGCGATGCGCGCAGCACGGATCGACTCCAGAGCATGGGCAGGCCCTGCGATTTCATGGTGCGCCACGATGGCCTTGATCAGACGCTCATATTGTTGCAGCCGAAGCAGGCAGCGGCCCAACAATCGCTGAACGTCATGCTGCAGCGTCTGCAGTGTGCCGTCTGTGGGTAGCGTCGTCATGTCATCAATCGGCCACGTTTTACCGAACCGGCAACTGGCCGTTCGAGACGAACTGATCAAAGCTGTCGAAACTTTCCTCGTCTCGCCACGATCGGTCCCATGACCGTGGCTCGGCGTTTTCGAGCAGGAGTAGCGTGAGGATTCGATCACGTGCGCCGTAACTGTGCTTGAACTCCCATAGCTTCATGTGTGCTGCCTCTTCCGGGCACCAGATCGCGGCTGACATTTCCGTGCCATCCCATTCTTGCTCGACACTGGTATCAGCTGCCAGCGTGCCCGGCAATGGCTCCTGTGGATCACCATTGCGCCGGATGCGCGCCCGCGTCCTGACGGCACTGCTGCTGCGCCATTCGTACTTCACGAAGCCATTGTCCCAATAGACGAGGATCGCACGCTGCGTGGTGAACTTGATAAAGCGGATGCACAACGCCTCGAACGAGACCTGGAAACGCTTGGCGATCGCACTGAGGACATGTAGATCAATGCGCTGATTCGATATCCACTCGCGCAGCAGATCGCCAGGCATCAGCAGGTTGCCGGCGAACTCGTCAGCTTCGCGCTCAATCTGGCGAAGGCCATCGATGCCGGTGTGAACGCTCTGGCTGTCGCAGTTGAAACTCTGCTTCTGACTGCGATGCAAGATAAAGTGGCCCAATTCATGGGCAATAGTGAAGCGTTGCCGCTCACGTCGAGCCTTCCCGTTGTAGGCAATACCCCAAACTGCGTGGTCATCAGGATCGCGGGCCAGCACTCCTTCGAACGCGTCGCCAATGATTTCGACCGGCGGCTTGATCTCCCGAACACCCGCCCCATAAGGTGTGGACGGCAACATCTGGCGGACAATTTCCAAATCGATGGCGTCGGGCATGCCCTCGCTGTACCACGCCCGCAACCACTTGATGACGTGGCTGGAGGCAATGGAACCCGTCAGTGCCTGCGCTTCGCTCAATCCTCAGTCTCCGCTCTTGCGCGAAAACATCATCTTGAGAACGTCTTGGTAGTGCCTCTTCTCTTCTTCTGTCATCCCAGCGTACTCGCGGAAGAAGGCCACATCCTCAAGGCTGGCTTCGGGAACCTTCTGGATAGGCTCCCCCATGATGTCCTCCATCGTCACGCCCAGCACCTTGGCCAGTGCCTGAACCCGTTCGGCGGACGGGCGTTGGCCGTCCTTCATTTCCAGTTCCCAGATGTACGCCTTGGTACATCCGGCCGCGTCGGCGACCTGCTGCAGAGTCAATTTCTTTGCCTCGCGCAAACGCCGCAGGCGTACTCCTAACGCCGAAGCCATGGCGGTGCTCCTCTAGTGGAAAGACCATCAGTGAATGAAAGCAAGGCCGATAGTATAGCCACGTGATACATAAAAGGTCTAGATGTGCTTATTTGATTGACAAGCGGAAATCTGCGGTTCAGAATCGCGCTTGTATCTCGCTGCTTTACTTATGTGAGGTACGTGTTCAGTAACCATGTCGCTGGCGAGTGCATTCCGAACATCGGTCGCAGACCTCCGACGCCGATCCAGAAAGGATAAACAAGATGAAGAAGACCTTTGTCGACGTGATGCTCGAGCTGCCGGTGGACACCACGCTACGCGACTTCCTGACCTCCCACGGCCTGCCAGTGCCTGACGGTTTTGCATGGGACGATACGCCCGAGACGAGTCAGATCTTGGTCGAGGCGGTCAAAATTTGGCCCGACACCGACGCCCGCGACCGGATGACTGCCAACCTCCTAGCCAGCGTCCAGTTGGGCGATGCGGCGGGCAAGCAGGCGATGTTCGAAGCCGTTGTAGCAGACGGTGCCGCGCTGGTGGGACTTACGCTGTGCCAAAGCGACATTCACCGCTCGTTCTGGCTTTACGTCCACCATCCGGCACTGTTCGACCGTGCCTACGATTTTAGCTTCTGGGAAAACCACGGGCCTCAGACCCAGCAATACGACTTGGGCCTGAAACGTCAGCCGAACACAGCGGACAGCGCGCTGGTTGCTCTTCGCCAGGCAATCTCGGCCTTCTACAAGCGCGAACTGCAATGTGGTGACGGCAGCGAGGCGCACTTGATCGAGCGCAGTCCTGGCGTGTTCCTACTGTCCGTCCACATTAAGGACATGGCCATGCTGAGGTTGGAGTTCGAGGGCTCGACCCTGAAGCGCCGCGTCGGCAATCCCAATATTCACATGGTGCTTGAGTACGCCAAGGCCACCGGCGTGGTGCGGACTCTGGTGCGGGGCGGTGCAAAATACCAGCAGATGCTGGTCGAGGCCTTCGCCGAGCATGTGCTTGGCGTCAAAGCAAACGCACACCGGATCAAGTCGCCGACCTTGGATTTATCGATGCTGCGCACCGGCTTCGACGTGCAGGAAGCGTTCGAAGATGGGTTCTCGATGGTGCAACTCAAGGCACTCACACTCCTCAGCCCGGACAGCGCATTGAAGATCGACTGCACTGCGATGCAGTCCAGCCAGCAACGCTCCGTACATGAACTGTTGAAGGAGAAGCTGCCCGGCCCGCTGGAAGGCCAGTGGACAGTGACGGCGGCACAGGTCAATCTGTACTACCCGCCCGAACCAGGAAGGACACGTCCCAAGGTGGTCACCATCGAAGTGACAAGCAAGGGGCGCCTGAACCTGCATAAGTTCGACGCCAAGATGCAGGCGCAACTGGAGGGCTATCTGGTCGCGGTGGGCATCTTGCAGAAGGGCCAGACCTTGAGCGTTCAGGAGCCTCCTTCGGAAACGGATGCGATGAATTCGTCGCCGGTGCTGGAGGACTGATCGATGACGGGGCACGATGCCTGGGCCCTGGTCTGCCGACTGTTCACCGGCGGCACACCTGTGCTGCGTGCGACGCTGTCGCCGCGTGAGGTGGCCGCATTGTCCATTCTCGGCAAGGCGATCAAACCAACAACGCTGGATCCGCAATTCGTGCTCTGTCCCCACTGCCAGCAGCATCGGGCGCAGGTTTGGGGCGACGGTCATGGCGAGCGAGTGTGCCGTTGCCCGGATTGCGGGCCGGTCACCGTCGAGACCGACGACGTCGCGGCACTGACCCTGGACGAAGATTGGCTGCGGCAGAAAATGCGTCTCGCGCTCGGGATCGAGAGTCGCGACGGCATCGATGATCTGGGCGACGGGGTATGGCGGCTTGGCGATGCTCGCCGTTCGCCCGTGCTGTTGGCCCGCGACCTGACGCGGGTATGGCAAGAGCCCGCACTGCTGGATCGGGTGCGGGTGCCCAGTGGCGACATCCGCGTGATTTCACCAAGGCCACGCACCACGCGTGGATCGCCATTCGGGATTGGCGTGGAGTGGCTGGCGCTGGAGGAACGTTTCACGTTCTACGGTGGCGGGATCTCGTTTATCGGCAGTGCATCACCATCCACGAAACCAGTAGTTGATGATCCAGCCACGCCGGTGAACGGGCCGTTCTCGGCGGACTTCAAATGGGCAACGCTGCCGGATGGAAATGGCACTGCGATCCGATTCACCGACGGTCAGGCCAAGGTGTTCGCAGCGCTGTGGTCGTTCAAAGGGGGAGCCACGACGGCGGAACGGATCATGCAACGAGCGGGTCTGGATAGCGCCAAGCCGAGCGATTTGTTCAAGATCAAACAGAAGGACAAGGGCAAGCCAGAGCCCGAGGCGCAGCACGCGGCCTACGGTGCGCTCGTGGTCACGCAGCAACGTTCAGGGCTGTACTCGATGCCGTGCGCAGCAGGTGCGTTGGCGTGATCGGCACGGCCCCATGAAACCAGACATCAAGAAAGGAGATTTATGACATAAGCCCAATACGCGATGCGCCCAGGCTCGCGCTGATTTCCAGAGCCTGTACTTTTTTCATCTCTTGGAGTATTTGACATGACCGGAAAGAACCAATGGGTTGTACCCATCAATGGCGGTGATCAGTGGGGTGTTCGCGGACAAGGTAACGAACGCATCACATCGATCCATGATACGCAGCGAGAGGCGATTGGCCGCGCGAGGGGCATCGCCGTCAACCAACAGAGTGAGTTGCTCATCCAGGGACGAGACGGGCAGATCCGTGAGCGCAACAGCTACGGCGACGATCCGTTTCCACCCAAGGGGTGACTCTGGGGTTGGCCTCGCCACCTTGCGGTTTGATGCACGACAATTCTGCTCGTGCAAACACGCAAGCAAACCACTCCCGATGGCACGCGCATAAGTGTTTGACGAACAACGCAAAGTGCGCGTGCCACCGCGAAAGAGTTGGTGGGGATTTTGAGAGAACAGAGGGCAAAAGAGAGTCGAACCGGCTGCCCAGTGGCCCAGGCCGTGCACACCCATGGCACACGCAGGATGGGCGCGAACACGGCGTGTCGTGCGGGAAGCAGAAATGGAAACGCCCAACCGAGAAGGGTTGGGCGTCTAATACTGGTGGTGGAACAAGTCCGCCACGGAAACCGAGATTCTACACATAAACGACCTTAATCGGAAGGACTACCGTTCTGTCGGGCATTTACTGCAATTTGTCGGGCTTTGCTCTACCACCCGCATTGCAGCGTCAAGTTCGCGTCTGAGGGTTTGTAGGCGTCCATTCGACGGAAAGCGCGTTTTAGCGAGGGCATGCCGGACGCGCTCCGACTTGGCTTCGTTGTCCTCCAGCGCCTGAATGCGTGTCCCTAAAACCACAGGAGACACGTGATGAAGAAAGTCGCAATCAATGAACAGGAGTTGGCCGAGCGCTGGGGACTCAGTCCCAAAACCCTACAGCGCTGGCGTAGCGAGGGTCGAGGCCCGAGGTACTTGAAGCTCTCCAAGCGGGTGACCTATCTCGTGGAGGAAATCCAGGCATTCGAGATGGAGTCGATGCATTCGGCCACTTGGGAAAAAGGCAGTGATGTCGTGCTGTCCAAAGACCCAAATCTGATGTCGGCCAAGGAGATTGCCGAGGTCATGAACCTGCCGATGTACATCCTCACCCATCCAAACATGCGGGAATCGCTCGGAATTCCATTTTTGCATGTTGGAAAACTGATCCGCTTCAAACTGGATGAGATCAAGGCCTGGATGCTACGCTGTTCTGCCGAAATGGAAGCGCACGGCATCGAGGTGCCGAAGGATCCTCGCTCCCAACGGCGTACATTGCTTGAGGCCTTGGCCCGACTGCCGGCATGACCACTCGATTGGATGCACCGCCGACCAGATCGGCGGTCATCTGGCAAAGTTCCGTTTATTCGTCACTTACTTGCTTTCGACGAATAAACGGAACATACTTCCAACCATGCGTGAAGCCACTCAAACCCAGCGCGTTATCGATCTGCTTGCCCAGAAGGGGATGCTGCGCCCAATCGATCTGGACGCCATGGGCATCCCTCGGGTGGTGCTGACGCGCATGAGCACCGCTGGCCAGCTCGAGAAAATCGGCCGTGGCCTCTATCGCCTGCCAAGCCCTGGCTCCGAAAACGAGAGCCTGGTCGCCATCGCGACCAAGGTGCCACAGGCGGTTTTTTGCCTGCTCACGGCCCTGCAATTCCATGAACTGACCACCCAACTGCCGCGCCAGATCTGGATCGCCATGCCTCGGGGCAGCCACACCCCGAAAATCGATTATCCGCCGGTCAAGATGGTGCAGTTCGCCGGGGAGGCTTATTCGGCAGGGATCGAGGAGGTCGAGCGCGACCAAGTCAAGCTGCGGGTCTACTGCGCAGCCAAGACCGTGGCCGACTGCTTCAAGCACCGCAACAAGATCGGCCTGGACGTGGCGCTCGAAGCCCTAAAAGATGCCCGGGCAAAAAAGAAGGCTTCGGCCGACGAGCTCTGGCGCTACGCCAAGATCTGTCGCGTCGCCAACGTGATGCGCCCCTACCTCGAGGCCATCGAATGAACAAGGACATCGCCGCCTCCGTCCGGGCACGTCTGCTCAATCTCGCCAAGGCGCAGGGAGTGGATTTCAATCAGGTGCTGGTTCGCTTCGCCCTGGAGCGCATCCTCTACCGCCTGAGCCAATCGGAGCACGCCGACCGTTTTCTACTCAAGGGCGCGCTGTTGTTCACCCTCTGGTACGACATGCCCCATCGCCCGACGCGCGATGCCGACCTGCTCGGCTTCGGGCCCAGCGATTTGGACTCCATTGCCCAGACGTTTCGGGACATCGCCAGCGTCAATGTCGCCGATGGCATGGTTTTCGATCCGGCATCGGTCACCGCCGAGGAAATCCGCAAGGAGGCCGGCTATGCCGGTGCTCGGGTACTGATCAGCGGCGAAATCGCCAAGGCACGCTGCAAGACGCAGATCGATATCGGTTTCGGCGATGCGGTCACGCCCGGGCCGGTCGACGCAACCTACCCAGTACTGATCAATGATCTGCCAGCACCACGACTTCGTACCTATCCCGTTTACACCGTCATCGCAGAAAAGTTGCATGCCATCGCTTTGCTGGGCATGACCAACAGCCGGTTGAAGGACTATCTCGATTTGTTGGTGCTGCTGGATCGTGAAACGCTGGATGCTGAAACCTTGGCCGGCGCGATCGCGGCCACCTTCATCCGGCGCGGCATGGCAGTTCCGGCTTCGCTGCCGGTCGGCCTGACGGATGAGTTTTCAGGTGACGCGACACGGCAAGCCCTGTGGCACGCGTTTCTCAAGAAGAACGAACTGGCCCAACAAGCGCTACCGGATGTCGTGGCCGTGCTGCGAACGGCACTGGAGCCGGCACTAATTCGTGCTGCAACGCTGAACGGGCTCCAGAAATAGAGAACCCGCCCGTACGTCATCTGACGCAGAGGAGCGGGCCGTGTTGTATCTGATGCGATTTAGGCAACCCTGAAAACGCGAAAGCCCACGCCTGCGCATGGGCCTCGGAACTGGAGATCCGGCGTTGAAGCAAGAGCGTCCAAGGCGCAGTGTATGCAACTCGCCTGCCTCACGCAAGACACTGCAAAAGCGTGTTAACCCGGATATTTCACCAGCCCTATGACTTGGGTGCGTAGATATGCTGGACGCGTTGATCGCAAGCCCAGGGGCGGCATTTGATCAAGTTTTGATCAAATGGGCGAATTTCAGACGGACTTCCCCCAACCCCCGAAGATCAGCATGTCGGGGACGCACTCGTTTGTCGCTATGGGGACGCCAAGGCGTTGGCGGCGATGAAGTAGGTATCGCGTAGCGGATGGTGCGACGCCAGCAGGATGCGGATGCGGCGCGTGTTGCGAATCACCGCCGCGCCGATCTTGAGCAGGCGGACGCGAATCGTCGCCGCGGTGGCCTTCGCCAGATCAGTGGCGGCCAGCGCGATCTCGCGCAGGCGTTGCATCAGCGTGTAAGCCAAGGCCGAGAACAGGATGCGCAGCCAGTTTGCCAGGAACTTGTGGCAACTGGCCCGCGTGCCAAATAGGTCCAGTTGGGCTTCCTTGATCCGGTTCTCGGCCTCGCCCCGCTGGCAGTAGAGGTCGTCATACAGTTCCTCAGCAGGACGGTCGAGGTTGGTCACGATGAAGCGCGGATTGGTGCCTTGGGCGCCAAACTCCAGGCGGGTGATCAGGCGCCGCTCCCGATCCCAGCTCTTGGCGGCGTAAGAGAACTGGCCAATCATCCGTTGCTTGGTCCCGGTGTTGTGGAAGGCCAGTTCCATGGCCTGCTCCCAGTGGGCCACGTGGCGATGCAGACGAGCATTCCTTGCCATACCGATGACGTAGCCGACGCCATGGCGTTCGCACCAGCGGATCAGCCGCTGGCGGCAGAAGCCCGAATCCCCACGCACGATGATCCGTAGCGCCGGCCACGCCCGGCGCAACCGGGTCACGATCAGCTTGATCACGGCGGTCGCATGCTTGGCGCCGTCGATCCGGCTGCGGCGCAGGACACAGGCCAGCATGGCCTTGCCAGCGAACACATACAGGGGCAGGTAGCAGTAGTGGTCGTAGTAGGCATGGAACTCGGTCTGTTCCTGTTCCCCGTGCAAGGGAATGTCCGAGGCATCGATATCCAGCACCAGTTCCTCCGGACAGATAGCCTTGCTGGCAATGAACTGCTCGACCAGTACCCGGTTCAGGGCTACGACATCGGATCGCGTCGCCCGCTGTTCCAGCCGACACAAGGTCGGGCTGCTGCCCAGTTCATCACGCGTGCCCACCGCGGTTTGCATCAGTGGGTCGTTGCGCAAGGTGGCGTGGTCGTTCAGGTCCTCATAGCCGCAGCACAGGGCATACAGGCGCTGTGCGATCAGGTCGCGCATTTCATGCGTGATGCGCTCCTGATTCCGTGGGTCGTGCAGTGCTTCAGCTACCGCCCGCGACAATCCAATGCGCCGGTCGACTTGCCGCAACAGCATCAGCCCCCCATCGGAACTGAGCGCGCCGCCCTCGAAATTCGCCTCGATCGTGCAACGACCCAGGCGCCCAAACTCCATTTCCCTACGCGTACAATTTGGCATCGGCGGAATACTCCGTTAATCCTGTCTCGACACCAGTATTAACGCGCCTCACGGCGATTCCGCCGAACTACTCTCGTGAAATATTCGGGTTAAGCCAAAGTCGTAATGTCCCCTTTGTCCAAAGTAGAAATGTCCCCTTTTGGTTTTTGAGGGGAGCGAGGCGGTGGAAGGAGACTTGACGATGAGCAGGAAAGAGCGGGATCGGCTGAAGGTGGTTGAAGCCGTTCGGGAGAAACGGCTCAAGCAAGGAGAAGCCGCCAAGCAGCTGGGGCTGTCGTTGCGCCAAGTGAAACGGCTGGTGCGCGCCCATCGGGAAGAGGGAGCGGCGGGGCTGGTCTCGAAGCGACGAGGACAGCCGAGCAACCGACGCATTGAGGAGGTGGAGCGCACCGCGGTCATGGCCTGTGTGCGCAACCATTACGCGGATTTTGGGCCGACACTGGCGGCGGAGTATCTGCGCAGCTTCCACGGCTTTACGCGCTCAACCGAAACCTTGCGGCAGTGGATGATCGAGGCGGACGTATGGGCGCCGAAGCGGCAACGCCGCAAGCGGCCGTTCCAGTTGCGCGAGCGCCGCTCCTGTGTCGGCGAACTGGTGCAGATCGACGGCAGCCCGCACGCCTGGCTGGAGGCGCGCGGGCCACGCTGCACGCTGATCGCCTTCATCGACGATGCCACCAGCCGGCTGCAGTACGCCCGCTTCGAGCCCGCCGAGACGACGCGTGCCTATCTGTTGGGCTTGCGCGCCTACGTGACCCGCTTCGGGCGCCCGGCGGCGCTCTACAGCGACAGGCACAGCATCTTCACCAAGCACGACCCGGAGGACCCGACGCCGACGCAATTCGAGCGAGCTGCACGGGCGTTGGGAATCGAACCGATCCTGGCGCTCTCGCCGCAAGCCAAGGGACGGGTGGAACGTTCGTTTCAGACGCTCCAGGACCGGCTGGTCAAGGCGCTGCGGCTGGCCGGGATCGACACGGTGGCCGCAGCCAATGCCTTGCTGCCACGCTTCATCGAGCACTACAACGCTCGCTTCGCCAAAACGCCCAAGAGCACACAGGACGCGCATCGGGCGCTGGAGATCGAGGCCGAACCCCTGCGCTGGGCCACCAGCGAGCAGTACCAACGCACCTTGTCCAAAGTCGCTGTCGTGCCAGTACCAGGGGCGGCAGTACCTGATCCAGACCCAGGGGGCGCCGGCTTATCACCTGCGTGCGGCGCGGATCACCGTCTGTGACGAGGGCATCGACGACACCCTGGTCTTGCTCCACCAGGGCCGGCTGCTACCCTACAAGGTATTTGCCCGCCATGACTTGCCGCCGCGCATCGCCGACGACAAGACCGTCGATGCCTATGTCGAAGCCGCCTTGCAGCGTCAGGCTCCCCCGCGATCGACTCCGCCCGCCGGCCATCCTTGGCGCAAAGCGTTCAATGCCATCGCGAGGATTCTCCACGACAATACCAGTCTGCTGGCTCGGTTGCGAAATGCGCGGTCGGAGGTCGATGGCATACCGATATGGAGCCCGGAATTCGAACGAATCCAACGTGTCATTCTCAAGCTGGCACGTTGCCATGCTGCATTCGAACTGAATGAGCCAATGCTCGAAGAACCCGCTCACTTGGTCATCAAGCCCTTGAGCCTGATGACGGCAGACGAACTTTCTTCATTTGAGACTCATGGAGCACCCGTGATCTGGCCAGAGGTGGGAAGCCGTGCGATGCAGCGAGTACTCGTGTCTGGCATGGATCTACACGCGGAAGGGTGGTTGGTCGTCCAAGAGAACAACTACCGATTCCAGGTTCACCAAGCCTGCGGGCTGACCATCAAGATCGTGCTGCGTGAATATCTTGGATGCGAAATCGTTTGGGACTGAATCGTGCCGTCGCCAGAATGTCTTCATCGGCCACAGATGGGACTTACGCTGGCGAAACCACTTTCGTGTCGACCAGCGACCGCAGATGGTCATCAAGCAACTTCGCGATGCGCCCACCAGAAATCAGTACGCCAACCTCCATGTTTTTTTCCATGGCATGCCCAGTCAGATTTGCGCTGGTGATGAAACACATCCTGCCGTCGGCAACGGCGACTTTGGCGTGTACGCGCCCATCGGAGAACGGATCGGCCTTGTCACGCCAGGAATAGAGTCTTGCGGCTGGGACCAGCGTTCTCATCTTTCCTATCGCATCGAAAGTAATGCTACCACCGTGATCCTGGGACAACTCGAGTAGCATGGAGATGACCACTCCGCGATCACTGGCTGCATTCAGTGCCTTGACGATGGTCGAGACGTCATAGGCCACGAAACTGGTGATGAACAAGGTCTGTTCAGCGGCGTTGATGACTTGCAACAGAGCTTGCTCCGTTCGACGGGCCGAAACGAAAGGCGTCGTCGGCCCCGTCCACACGAGCTCCGTGGATTGCTGACTCGCGGCCTTGGTAAAGACATGGCCGGCAGCGAGCAGCATCGATGCAAGCTCATCGGCACTAACAGTGCTTCCTTGCCAGGCATCGATGAGCTGATCCACGATACCAGCCGCTGCAGGCGTGCCGACCACACCCGAAAGTGCACCGACTGCTTTGCTGGAGTCGGTTCGGCGAACCCGGTTGGCTATGGCCTGAACCTTCTCCGGAGAGACCAGACAGACCACGGCTGCGACAGCGTCCAAGAGCTTATCCATGTCACAAGCCCTTGAAGAAAGCTGCGTCGATACGTTCCAGTGTCGGAACCAGCAATGAGCGATCCAGATAGCGATTGCCGCGCTCGCAGGAGGTCTCGGCCACCAAGCTACAAGCGTGGCATGCCGCAGCATGAAGGGAGCGATCTTTCTCAGGATCGTGCTCGGAGCAGAGAGGATCCGAGGAGCATATCTTTGAGCGGTTCAAGGCCTGCTCCAGCAGGCGTCCCAGATTCTCAGGTTTGCCGAGATCGACGAGGCCCCCCAGCGTCCCATCGGAGTCCGCAGCTGCCGTGTAGATGAGGATGCCAGCCTGCGGACTCTCGCCGGAGGTGTCGGCATAGATTCGCTCGCGAATGCTTGCAGCGTTGTAGCCGCACTCCAGCGCCAGCTCGCGAATCAGCAGGTGTGAGAGCGTGTGGAGCATGGCGTAACGAATGCCGGGGTAGCCCTCATCCGGGTCGAGATGACGCGAGTTGCGCCATCCTCTGTGGCCACCACGCAGCATCTGGTCGACCTTGTTCACCGCAGGCAGAGCCTCCCAGGCGACGAGCGCCTGTTCGTCGAACTGGATGAAGATGCCTTCTCCATGGACTTGGTTCGCGGGAACCCAATCCGGCTTGCTTCGTGAGAGGCTGGCCATCTGAGGCCGTTCATTCGGGTCACCTGTTTCTTCGGGTGCCTCCACGCGCGTGAAACCGAGCAAGGCATTGACCTCGCGCAGTCGCTCCAAAAGCAGCACTCGGCTGATTTGCTTTTCGAAGGCCGCTGGCGTACCTACCTTCTTGCTCATGAAGTGCGGGTAGTCCGTGGGCGGATTGGCCTCGGTCAGCACGTTCCACTCGGGGCCCTTGATGTCGGCCTCGCCCACGACCTCCTGCCCGCCACCGGTGCGGTGTGCCTCGATGGCCAACCAAATCGACGCTGCCGGGTATTTGTCGATCCCAGGCAGTGCCCCGGTTTTCTTCAAGGTCTTCACCGTCACCGACACTTCAGCTTCGGATTCCAGTTCATCGAAAAACTCCCAGCCATCCTGCACCAGTTGACTGACTGGGTCCTTGGTCTGAGGAATCGCGAGCGCCGAGAGCGTGATCGGGAACCAACTGTTCGTGGCGCCCAATAGAACCGCTCGCGCCTCTTCGTCACATTCGTTGTCAAAGTGATCGAGGTGAGGATGGCGTCCTCGACAGCCTGGCAGATTCTCTTTTCCCGCCTTGCCGAAGGCGTGAGCCATGCTTCTTGATGCGCCACACGCATCACATTTTGCCCACAGGTTTTCCGTCTGCAACGAGGCACCGCTCTCGAAGAAGCGCAGCGTACCCTTGCACGAACTGTTGCCGCCGTGGACGAAGTAGTGCCAAGGAAAGTCGTCTAGGTGACCGTCACGACAGGCCAACAGGAAACGTGCCGGTACGGCATCGGCGTCTTTGGCGGGTTGATCGCCTTTCGAGCCTCGGCAACCCTTATGGACGAACCGCGTCCGTTCTGGCCTAAAGCGGTTCTCCTTGATCTCGAACAGTCCGGCATCGAAGGGGGACAGCAGGCCGCATTTCACGCAGCGCATCCAGCGCGGGAATGGCCGGACGGGAACACCGATGTTCGCCTCGGCCGACCAGACGTCGACGAGCTCGCTTTTCTGGAACGGCGGCATTCGTAGGTTCTCGACCTGTGCACCCAGTACCTTCCGGACGGCGGCCAGTAGTCTGGCCTCCTGGATCGGTTGGCAACGGTCCTTTTCCCAACGATCTATGCCGAGCGTCACGACGGACAAGCTTGGCAGATCAATCAATGCCCCTGGCCCGTAGGTCCAGAGCAACTGGCTGGGTCTCACTTCTCCGACAGGAGTTTTGTTGCTCGTCGTCATGTTCAATCCTCATCCTTCGTCGCGGGACGAGGCTTCCAATCGTGGTCGTCCGTGATGTGGCTGGTATTCATGATCAAGCGCACACCGGGCTCCACCTCACGCATTGACATGGGCACGGTCCAATTATCCCAAGCGTGAATACCAGGCGAGCTGATTAGAGCTTTAGTTGTCGCGGCTTGCGCCCCTCGCTTTTCGTAGGCAAGTATTCGCCCTGGAACGCTTACTTCCTTGGCCCACTCGTCTGCACGCTCCTTGAGCTCCTGTTCGGCGAGGCTCTTAGTACTGGACAGCTCGCTGACGTTCCAAGCCCGTTTGACCAGCACATCAATTGCGTCGGTGATCTCGCTCTGGTCTGATTTGTCCAGCTTGCCCGCGCCCTCATTGGGGCTGAATACATCATTCTCGAGGCGCATCAGGCTCAGCAACGAGCCAGTCAGACCACGGTCCATGGCGCGGGGCGAGAACGGTGTCACCGATTGCGCTTCCACATGCTTGTAGAAGGTGGCGTGGTAATGCTCGAATGTCTCATAGTGCGAGAGGTCGCGGGGGCGAGCCCATGTGAGCACGGTGCAAACCAAGCCGGGGAACGAACGCCCCACCCGGCTGGTGGCCTGGATGTACTCTGCCGTGCCCTTGGGTTGGCCATTGACAGCCATCAGCCCCAGTCGATTGACGTCGACACCCACTGACAGCATGTTGGTGGCCAACACCACATCGATCGCCCGGGTATCTCCCTCCTGCCACTTAGTCACGTACTTGCCGGCTGCAGCGTCGAACTCAGACTTGAATTTCACCTCGAGGTTGTCGAGATACTTCGGGATGTCCTGGCTGGAGACTCGAGACGTCAGCTCGCGGATGTTGCTGACGCTGCGTTGAGCCAGTGCGGGTCGCTCCACCATGCTCATCTGCACCCGGTAGGAACGCGTCTGCACATCGTCCTCAGCCAATCGTTTCATCCCGCCCAGCTCACGCAGCGAGTTGAAGTAGCCGACCATGGTCATGTACGGATCTGCTGGCTCGCCGAAGCGGTCAAACAAGGCCTGAGCTGCGGTCAGGAATGCCGTGTAGACGCGGATCAGCATTGCAGGTCGCGAACTGCCCGGGGAACAGACACCGAGATAACGCCGTCCCGGTTTGTCCTCGATCGGGCGCTGGACTGAGAAGTAGTTGTCTTCCACGTCCAGTCCGTGTGGCGGGAACACCGACACGCGCCGCATGAAGACGTTGTTCACCTGCTCGCGTGCCTTACGTACCGTGGCGGTGGACGCGATGATCTTCGGCTTGACCATATGTTCGCCGAGCTTCCAGCCGCACAGTTCGTCCACGGCCGTCTCATACAAGCCAACCATAGTGCCAAGCGGTCCACTGATCAGGTGGAACTCATCCTGGATGATCAGGTCCGGCGGACGGATCGGGTTGATGTTCTTGACCTTGGTGGCACTGAGCCCCTTTCCGGCCTGGTGGTTGCCATTGCAGTCTGCGCCTTGCCATAGCAATCCATGCCGTTCGCATTCCTGCCCCACACGGCCAAACAGCGTGCGCACCTGACCCCGCCACGCCATCATGGCGAACTTGTCTACGGTGGCGATCATCATCGTCGGGGGGCGGTGGTATATCTCCTCGTCCACGACGAGCACAGGAATGCCCGCGTGAGGGAGCTTGCTGGACTTGCCCTTCGAGAAGTCGCAGCGGCCCTTCTTGTCGCCACAGTAGACGAAGGTGCGCCCGCGCACCTTGTCGACCTCCACATCGCGCCCTGGGGCGACTTCCGAGCCACACCAGGGGCAACTAGTCAGCTGTGCGGGAGACGCGGCCCCTGCGTTGTACTTGCCGGGGTTGCGGATGTCCTCGATGGCCCGATGGCTATCCTCGGTCGTGCCGGGTGTCACCTTGTTACCCACCCACAAGCCGATGGTGAAAGGCTCACTGCCGAGTGATTCGTCACCCTTGGCCAGCGCCTCGCGCCGAAGCACCTCCATCGCACAGATCAGCGCCGTGGCACGCTGGAACTGCTGGAGCGTCAGTAGGCGCAGGGTGTATCGCATGATCACGGCCAGACCACGCGATCCGTCGTAGCCGCCCAGGTTGCCCTGCATGCGCCGAATGGCCATGGTGAAGGCGGCCACACCCAGGTACGCCTCCGTCTTGCCACCGCCGGTGGGGAACCAGAGCAAGTCGGCATAGGCTTCGACTGGTTGCACGCGGTCAGGGTGCGTAGGATCGGCCAGCGAAGGGATCGAAAGCAGCAGGAAGGCCAGCTGGAACGGGCGCCAGCTGCGGTTCTTCAGCACGTCGAACTGCTCGACGGTGACGTCCTTGCCACGCCGGATTTCGAGGGCGTACTGGCTTCGCACGCGCTGAGTCGCCATCGCCCGGTTGGCGAATCGGAAGGCCGCCAGCGCTTTCTCGTTGCTCTTGAGCGTATCGATACCCTGCTGCAGACGCGTGTGGATCTCCTGGCACCGATCCATCGCCTGTTGCGACTGCGCGTCGTAGCCGAGCACGTCTACGCCTACTCGAGCACGCTGCTCGTCGATCCACTCGGCGTAATCCTTGGTCAGGAGATTCAGGGCATCGACTAGTGGATCGATGTCCAGATTGGCAAGGCGCTGCATGTCCAACAGTCCGCTGCTCACCATTTCCTTCATCGCCGGCCGGTCGGCAGGGTCTAGCCCCGGCGTCTCGGTGACCTGCACCTCGTACTGCGGCATGACGGAGGTTCGCACCTCAGTGGCCAACGTCACGTCATCTGCCGATTCGGCGTGGACCGCAACGCCATGGCCCACAGCAAACTCCACCCGGTTGCGGTAGATCATCTCCAGCGACTCGCGCTCCGGGTCCATGCCGTCCGAATCCAGAACGGGACGGCGACGGAAGATTGCGCGCTTCGGTGTCTCAGCTTCCGAGCGCACGATCAGTTCCGGCTGAAAAACCCAGGCGGAATCGCGATTGGTGTCGGGTTCCTCCTGGGCATTGACCAGAAACAGCGTCACCAGGCGGTCGCCATTCGCGCTCTTGGCACGAATAGAGCCTTGCACCCGCACTTCGGGATAGTCCTTGTCTGCTGCCTGATGGGGGATCACACCTTCGTTGAGCGGTAGCACCAGTTTGCCGCCGCAGGGAATGCGCTGCCAGACCTTGGCCTTTGACTGCTCCTCGGCACCGGTCTCCTTGTTCTTGCGGGTACGAAAGATCTCGTGCTCGTCACTACGCTCGTAGCGCCCCCAACGTACCTCGACTTCGATCCGCTCGGCATCGCCGTCCACGCAAAATGTCATGCCGAGGCTGCTCGGCACCAGCGATTGATTGCTGGCCGCGTCGATCTCATCGGCAGCGTCGGATTCAGGCTCGACACGACCCGTTGCCGTGCCGAACTCCGCGCCGGGTTCATGCTGACCAGGAGCCTTCGGATCGGTAGGCTCTTCGGCCTCGTCGCTTGCCAGCGGCCCTTCGAGCCCCTCGATGCCCCCCTGTGCAGCCTCGCGTGGGGCCAGCTTTCCGACCAGGTAGCGGTCCCGCACGCCCATGTCGACGATGCGCTCGTGGGGTCCGCCAGCCGGGCCGAGCAAGTCGTCCATCACCGCCAGTTGCAGCAGTTCGCGGATGTAGGCGAGCTCCTGCTGATATCGAGGTGAGCTGACGTCAGAACCGACCGTCGGCACTTCGGCGATGGTCTTGTGCAATGCCTTGGGCAGGGCTTCGACGAAATCGGTCCACTGGACCCGACCAATACTTCCCGAAGACGGTGGCGTGAGTGCAGTGAGGCCGATCGAGACGGGGTCGGTAACCGACAGCAGTCGGTCGAAATAGAGCGTGGTGGTTTCGAGATCGGAACGAACCCGCAGCACACGCCCGACACGGGTGATGCTACCAAGGGGGCTCAGGACCAGAACCCAGTCGTCCTCCTCGGTGGCCTGATAGAGAGAACGCTCACCCTTCAAAACCAGGATGTAGGGCGCAAGCCTGTGGTCAGTGCCGAGACCATGATCGATGGTGATCCATGCATTCGAATTTTTCTCATCAGTGTTCGGTGTCATGTCCGTTCCTAAAGCTCCACGCGCGAAAAGTGCGGGTAGATGCGATAAAACCTCTTGAAGACGGCGAATGGATCGACGCCCATGTCGGATGCCGGTAGCTCAAAGCCCAGCTTTCCTTGCACATCATCGTTCGACTCCATTGTCAGTCTCTCCAGCGTCGAAAGTGCTGGTAGATCAAGACGGTGCGGGTTCTCTGGCGTGGAGTGGTATTCCCACTCCTTTACGAGCCGCTCAACGGACGTGTCGTCAGGCGCGCAGACAACCAACGCGGCTGTCACCATTGCCTGACCGTCCTTGTAGTGCGTCGCAAGCGCCCACACTATCCTTCTGTCGCGAAAGCTGAGAGTCTCTTTATCGACGGCGAGCTTGAGTACACGGAGCAGACTCTGGCCATAGTTCTTTTGAGTCATACCATCGGCAGGCAGGTTATTTGGGAAGAGCGCCCCGAGTCGGTTCTTGAAACGAGCGAGTCGCCACTCATGGATCGTGGGCTTTTGTGTACGATCTCCAGATGCCTCTCCATCGATCTCAACGGAGATCTCGTCCGATTGCGGCCTTCCAAGTGACTCCGGATTACCGTTGAGAGTCACGCGAAGTAGGCTCCCGATTGGTACGACCCCGACGGTCTGCGAGAAGCGCTCAATCTGAGCCGTGATGCCTTTGGGTTCCGTGAAATCAAACCACACGATGGTAGGCGTCTCCAATTCGTGATTGTCGAGGTAATTCTCCAGTGTCGAGTGCACACACTCGATTGAGGCTATGGGACGGTTGAAGATCTGACGCTTATGTACCTCGCTCTCGGACTCTACGCAGGTCATTCGGCTGATCCCCAGCCGTGCGTGCACCAACCTGAAATCTTCGAGGAATGGACCACCGAGTCCTACGTAATGATATTTCTCCAGAGATAGCGTGGCGGCCAGCCTCGTCAGCAGAGATAGGAAAAGCTCCCGATCTACGGCCTTGTTTGGCCTGAGTCGGTATGGCAAAGAAGAACCCGCGCTCATTACTTATCCACCTTGCTTCTTGGACTTGGTGAGTACAAGTTCGAAGCACCGCTCCCCGACGATGCCAGGCTTCTCGTCGTCGGTGTCGAACAACATCTTCGAGACGAGCCGCACCTCCTCGATCGGGCGCGAGAACACAATCCTTCGCGAAGATGGTGTTTTTTCCTGCGGTTCTGGGAGAACCTTCGCCTTCTGCGGATTGAATTCAATCAGGGTATCGGCCCTCTTGACGGTGTCGCGCTCGACGACCGCTGCAATCGCCCTATTCAGAGAAAGGGGAGTTGCGTCCTTCCAATAGCCAGATTGATCTGAACGAGGGTGGTTCTTCCACTGATTTGTGTATGAGATCCAGATCCGCATGCCCTCTTTCATCTTGACGAGGGATTCGAGCCAGACGTTGGACGAAGTGTCGAGAGCTCGCTTGGTCGTGGTAACCGGAAGCTGGTCGGCGTGCTTGGAGCGAAACTCAATGATGCCAGTAATAATCGCAAACTGCGGGTGGTACAAGGGAATGCCATCACCCCACCCAGTGAGCCGGCTCTTGTCTCCGACGATGACCGCGCGATCATTGCAGAGGACGGTCCAGCCGGCAGTCGAAGACGAACGGTCTCGCTCAAACGTTGAGTCATCGTCGTCTTCGTCTCCAAGGCTACGACCGGTATTCAAGCCAACTGTGATTGAGACGAGCACACCATCAATCGTCTTTTGGAAAACGAAGGGTGCTGGCCCGTCCTTCCGAGGTGAAACGAGCACCTCAACGTATACGGGTTCCACAGACTTACCATTGAGTTCCACATTCAGACCCGCCTGGAGGAACATCGTGAAATGCTCCGCAATAGCCGTTCGCAGCTCGTTCTCGAACGCTTCGTTGGCGAAGTGCCTTGAGACGCCCTCGTATAGCGTGCCAACGTGGATCGTCGTCCCCGGCTCAGCGAGCATCTCGCTTGCCTCGGTTGGTTCGTTGATCGGAAGCGGATCCCAGTTCTTGGCATCAAGCCAATCGGAGGAAATCGGTACCTCGAATGTATCGTCGGCATAACGCGTCCGCACCAGCGCTTCGCGGCCTATCTTGAAGATGGCACGCTTCATTCCTACTCCATACATGCCGATCGTCTCGGTTTCCGAGTCGCGTTCGTCGTCTGGCTCGCGCCCCATCTTGAACGCATAGTTTTTGGCCACCTCGCGCGGAATTCCGCCGCAATTGTCGGCAATAGAGAAGTGATCGGCGGTGAGGTTAATTCTCACGAAGTGCCGGCTGTAGTCGACCGTTTTGCCGTCAGCCACACGGAGCGCGCCATCAAGGCAGTTGTCGACAAGGTCCAGTATTGCGTCAGCCAAGTTGATGTCTCGCGTCAGCATCGACACGAAGAACTGTTTTGTCGGGACCGCTACCGCAGAGTCATTTGTCAGTTTCATAACGCCTAAATCCTTTCCATGGACCTATATTGAGCTCCGCGCCTTTCACCTTGGCGTTCGATCCTGCCACCAGCGATCAGGTCGGCGATCGCGACGTTCCACTGCCCGTCCTTGATACCGGTGGCGGCGAGGATGTCGGCCTTGGCGTGCCAACCGTCATGCGTGCTCAAGAAACCGAGAATCGCCGTGGCTGGAGTCGCACCATAGGTGGTGGTCGTAGGAACAGCCTCGAAGTCGAGCGCAGATTGTGAAAAGTCGGTGGTGGCGGGACGGCGCGTGCGGGACGAAGCGCGCGGAACGTTGTCGGCTTGAAGCCCCTGCGCGACCTCTTCCTCGTATCGCCGACGGTTCAACTCCGACAGCCGTCGAAGCACTTCGACGCGCGCGATCTCCGAGATGGTGAAGCGGACACGGTCGTTCTCCGGCAGATACGGGACTTCATGAAAGCCGTGATCGAGGTCGAGATCGTCCCAGCCGTAGGCGTGTGCAACGGTGGCGTCCATTTCGCGCTGCAATGCGCGCAGTCCTTCGATGCGAGGATCGCGTTCGGTATCGGTATGAAAACGGTTGTAGAGCTTGGTCAGGCCAACCCCTGCTTCCCTCGTTATCGACTCTCTGGCTAGGCTGTATGACTCACCGACGGGTCGCAGATCACGCAGTGAGTTTTCCATCGGGAATGGGAACGTCTCGACGCAATCGGTCGTGCTGTAGCGAAGATCGCTTTTCATCTTCGACGACATCGTCCATGCGAATGCCAGATGCACATTGCTTTGCAGGATTGCCAACATCGCTGCATCATCCGACGGGAACACCACAAGCTGTGCCGAGTAAACGTAGTTTCCGGGCAGAAATGCAAAGGCCGCAGTTTTGCTAACCCTGGCAATCGCAATAACTCTGTTCAGTGGCTCCTTCCTCGCGGTGGCCCAGCCATCGGGGTGACGGCTGAATGCGCTTCCACGTCCCATGGCGTGGTAAAGCTCCTTCCCGTCAGCCCCATACAGCCACCACTTCTCACGCCTCCGCTGACCACTGGCGGATTTGTCGTCCGAGTTTTCTCGCTGTGGTTTGACCAGCTCCAGCGTCACCTCGTATGGCTCGCTGTACTGTTTGGCTTTTTCTTCTGGCCAATCCCAAAAATTGATGATCCATCTGGACGGCCTTTGCTCTGGGTGAGTGTTTATGTCCTCCCCGCCGATGTATGGAAACAGGACTTCTCGGCAACGCCCATCCGATTCGATCAGTTCAAGAGCACGGGACTCCGACAACAAGAATCCGACGCCAACCACATTCGACCCTTGATATGCCAAGCTCTTGTTGGCTCCAAGTCGCTTGAGACTCCATTCCTCACGATCGGACAGGAAGGCTGAAATGAAGGGAGCCGGTCGCCCGAGCAGCGAGCGATCGCCTTGCCACTCGCCCTTGTGGACATGGACGCGACTGGTGATAACCGCCGCCTTTCCGGGCCAGGGTTCGTTCGGGTAGGCCGCATGGATGACGGCGCCTGCGCCAAC
This sequence comes from Sulfurimicrobium lacus, assembly GCF_011764585.1. Classification (GTDB taxonomy): domain Bacteria; phylum Pseudomonadota; class Gammaproteobacteria; order Burkholderiales; family Sulfuricellaceae; genus Sulfurimicrobium; species Sulfurimicrobium lacus. The sequence goes on from NZ_AP022853.1 coordinate 3,265,317, forward strand.
CATGGCCTCCAGCCCAACCTGCCGCGTGTCGCCTTCCGCGATAGTGTTGACAGCGAGTAGCCCAAAACCGCCGCCTTCGCGCAGCATGCTCCAAGCCCGCAGGAAGAAATAGGCAACCAGATCCGCCGAGCCGCGACGTCCCTCGGCGATGTGCGCGACCAGCCAATCGCGGAAGGCAGTGCCCACGACGCCGGTGATGCGCTGCCCGCCCAGAAACGGTGGATTGCCGACGACGCCGTCGAAGCCGCCGCGCTCGCGCGCGAACACCTCCGGAAACTCCAACGGCCAATGGAAAGGCCGACGCGCGGATTTGTCGGCAGGTAGATCGGTCGAAAACGCAGCGACCGATCTCCGGCGCATCGATGCGAGCACGTCGCGGTCGCCGTCGATGGCCCGTCCGGCTTGTATGGTCAGCGACGCCAGCGCGTGTTCCAGCGCGGCGCCATTGCCGCCCGATGCGAACACCTCCCCGATGAACGCATCGGCAATGCACTCCGGCGCTTCGAGCCTGCGGCGCGCGTCGGCGTCCAGATGCGCCATGGCTTCCACGTCGCGAATGTCTCGGATAGGCGTCTCGCGCAGACGCGAGCGCAGTTCGACGGCCTCGCGCACGGCCTGCTCGACGTTCTGTCCGAATAGCCGTAGCTGGCCTTGGCCAGTGGGGGTCATCGAAAGCTGGGTCAGTTGATCCAGCCGATGGATGCCGAGAAGACTGTCACCACAACGCAGGTTGTGATCGAGGAAACCGAACGGCCGCCCTTTGGCCAACGTCACCAGCCAAATGGAGAGCTTGGCTAGTTCGACCGCCAGGGGATTCAGGTCCAAGCCGTAGAGGCAGCGCTCGGCGATGAGTCGCCGGGCGATCACGGTGCGGGCCTCGGTGTCGCGGGGCAGAGGCTCCTCGGTATCCGGCATATCCAGGACGTTGCCGTCCACGCTCACTGTCTTTTCGGTGCCTTCAGCCTGCGACCAGGCCTCGACGAGATGATCGGCCAGCCAACGGCAGGCCTGCACCAGGAAGGCGCCCGAGCCCATGGCCGGGTCGCAGATCTTGAGGTCGAGCAGTTCGGCGGGCGATTTCAGCAGCCACTGTTCACGCTGGGTGCCCTCTGCTGGCCCCACGTAGGCGATAGGTGTCAGTGTCTCTGTGACGATGGCCTCGGTGAGCGATTTCGGGGTGTAGTGGGTGCCGGTCTCGCGCCGGTCGGAACCGGTGGTGACGATGAATGCCCCAGCGGGATAGACCAGCGGATAACCCCACGGATCAGTGCGCACCAGGTGGGCAAAAGGCTTGATGCGGTTACGAAGGTTGGTGTCCCCATGGCAGGCGGCAAGCAAGCGATCGGCAAGCATGTCGTCGACCGGTTTGTCCAGATCGTTGCGCACACGGCTGGCGGAACTGCCTGAACGCTCTTGAAGCAATTCTGCAAGGCGTTCGGTGCCATCAAGGCGGGCGGATTCCAGCTCGGCCAACTTGACCCAGGGAGCCTTGGCATTCTTGGTGCCGTCCAGCTCCAGCGTGACCTCAGCGGTGCGCTTGACGGTGCGTTCCAGCAGACCCTCATAAACGTAGCCGATCTGTTCGACATCCAGCGCGCGATAGGACAGCGTTCGGCCTTGGAACTGCTGGATGGCCTCGAGCAACAGCAGCACGGTGCGGTTGTCGATCGGCAGCGGCTTGGCCGTGTCGGTGCGCCAGTCGGAGCCCTTGGCGCGGCCCTCGAGGAAAGGGAAACGATCCGGATCGAACAGCGAGCCGCCCAGCGCGGGCAGGCGCATGTTCTCGTGTTCGATGCCGCCGAACACGGCGCGGAAAATGGCCAACAGACGCGACCAGGCATCCCAGCGGCGTTCGAGAATCTCCTCGGATTCCTTGCGCAACTGCATACGCAGCGTCGAGAGCGCGTAGTTGGCCTCGTAGCGTTCGTCGCCCAAGAGCAGCAGGCCGCGCTCCTCGGCTGAGAGCAGGAACACCAGCCGCATCATCACCGTCAGCGCGGCTTCGTAGAGCTCCGCTTCCTTCACGTCACGCAGCAACTCGCGATCGCGGTCCTGGTCGGCCTTGTCGAGCGTCTGGATCAGCACTTCGACGGCACGGCGCACCTGTTCGCCGAGAGCGTCGGTGACCTCGTCCTGATACTTCAGCGAGAGGTCGAACAGGGCAGGCAATTGCTCCGTTTCATCGACGAAGAAGCGACGAATGCCCAGCAGATGCACGAAGGCCTGCAGAGTGATGGGCTCCTGGCTCCAGATGCGGGCGTACCAACTGGCAAAGGTGGTGACAGCGCCCACCGGGGCGTCGACTAGCATCCAGCGCTCACCATTGGTTACCAACCCGAGGCGGCAACCGGTGGCGCGACACAACTGAACCATACGGTCGGTCGGGGTGGCGACCCATCCATCCAGCTTCAGAGTGGCATCGAGGTCGACGTCCTGAACATAGGTGTGGATGAGCATCAGCGGCTTGTTGGCGCGTTGCTCGTCGATGACGGCCATATCCGGGGACAGCGTCACGCCATGTTCGGGCAGGGCGACATTCAGGTTGGCCGCACACCAGTCGGCGCTCTTCAGAACGTCGCCTTTGCCGTCCTCATTAAGTTCCAGCCCGCGCGCCAGCACCTCATTGATCCACGCAGCGTGCAATTCGGCAAACTGCGGATCGTCCGTCTCCAGTGCCTCACGCCATTCCTCGTAGGCCTGACGCAGCCGTTTGCGCTTGATACCATCAAGTTCCTCAAGACCTTGGGGAAAGGCTTCCTTGAGTACGGGAACGGCGAGGAACGGGCCGGAAATCTCGATGAGCGCCAGCCAATCGTGATGCAGGTCGTGATTACTCATGCCACCCCTCCCGCAGACTTGGGAACCAGGAAGACGACAGCAACCGGGAAGGTGCGATCATCGAGCTTGGCGTAGCGCGTCTCGATGGCTTTAACCTCTTGGATTCGCTCGGCAGGTATACGTGCGAGGCGCGCCTCCAATGCGGCGGTATCGCGCCTGAGCTGTGTGCGCTCGTCCTCAGTGAATAGAGAAAGCTGCTCGGGCTGCTGATCTTTCTTCAGCTCACTCTGGATCGCCTTCTCCAACTCGTCGAGTACGGCACCGATGTCGTCGATTTCCTGCTGTTTGCGGGCCTGCAGCGTGTTGGCCAGGAATTTGAGTCGATCCTTGGAGCGCGCGTCGACGGTCTGCAAGATGGCTTGCTGAGCACGATCGAAGCGCACCCGTAGTGCATCGAACAGCGAGTCGTTGGCCGTGACGGGCTGGGCCTCGTCCAGCCACTGTTGGACACGAGTCACACCCTCTTCGCGACGGAACGACTGATCGCGCAGATAGCCCCCCGAGACGGTCAGCTCCTCGTGAAGTCGATGATGGTTGCCACCGGTGATGACCAGCCGCGAGATGACGACCACGGCCGGACCTTCGATGCTGCCATCCGGCAATGTGCGCACGGTGATGCGATGCAGTTTCTTCACGTCGTCCTGCGCCCAGACTTCGGCACGCAACAGACGCAGACACATCTGCACCAGTCGATGATTCAGGTGAACCAGCACGACATCGTCTCGCCCCTTCGCCACCGCGTGGTCGAAGGTGATGGGGCGTATCTGCTGGGTATGCGGGTGACGCAAGCCCTCCAGGCAACGCGCCCATGAGCCCGAAAGGGGCGGCATCCTGAATACGCTGCTCTGAGGAGCACCTGTGATAGCGACGGGTTCCAGCGGGGGGCGACCCGCCAGCGCGAGGCCAGTCTTCACTGCCATCTGGATGTGATCGGGCGTAAGGTGGAAATCCTGCTGGGTGGCGAGGAGCCGTTCGTGGAGCTTGGCGACGCGCTCTTTCAGTTCACGTTCGGCGCGCACGAAGCGCCGAGACTTGGCGATCTTGGCCTCTGCCAGGCGGGTGTCCAGATCCTTCAGCGAACCTTCGATGAGGCCGGACATCTGGGGCGCGATGACCGGATTGACGCTTCCCATGTCGGCGCGCATCGACTCCAGTTTGCGCAGCGCACGCAGGATGTCCTCGCCATGGCCACCGACCGAGGCATGGCCTTTTTCACCGCCGTCGACGGGGTGCCAGATCAGCACCTCATTCTCGCGTTGCCCGTGACGGTCGATTCGCCCGTTGCGCTGCTCCATCACGTTGGGGTTGTAGGGGATCTCCAGGTGAATGAGGCAGTTACAGTAGTTCTGCAGGTCGATACCTTCCGAGGCTGCATCGGTGGCGAGCAGGATGCGAACGGGGGAATCCTTGGGGGATGTCTGGAAGGCCGCTTTGATAGGCTCACGCTCGTCCTGCGTGAGTCCTCCGTGGAGCAGACCGAGGCGTTCGCCGCCGAAACCATGGCTGGCGAGAATCTCGTGCATCCACTGGTGTGTGGTGCGGTATTCGGTGAACAAGATCACCCGGCGATCGTTCCACTGACCGCCTGGTTTCAGGTTGGCCGAGAGCCAGTCGAGGATGGCTCGGGCCTTGGAATCGGTTTGGTTCTTGGCTCGCTGCGCCCATTGCCTCAGATCGGCCAGCATCCGTTGCTGTTCTTGAGTCAGCGGCTGGGATCGGCGTGATGCCTCCTCGACGGCCTCCGATTGGGCGTTCTCGACTTCCTGGTCGTTGGCGTAATCCTCATCTACTTTCAGGATGGCTTTACGCAGGATGCGCTCAGCCATGGCGTCCTGCACTTTGGGCTTGGCACCGTTCGACACTGAGGCGATGTGCTTCTCGAGGGTGGACGCGAATGCCGCTGGCGACGAAAAAAGGCGCTTTTTGAGCAGTTGATTGACGAACGAGGTACCGAACGTGCTTCCGGTTTGTTCGGCGTCTTTCTCGCGACTGGTGCAGTAATCGTTCAGCTTCTGGTGGATCTCCCGTTCCTCAGCCGTGTAAGGGACCGCCAGCGCCTGCAGTTTGCGCTGGGCATACAGCGATTTGCCGTCGGCGTCGACGAGATCGCTCTTCAGGCGACGGATCATCACCTGACTCAACTGCTTTTCGTCGGGGAGGATGTTTCGGGCGAAGCGCTGGTCGTCCAGCAACTCCAGCAGCGAGGTAAACGACTCGGTGTAGCCGTTGTGGGGTGTAGCGGTCAGGAACAGGCGGTGCTGGAAGTGCGGGCTGATCGAGCGGATGAAGCGTGTTCGCTGGCTCTCCAGCGCGTAATGCGCCCCGGCTGCGGGGGCGATGTTATGCGCCTCGTCGACGACCAGGAGATCGAACTTGCGCGGATGGCCTGCGTGAGGTGGCAGGACATCCCGCATGGCGCGAAGCCCCTCGCCACTCTTGACCCAGTCCATCGAGGCGATGAGCCGTGGGTGGGAGGTCCACGGGTTGGCATGGATGCCACGTTCGCGCCGCAGTTGTTTGATATAAGCGGTGTCGACCACGCGGAACTCGAGGCCGAACTTCTCCAGCATCTCGACACGCCATTTTTCCTGGAGAGAGGCTGGGCAGATGATCAAGACGGTACGGGCACGGTGCCGCAGCAGCATCTCCTGGATGACCAGCCCAGCCTCGATGGTCTTGCCCAAGCCGACGTCGTCAGCGATGAGCAGATTGACGCGGGCCATGTCGATGGCGCGAACCAGCGGGTCTAGCTGGAAGTCCTCGATGCTGACGCCACTACGGAAAGGAGCCTGCAGGAAACCTCTATCGGCATTGGTGGCGGCGCCCCAACGGACGGCGTCGAGGAATGCTTCGAGCGTGCCCGAGTCGTCCTGCCCGGTGATGGAGGGCAGGCCCGCGCGCTCGATGACTTGTGCGCCAGGTTCGATCTCCCAGATGACTTCCAGTTCCTCGCCGAGACCATCCTCGTCGATGGATGAAAGCGTCACGCAGTTCTGCGACGCCGATGTCGATTCCAATTTCGAGGAGGTGACATCCGCCACGACCCATTGGCGGCGGCGAACCTCGACCAGTTGGCCAGGCTCCGGGCGGGCGCGGTAGGTCTGGTGCTTCTGATCGTTTGAGATTTCCATACGGTCTGCCATCTTCCTGTTCAGTTCTTCTTGTCTGCGCCAGCAGGCGGCGCACGGCGCTTCGCCATCGCGACCGTCTGTGCGGCAGTTTCTGCGGCTTCGATCGGTGATTGGTGTTCCCAGAATCGCAGCACCGTCCAACCGGCATCGAGCAGCCTCGAATTCGTGTCGGCGTCTCTGAGGCGATTCGTTTCGATCTTTTGCCGCCAGAACTCGGCGTTATGCTTCGGCCAGGTGGCGTGCTCGGGACATCCATGCCAGTAACACCCGTCCACAAACACCGCAATCTTGAGATCAGGAAATGCAATGTCGGCAACTCTGCGGGGGCGTTTCAAAACCACGTAGTCGACACGGTAACGCAAGCCACGTCGATACAACTCCCTCCGTAATGCAAGCTCCGCTCCGGTTCCCTTCTGGCGAACCTTGGCCATTCGGCGGCTGGCTACAGGTGACGAGGGCTGTATGTGCGACACCGCGAGAGCCCCCGTCATTTGATTTACCGATCCACTACTGATGACAGGTGGGCATCGATGCTTTTCGCGATGGCACGTCCAAGATCTACTGGCACGGCATTGCCGATGAGTCGCCCCAAGGCAGTGAAGCTCACCTCGCCATCATCAGGCACAAAGGCGTAGTCACGAGGGAAGCTCTGCAAGATCGCTGCCTCGCGCAATGAAATAGCGCGATCTTGCTCGGGGTGACCGAATCGACCATTGCCAAACCCGTAGCACTGCGTCGTCATGGTTGGGGCCGGCTTATCCCACTCCATACGGCCATAGACACCTGGATAGGTTCGACCACTCTCTACTCGATGACAATCGGCAACGAGATGATCCGGCCAGTCGCGCCACGTACCTCCTGGTTTGGAGGCACGAATACGCTTCAGATTCTTTTCGGACAAAGACGAGCTCGCATGCAATCTGTCACGAGGAGCCGCTTCGCCTGCCTGCAATGGTCTAAGGCGACCGATGGCCTGACGGACGGTCGAGGGCTTTGGGTGAGTTGGTTCGATCATCTTGATCTCGCCATACTTTGATGCAAGCAAGACCATTCTCCGGCGCATTTGAGGCACGCCGTACTTGGAACTATCGACTACGTCGAACCAAACCTTGTAGCCAAGTCTCTTTAGGGTATCCACGAAATCATGGAACACGACGTGCTTTGCGACCGTTGGCACGTTTTCCATCGTAATGACGTCGGGGCTGGTTTGCTCCGCCAGCCGCGCGAAGTGGTACAGCAACCCCCACTTCCCGTCCTTACCGTCCAATTCGTAACGCTGAGCGTAGGTCGAGAATGGCTGGCATGGGGCACAGCCTGCAAGTATCTTCAAGTCGGCATCGCCAAACAATTCATTGAGTTCGTCCGCAGATACCTGACTGATGTCGCGTTCGACGAACTTCGCCTGATCATTGTTTGCTTCATAGGGAAATCGGCATGCCGGATCCATGTCGATGCCGGCAACCACCGGAATGCCTTCCAGAACGAAGCCGTGCGTCAGCCCCCCCGCTCCGCAAAAAAGATCAATACAAGCTATTTTTGACATCTTTTACCTCCAGTCTCAGTTTTGACTCAACCCCATGAGGTGATCAAAACGCACCGATTGGCAAGGTTTATGTTGCCTTGCCTTGACCATCTTTCTCAGCTGCGCCGCCCGAATGAACCCATTCATCGATTTCGTCGGCCTTGAACTTCCAGAACCGGCCAATACGACGAGCAGGCATACTCTTCTTGCTGATCCATGCATAGATCGTGTCCTTGCTGACACCGAGGTATGCAGCGATCTCTTCGACTGACAGCCAACGCTCTGACATGACTTCGATTTCCGCGAAAAATGGTCGTTAATACGGCAGCATCAATGATTACACGGGTGATCGTAGTTGTAAATGTGAATGAACATGATTTGATGGGGTTTGATATGACTTGGGGTGATTGAATTGTGCTGACTGATCGTCACGCACTTAGTTGCAGCCCCTCAAATACAAAAAATGCCCCGTTCCGACCATAAGTGGGCAGAACGGGGCGATAAATAGAAAAATCGGATCAGACCAGCAGCAACGATGCCTCTTCGGCGCGACGCACTACAAGTCCGGGCAAGACCCTTCCTCCACCGTATACCCACCGTCGGAGTTCGCTAACTGCGCCAGGCCAATTTCGCTGGTTGATCCTCCGACGTAGCGTCGAGGTCTGCAACTGCCCCGCGCCGAGGTTGAACGTAAAATCCACGATGGCTGCCAGCCGCCCCTCGGGCTCGGTGGCCAGCACCGGGCAATAGCGCAGCGTGGCGGTGAGCGCCGACCGGAGATCACTGGCCAGGTATATCTCGGCCTCGGCCTCAGTGATCGGTAGGTGCTTTGGGTCGCACAGGTGGCCGTAGCCAATCGTCCAGTATCCGGCCGGGCAGATGTACGGCTGTGCCCGACCGGGATCAGCCCTCGCCACCCGGTGGAACCCCTCGAAGCGCTTGGCCAGTTCGATGGCTGCTTGCGGAACTTGGGTCACGGCCGAACCCGGTCGAATACGCGGCCGAGGAACCAGAAGTTCAGCACGCCCGCCCACAGCGCTTGATCCGCTTCCGTCCAGGCATGGAGGATCGCCGTTCCCCAACCAGCACCGGCGGTGACAGCAGCCACAAATGCTGCCGTCTTTGCAGCACAGTAGAGCGCCATGAACCAGTAGGTGATCACCGGCCGCACGCTGATCGATAGCGCATCAGCCCAGCGCACGCCGGAAGGCTGCCCTTGCGCCGCCACCGCTTCGCGCAAGGCTTCGATGGCCCCGGTATTCCACGCAGCATCGGCAGCAGCACCAATCTCGCCCATCCGCTGCGCACCGCGTAGTTTCTCGAACTCCAGCGCCTTGTCCTGCATCGCCAGTTCGTGGCTGCGCTCGCCATTGCGATCCATCCATTTCAGAATTTCCGGGGCTAGGCGAAACGCACCGCCCAGCAAACCGCCCAGTAGTGTTTCGATCATTGCCCACCTCCGAATAGCTTGAGTTTAAGGAACGCACCGGCCAGCAGCGCCATGACCAGGCCGGTGACCAACATCTTCACGATGGTCAGGCCAGCGGTTTTCTTGGCCTCATTGAAGGCATCCAGCAGGCCGCGCAGTTCACGGATGTCGTGCGCAGCCTCCGGCCCGTCGAGACCAACATCGGCCAGCGCATGCCGGGCACCACGTTCGGCGGCGAGCTCCAGCATCGCCTCGAACTCTTCCTGCGGGATGGTCACCATCTTGCGGCGCTCCATTGGTGTGGAATCCATGTTTTCGTCCTCCAGAAATACGAAACCCGCCTCGTGGGCGGGTTCGCGTGGTTGGTGAAACGGTGTCAGATGGCGATGCCAGCACTCCAGCCTGCCGATTTGTAGGCCGAGAGCACGGCTTCGTCCTCGACGTAGCAGAGCCAGCCGACCTTCGGCGTGTAGTACTCCCATGCGCTCGCCACGCGCACGGCAATCTGGTTGGTCTTGCCGGCCCAGACGCCAGTAGCTGCGGCAGGAATGATGTAGCGATCACCGTCGACAGGACTGGCCGGCGGCGTGGTCAGATCCCGATCCTTGACCGAGAGTCCGACCACCGCGCCAAGCCGTTTCAGATTGGTGTCCATGCTGGTATGCCAGCCCGACTCACCGAGTGTCCAGCCGTAGGTGAGTCCGAGATTGGGATCAGTGCTTGCCATTAGATGCCTCCGTAGTATTTGCCATAGTTCAGGCCGTACCCTGCGCGGTCGACGCTGCGGGTCTGTTTCTGCCAGCTGGTGTAGCCAGCGCGCACGGCTTCGATCTCAACCTTGAACTTGCCGTTGATGCGACCCAGTCCGCTATCGGTCGCCTCGTCAGCCGTGAGATACGTCCAGGCGGTCGTGGTGAGCCCCGTCAGGGTTTTCTGGATCGAGTTGTTCTCGTTGTAGAAGCGCACCGTGTAGGTCACGCCGGCCTCCGGGCCGATGTTGCCCTCCGACTGCGTCACCAGATAAACCGTCTGCTGCATCCGGTCACGGTGGGCCCAGGTGAGTGCAATCTGACCGAGAATCGTCGTCGGCCACATCACGTTATTCACCTTCACGTTCCCCGGTGGATAGGGACGGATCATGCGGCCTGCAAACGTGTAGCTGTCTGCTGGTGCTGCGGATTCCGCCAGTCGCCCAAGGCCAGTCGCCGGCAGCATCTTGACCTGCAGCGACTCGCCAGAGAGGTATTGCTCGGTGACTAGCGCCTCGAACGCATCGGCGAACCAGATGCGCGCGGATGCCAGATGCGGTGCCGGCACTGTATCGAGCACGCCGCGATCCACCGTGACGGTGCTCGCCACCAGATTGATCGCCTTGACCGCCACGATCTCGTTGTCGAGGTAGGCGTAGGTGTTGAGCTTCACAATGTCCATGTCTTGGCCATTGCCGATGCTGAATACCGTGGCCTGCTCATCACAGGCATTGATGAGCGTCGCATTCGGCGTAAAGCCCATCGTATCCACCTCAACGTAGGTGGCGCTGCCCTGGCGCGTCAGCAGTTTGACGTTGAGCGAATCACCGGATGGACGACTCACGCAGGCCACCAGCAGTCCGCCCTGTGGGTCGAGTTCGTTTTGTGCAGTCGCCGATTCGCCGACTACCCGTTTGACCACGGTCCACCACGGCGCTTCGTTCAACCGGCGATACGGCACCGGCGCTGGCGATGTCAGCGGCGACACCCATGAAGTCGGGGTCGGGGACACGTAGGAGGCGGACGGCAAGCCGAAGATGTCTTCCACGCACTCGATTCGCACCCGACCGTCGGTCAGCGTGCCATAGGACACGCGTACGACTCGCATCACCAGCTGCGTAATACCCAGTTCCGGCCAGGTGAACTTGAATACGTCGCCGATATTGAGATTCGATGCCTGCCGGTTGGCGATCAGCGTGGCCTTGGCCAGCGGTGCCGAGAGTTGCTTGAGGTCGCCCAGCGCCACGCGGGACGCCAGGCTGCCATTGCTGATTCCTGGATAGTCGACCGTCGCCGACGAAACCACACCACCCGCCAGTTCCAGTGCCGCCAGGTCATGCACCGTGATGGCGGCGTCCTTGTCGGTGGAACGATCCCGGTAACGGACGGTGATCTGATTGACGAGTTCCGATTCCGAGGGCCGGGAGAAACTCTCCAGTTCAATAATGTTCGAGGCATCGAGCACCAGCAGGCTGGAAACGTTGTAGTCAGCCCGAGCCAGTTTCAGAACGAACTTGCCGGTACGCGGATGGACATAGAGCGTGCCATCGATGTGCCGGAGTATCTCGGCGATGAATTCCTCCAGCGGCTGCTCGCGATCCCAAAGCAAGGACAGTCCGTACTGCTCCGAGGCCAGCGTGTTGGCTGCCGTCTGGAAACTGCTCGCATCGATTTCGCTGGCGGCATAGCCCAGGCCCCAGGTGGCATTGTTCAGGCACTCGTAAATGATGTGTGCCGGGTTGGCATCACCATTGATGTAGCCACTCCCCAGGGCAGCCGGAGCCGGGATGCGTCGTGCCTCGATGCTCCACGGCTTGATGTACGGGTTCATCGCCGACAGTTGGCACTGCTGAACGATGATCGAGACCACCCCTCGGAAGGCCGGAATGACGCTGCCGAGTTTCTGCTGCAGATAGCCCGAGATTGTTTCCGCCGGCCCGCCCAGCTTGACCTCGACGTAACCCTGAACGCCACCCTCGCGCGAATCCCCGCCGAAGAGTTCCGGGGCATTCACGTAGAGCGTCTGCGAGGACGTGACGCTGCCACTCCACGCCGTGCGTTCGCCGACGATGATGCGCGTCACCGCATCCACCGGGCCGTGGCAGATCGCCAGGTGCAATCCGGCGTAATAGCGATGGCCGACGACATACGATGACGAACCGCCACCATCTTTACCTCCACCACCCATTTACGTCATCTCCTGCTGTTGCTCGCGCTGCTGTTCGACGGCATCGGCCAGCCGGCACGCCATGGCATCGCCGGTGGCGCGCAGCCAGTCGGCGGTCACGCCGTATTGCCGAAAATCGTCGAAGGTCACGCCATCGCGCGGGAACCACTTGCGTAGGCCGGCATTGCAGTAGCCGAAGGCCTTGGCGTCGTCGTGCGTCACAATCATTTCTTGCCTCCACTACCGGACGATTGGCGAATCTCGGTGGTCTTGACGTCGCCGTACCAGACCACATTGGCCTGACGGATGACCCGGGTGCCAAACAGCACCGGGATGGGTTTACCGGATTCCGCCACCGGCACATCGAGGTTGCCTGGCGTGGCGGAAGCAGGCTTTGGCGGCTTCGGCGCAAGCAGCATGCCGATGACCGTGGTGATCACCCAGATAGCGATCTGTACCCACATGGTGTTGCCCTCAGACGATGGAATCCCCGGCGAAGGGGTTCTTGGCGGGAATCCAGGGGAACCCGCCGAAATTGAGACTGTTGCCAAACTTGGACTGGCAGGTGGCAAACGTCCGGTCACAGCCGGCAAAGGCCTCGAACGCCACCCCTGCGGCCAGTCCCGGCAGCACGGCTGAAAGCGTGATGGTGTCGCCGGAGTGATTGGTAATCATGCGCGGCACCCCGCCCACGCGCAGGTAGCCCCCGGTCAGCCAACCTGATGCCTGCGACAGGAAGGTACTGGAGATGACATTCAGTCCGGAGAAAGACGCCACCGTGCCGGCCAACTTGTAGGCCTGGTTGTTCACGCCGCATCCCGGATCGAACAGCGCATGGCGGCAACCGGTCTGGTAATAGGCACGCAAGCCAGGGCGTTTCAGGGCCGTGAAGATCGACTCGCAACGAATCTTCGCGGTACTACCCATGAAGGCGACAGAGGCCACGCGCCCCTTCCACCAGGTGATGTACTCGGAGTCACCGAGGTGGTTGCGGAACACCGTGAGCGACACGACGCCGTTGGGACGCGCGGCCGCGAAGAGCTGCGCCACGGCGAAATCACGTGCGCATTCGAGGTCGATGCCATTCCGAGCAAACTCCGGTGACTGCTCGACCGCCGAGCGGCGGATCACGGCGGGCTGGTAGCTCTCGACCTGGTAGGTGATCGCCTCGCGACCACTCGTCACCGTCCACACCAACTGGCCGAGGACGAAGCGATAGAGTTCCACCGGCTGGCCGGCGGCCGCCGAGATTTCCTGCGTGTTGTAGCTCATTCGTGGATCCTGGTTACGACTTCACGCTGCGCATCGGTAGCGAGACTTCCGCCACGCTGTCCGTCTGCCAGTTGATTTCGATCTGGTCGGCGTCGAGTCGGGTCTTCTCCAGAAAGTAGATGGCGACCCAATCCTCGGGATTGGCATCGAAGCCGAAGGACTGGTTGATTGCCATCACTTCTTCGTCGCCGGTAGTGCCCGCCCCGAAACTCGTGATGGTGCGGAAGTACCAGGTGCCGTTCTTGTGCAGGAAGGCCGCTTCCGTTCGACCTGGCATCGGGTTGAAGTACAACGCGTAGCCGCGCGAGGCGACCGTCATCACCGTCTGGTTGGAGAGAATTTTCTTGGTCGGGACGATGGAGGCTTCCCAGGTCGGGTGCCAGAACGCCGTCAGACGGCCTAGCCGGGCAGCCAGCCAGCCCCGGAAAGCCGCAATCTCCGTACGGTTCTTGAAGAGGTAGTCGAAGGAGCGCCGCACGAAGGGACGCGCGGCATGGTCATCCACTGCCGTGATGCCGGTCTCGAAATCCAGCACCTCGGCCAGTCGCAGGTAGTCGGCATCGACATCGCGTACCCGATTCGGCCGTGTCGTCCAGACCGGTGTCGAGTTGAAGGTGGTCGCCGACTCCTGTTTCGCGATGGCCGTGGTGCCGGCAATGTCGAACACGAGGCGGGCCCGGGCGATGGCGTCGGTCACGCGCGACACTGCCTGCGTCACTCGCAGACGGGCCGTGCGCGCCGGCGTCACGAACGCACCTGCAGGCCAGGTCTGCAGCAACGGTTGTTTCAGGGTCACGGCATTGCTCGCCACCGACAGCACTTCCGCCGCCTCGGTGTTGCGACTGTCCGATCCGATCACCAGCAGGCCGTCGGCCTCGTATTCGAGATTGGTGGTGGTAAGCGGAATCACCGTGCTACCCGCCGTGACCGTGGATGCCAGAACTGCCTTGTCGGGCCAGATCGGGAGTGCATAGACGCGCGACTGCCAGGCCGACAGCAGCACATCGAGCAGCGCCGCATCGTCGCGGCCGACCAGGATCGAGAATTCCAGCGAACGGCGCGGCTTGGTGCGCAGACTGACCCGCTGCTCGGTACCGTCGCGGGCGGCCAGCACGTCGGTCGCCCACATCAGGCGCTCCAACCAGCCATCCGCCCAGTTGGGTTTCAGACCGAAGACCACGACGCGCCGACCGGAGATCGACAAGGTCGGTGCCTCGTCGGGAAACTGGAAAGTGAAACTCGCTTCGATCACAGGAGGCCCGTCGAGGCTGACCGAGACGTTGTGCAGGCGCGACTCCAGCATTCCGTAAGTGGTCGGCGGATTCGCCGGGGCAGCGAGCGTGATGCCGCCATCGTTCTGGCCATTGAGCGCCGACAGGGTCTTGGGGGCGAAATGGGCGTTCCAGACCTCGACCTGGCGCATCTGCGTCGACAGCAGGTTGCCCAGTGCGATCTTGGCTGGCAGCAGGTGGACGTGGTGATACCAGTCCTGCTCGAACTGACGAACGATATTTCCCGTAATGCCCACCACGATCTCGGCGACCGGCAGGTTGTTGGCCATCGCCCCCGAATTCGGCGGGTTGCTAGCCAGGGCGCTCGGGTAAGGCAACGTCAAGGGGGCTGGCAGGAACTTGTAGGCCGCACCGTAGGCGGGATCAGACGGCAATCCGGACGGCAGAATGGCTCCAGCGTAGGTCGTCATTTCAGAAATCCGTAGCCGCCGTAACTCATGCTGAAGACCATCCAGTCGCTACCACCCAGCGTGACGATGTCCTTGTTCACGTACTGTCCGTTCATGCGCAACAAGCGCACACCGGGCGCGAAACCCATCATCGAGTAGAAGTAGCTCGGCGTCGGGCGACCAACTTCAATCGTGCAGGGATACAGGGGTGTCACGCCGTTGAAGGCGATGGGCGAATAGCTGTCGAGTTGGCGCGTGGTAGCGTTGTAGAAGGCCCGCACTGCATCCGTGCCGGAGGTGCCGACCTTCCACTTGTTCGTATTGCCGTCGATGTCGGCCCGAACATAAGTGCTGTAGGTGTCCGACAGGAAAGCACCACCAGTGAATGTGCAGGTCTTGGTGATCGCCCCGAAGATGAGCGGCCCGTAAGTAGTGCTGGCCGTCTGTACGATGCAATAGCACCAGCCATCGCCGCCGAAGAGGAAATACTCGGCGCTGCCCGACATCTGGGATACAGAGAACGAACCCGATGCGACGGTTTGCGAACTGTAGGCCAGCCCACTGTTGAAACTGGTCGAGCCGTACCAGGCGACGTAGCTCGCATAGGAATGCAGGTTGACGAACTGGCCACTGGCGGCGTGCTGAAGGTGCAGGCGAAAGTAGCCGGCATCTGCTTGGTACATCAGTTGCGTGTAACCGCAGACCCCGGTGGCGAAGAGCCGGATCTTGTCGAGGAGATCGTTCGGCGAGGTGGTGATGCCGGATTGAAATGCCATTGATTACCTCACACGGGCCGCATTACGCGAGTTTTAGGGCCCAGTAGTCGCTGTAGCCGGTGCGATACACGTCCTGCACCACCAGATGATCGACGCCACCGATGCTGATGATGTTCTCGACTGCATTGGCGTAGCCCGGTATGCAGTAGCAGCCGTCCATCTCCCCCAAGCCGGCCAGGATGAACGGCAGCAGCGGGTAGGAGCCATCGGGGCACTCGCGCGTGTTGCTGCCCCAACTGTTCGGCCACATTGCCGACACCCCGGTCCACACGCCGGTCGGCGCGTAGTACGCACCCGAATACCCCGACGATTTGGGCAGGTGATTGCGGTATTGGTAGGAATTGCTCCAGCGCGTCGAACTGTTATAAGTGCCGCCGACCAGGAGCGGGTACGGGTATTGTCCCGGCGTGGCATAAGGCAGGAACAAGCCCAGATGCATCATTTCGTAATAGGTGCCGGTCTTGGCGACCAGGACGATGCGCCGACCGTTGGCTACGATCCAATACGGCATGGCGGAGGCCATCAGCAGCGCGTAGAACGTCCCGCTCGGGTTGTACTGGCCATCGAAGGTCTGCGCCGCATTCCAACCGACGAAGCCCCGCAGTTTCCAGTTGCCATAGTCCGCACCGGCCTCAGACAGGATGCCGACGTTAATTTGCTCCGTACCGGCAAGCCCAGGTCCCTGGAGTACCAGTTCTGCCGGCGGTCCGGGTACCCAGCGCAGCACTGACCAGCGCTCGTTGGCCGGCAGCATGTCCTGGGTGACGAACTGCTTGAGCCGGTTCAGCAGATCGAGATAATCGGTGGCAGTGCCACTGGTAAAAGCCATGGCTTACCTCAGTAATTCGCGCACGGCCGAGCCATTGCGAGAAAGCACGTTGAGAATGGTTTTTTCACCGGCGGCGGAATTCAGATAGTCGGCCGCCATGCCGGGATCGATGACATTGACGATACGTACCGATTGCGAGGGGGCTGCGGCCGGGGCTTGAGCCACATCCGGTACCGGACCACCCTCGGCAAAGGCCAGACGCGGCCCCAACCAGCGGGGTGCGGCCAGACCGCCGTTCAGGGCATGCAGAAACTCGACGCCGACCCGGCGCACCGCCTCCGCACGCAGGACGTATTCCCCGGCGGACAGTCGTGCCGGAATGGAATCGCTGGTGGTCGTGCCTGGCCCTGTGACGTAACCACCGGACGCAAAGCCGGCCCACTGGAATAGCCCCGAGATCAGGCCACCCAAGCCGCCACCGCCGCCCTTGCTCATCCCGCCGAACAATTCTTCGGCGATTTTCTGCGCAGCGATGCGGTTGATCGCCGAAATCACCGAACGGGCAAAATCGGCAAAGGCATCCTTGGCGGATTTCGCCCCCGAGCCGATCTGCTCGAACATCGTGGCAAAGGCGTTCTCCACGTCGCCGTTGATGCGGGTGGCGACATCGTCGGCCTCGGTCTTCAGCCCGGCGACTTCCACCTTGAGTCGGGCCACGCGGTTAATGGCTTCCTCCGACCCGGTGGATGCAGCCAGTTCCTGCATCTTCGGAATCAAGCCGTCCACTTCGGCGGCGGTCTGCTGGTGCAACTCGAGTACGCCGCGCCGCATCTGCGACTCGGTGAGCATCCCGGCGTCCTTCTGCACCTGTAGTTCGCGCTCGCGAATGGCCATGCGCTCCGTGACGACTCCGTACTGGCGTTCAAGCTTGGCGAGTTCCGCCAGGTCAGTCTCGACGTTGATCAGGCGTCCGACATCGGCCGCGCCGGTGGTGTCTCCCATGCGATTGAGTTTCTCGATGAGCGGCTGGTATTCACGTTCGAGTCGGGCGCGGGTCACGTCGCCACCCCCTCCACCCCCTGCGCCCCGGATCTCGGTCAGGCGGTCACGCACACGGGCGAGTTCGTCGGCCAGTTCCTTCTCTGCCTTGGCGGCAGCGTGGGCATTGGCGACCTCAACTTCGCTGCGCTTCATGTTGAGCACGGTGATTTCGCCTTCGAGTTTCTTGACCTCGGCCTTGGCCCGCAGGCGCTGCGCTTCGTCCTTGCCGCCGACCGCAATGGCCGATTGCGCGGTCAACTCCTGCTGTTTGGCCGCCAACTCCTGATCGATGGCCTGTTGCTCGATCTGCGTCTTGCGGCCGTAGTAGTCGCGGATCGAGACCAGACGGTCGTCGAGCGCGCGATCTAGGGCCGTCTTCTGCAGATCGAGCCCTTCCTTGAGGACTTTGAATTCGGCTTCGGCCTGCGCCTTGACCACCGCAAGCTGTGCGCCAGTCGTGTCCTTCTCCGCACCCCCGGCGGATTTTTTCTCGCACTTGCCATTGACCCATTGCCCACCGGATACCACGCAGGCGATGCGCTGCATGTCCTCGGTGGGCTTGCCGGTCGGCGTCTTCTCTTCGGGGCGCTTTGGACTGGTCAGATCATCGAGGCGCTGCTTCGCCCCCGCCAGTTCCTGCTCCCATTGGGCGAGGTTCTTCCGCAGCGTCGCCATCGCGCCATCGTTGAACTTGACGTCGAAGGGCATGAACGGCACGGGCGCCTTGCCGGTATCGACCTTCTTGCGCGTCGAATCGACCAGTTCCTGAATCCGCGCAACCTCGTCGCGGGCACGTTTGATCTCGGTGCCGTTGAAGATCAGATTGCCAACCCCGCCCAGACCGACCCACAACGCCTTCAACGTTCCCGCCTCATTGGCCGCTTCGCGCATGGCGTTGGTGATGTTGGTCAGTTCCGGCAGAAAATCACGGGCCAGTGCGATGCCGAGCGAGGAGCTCGATGCCTTGAGTGCCGTAAGGTTGTCGTTGAAGGCTTCCGCCGAGCGCGCCGTCTCAGTAGTGAGCTTGAGGCCCAGTCGTTCAGCCTCGGCAGTCAGTTGAGTGATGCCAGCCGCCCCCTGATTCAGGAACGGGATCATGTCCATGCCACTCTTGCCGAACAGCTTCACGGCGAGCGCCGTCTTGACCGCGCCATCCTCCAGGTTGGCGAAGACATCGGCCACCTGTAGCAGCACAGCTTCGGTGGACTTCATGCTGCCATCGGCATTTCTGACCGAGATACCCAGGGCATCGAAGACCTGCGCCCCGTCGCCGATACCGGTATTGGCCTCGGCGATGTTCTGGGACAGCCCCTTAATGCCCTTCTGCAAGGTCTCCAGACTCACATCTGACAGTTGCGCGGCAAAGCGCAGCGTCGACAAGGCTTCGACCGAGATGCCGATCTTTTGCGAGAGCTTGTTCAGTTGATCGGCTGCATCGATGGCGCTCTTGATCATGGCGGCAAAACCGGCCACGGAAAGCGATACGCCAAGTCCGGCCAGCATTCCCTTGACCCGGTTCGATTCATCACCGAGCTTGGCCAGGTTGCCGCGAATCGAGTCGAAGGCCGAGCGGGTCTGGTCAACGGCAGTAATAAGCAGTTGGGCGCGATCCTGAGTCACGACAAATTCATCTCTCTCAAATCTTGGTCAATTGCTTCTCGATGGCTCTGGCCAGGACGGGCATCTGGCCGCGTACCGTCCCTTCCAGATCGAAGCGGCGTTTCATGGACACAGCCGGTACCAGCACAGCAATGGGAATCTCTGCGCCGCGCTTGATCGACTTCGCGCCGGTGCGGCTCCGTTCCGCGCGCTTGAACCGGGTCAGTACCGAGGCGTTTTCCTTGATGTTCTCGGCCATCAGGATGGCCTGGCCGTTTTTGCGGATGAAATACGCGTTGCCCGAACGAATCAGCGTATCGATGACCCGTTTGAACGCTCGACGACCGATGCGGCGGCCTTCCTCGGTCAATGGAATTAGCATCCGGCCGGAGATGGTTCCACCCCGCATATGGATGCCGAGCCAGGGAATCTTCGAGCCGATGAGCACCGCAGGTAATTTGTCGGGGTTGCGGTCATAGACCTTCGCCCGCAGCGAATTCACGAAGGCCGCTTTCTTCACCGTGAAATCGGTCTTCATCTTGCGGCGCACCCCATCCGCCACAATCTTGCCGCCATCGCGCATGCCAACAGCGACTGCCTTGTGGATGGCGGTCTGCTTCTGCCGGCTCCAGGCATCGAGCTTCGATTTATCCAGCAACCCCGATGCGGTCAGGGAGAGTTTCAGCATGACAGCACCTTCATCATCCGGTGCAATGCGTCACTGCTGCCCTGGCTGCCGGTCGCCGTTACCGACAGGAGATTCGCCAGTTGTCGGCACTCCTGCTGGTCGATGGCGGCCAGAAAGGCATCGGTTTGCGCCAGCGTGTAGTTGAGAATGTCGGCGTAGGCATGCCCTGCGCCGATCATGCGTTGGAGGGCATGGCTCCAGGCGTCGGGCTTTCCAGTGCCAGGCCGATTCGCGCCGCTGCCTGCGTCACGCTCGGCAACAGGCGCCGGATAAAAAAATCGGCATTCACCCCGAACACCACTTCGGCCAGGCGCACAGCCTCATCGAGATCGAGCCCGGCCACCCAGTCGACCGGGCGGCGCGTGGCAATGGCGAGAGCTGCGATCACCGCTTCGCCGTGCTCGGCCAGAATTGCCAGCCAATCAGGCGATGCTGAAAGACTCGCCGCGATGGGTTGTACCGCCCGAGCGAATGCTGGCACTTCACCCACCTTGAGCGACGTGAGTTCGATGTGCTCGCCAGCGATCTCGACGGACGCCGGTACCGGCGGCAGTGCCGCGAACATCTCCTTGCCCATCACAGCAACACGATCCGACCGAATTGGCCAAGCGCACCAGCAGCCGGCTTGGTGAGATCGGCCAGCACTTGTCCGGACAACTCGAACTTCATGAGTTCAGTGCCGATCACCGACAAGTCTTTCGCTGGATTGATGGCCACCCGGTAGAGGTCGATCACGACTTCCTTGTTGGCATCGGCCGTGTTCAGACCCTCGAAGCGAACCCAGCGTTCGGGCAAGGGCTGGGTGAACATGGCCGTGACGTTGGCCGCACCGTAGCTGTAGCTGGCAGCAATCGCACCGGTCACACCGGTGATGTCGGTGAACTGGATGGAGCCATGCTTCGCATTGACCGTGTATTTCGTATTGGCAACGGTGGTAGCACCTGCCTTGATGACCACGGCAGAGACGTTCTGCTTGCCGAGCAAATAGAGTTTGCCGAGTTCCGCCGTCGCGATGATAGGCTCGTCGGTTACGGTGCCGGTGGTGACCGCCGTGGTGGATCCGTAGAGGGAGAGCTCCAGATTCGTCTGGATCAGTTCCTCCAGGGTGCAGGCGAACTCACCTTTCTTGGTCTTGATGAGTTGCAAATCGGTCAGGCGCTGGCCGGATTGCGATTCCTGATGCTCCAGGGTCTCGACGGACAGCGAAACCTTCAGATCAGGCACGTTGCCGACGAAGGTGAGTCCCAGCGGGTTGCCATTGGTGTCACGCGCGCCGATGAAGACGCGACCTTGTCCGGAAAAATAGGCCATTGCTTACTCCTGAGTGATGTTGGGTTGCTTGCTGGGTTTGGCGGCTTGGAGCACCGGTTGAGCACTGCCGATTTCGCAAAGCCATTGCGCGAGGTCGTCAGCCAGTTCGATGACATCGCCGGGGTTGCACGCCATGCCGGCATGTTCGTGGGGTTTGCTGAGAGTTACTTCCATGGTCTTAGCCCTGCGCCGTGAGGTCATGTACCAGGGTGCGGTACGTGACCTGATAACGTGTCGGAATGGCAGCCACCGTGGCATCGGCATCCTCGATGTCCCACTCGCAATCAAGTTGCTGAAGTCCGATGCACAGGCCGCCAAAGTTGACGTCGGCAAACAGGGCTGCGTGAGCGGCAACCTGCAGACGATCGGCAATGACCTCGGCGGCTTCGCCGCTGGTTTCACGGGCCATGGCGACCAGGCGGACGATCAGATGGCGCTCGATACGATCATTGGCCCGCTGGGCAATTGACTCGGCTTCAGGAAAGAGCAGCAATGCCGGGCTCGCGTCGCGGCTGATGGCAGTAGTCGGCGATCGCTTGATCTGTGCGCCTTCTGCCTGCGCCAGGGGACTGAGTCGGTTGATGATCTCCTGCAATAGCCGCTCCCGAATGGATGTGGGCATTTGATTCTCCGAATGGGTACGTAAAATGGACGGCAAGGATCACGGGGAAACAAACCAGCATGGCCACCGCCACCAAAACCAAAAAACATCGCAGCAGTCAGTCGACGCCCGACCACTACACGATTCGTGTTGAACTTCTCGGCATTCGTCCGACGATCTGGCGTCGCATTCACCTGGACGGCCGGACTAGGCTCGATGCCCTGCATCACATCCTTCAGGCCGCGATGGGTTGGTCGGACTCGCATCTGCACAAGTTCGAGATCCGCGACAAGCACTACGGTGTGCCCGATCCAGAATTCACCGATCCTGGCTGGGAGGTGCTCGACGAGAAGAAATACCGCCTTAACCAGTTGCTCGCCGAAGGAGATTCCTGCACCTACCTCTACGATTTCGGTGATGGCTGGCAGCACCGCATCACCGTCGAAGCGATCAAGGACGTCAAACCAACGCCGAGCGATGGCGGTTTTGCCTGGGTCGAGGCTGGCGAGCGTGCCTGCCCGCCCGACGATGCGGGAGGCTCGGGCAGCTATCAGGACTTCCTCGACCGACTGGAAGATGATCCCTACGGGGATGAAACCAAAGCCTTTCGGGAATGGGCTGGCCTTGATTTCGATCCCGATCGTTTCGATCGCCAAGCAGTGAATGCCACCATCGCGCGTATGCTCTGGAACCGCTGGATCAAGATCGGCCCCTAAAGTCGGGTGAGTGTGGCCCGGCATTCAGAACCATCCCCAATGGCCCTGACTTCGCGGACGCGGTAGGTCACGCCACCGATCACGAGTTCGTGACCGCTATCCAGAATCGTCGCTTCGACCGGGTAGCGGATTGCATAGTCAGAGGACAAGCCCAGGCCATCGAGCACCTCGACATCGGGGGCACGAAAATCCACCAGGACTTCCGCGCCCCCAATGACGGCCGGTGTGAGCAAGCCAGCTCGCCCGGCTGCCGCATACAGATCAGTCAGGACGGTCATCAGGACATCGTCAGCTTGACCAGCACGCCCGGGCGATGGCACATCGGCAGCGGATTCGACTGCGTATGCAGATCGGTACCGCGCTCGAACTTTCGCGAGTCCTGCTTGGCGTACAGCGGCTGTCCCAGCGTATTGACGGTCTCGTTGAAATCCGCCGGTGCCACGTAGGTGCCGAAGGTATCGATGGTGCCTACCGGGAAGGCATGCGCTTCACCGGCTGCGATGAAGCGGCGGGTGGCCCCGTTGCCATCGGTCGCCTGGCCGCGATACTCCTCGAAAACGATGCCGCCGAAGGTGAAGCCGGTGCGCACATCGTCGCGCAGGATCGCCCCCTGCTGGAAGTTCTCGTAGGCTTTCTCGACCTTGGGATGGGCGATGAGCTTTTCAAAGAACTCGGGCGAGCACAGGCAGCGCACGTTGGCCATGAATTCGCCGCGCAGGTTCTCCTCGATGTGCGCCAGGGTATCGACGCACTTCTGACGGACGTTGGTGCTATCCGTGGCCAGGGCGAAGTTGATCGCCTTGGGCGTGATGCCGAACTCGTCGTAGAGGTTGTAAAGCGTCGAGCCGTCAGCATCGAGAATGATGCCCTTCAGTGCACCCATGCGCAGATGTTCCAGCGTGATGGCGTGCTTGTTGCGCATGGTTTCCAGATGGCGGGCCATGACGCCGGCCACGGTCTCCAGTTCGGTTTCCGAACCGAAGGCGCGCAGGCCCTGAACTTCATCGGGGAGTACTACATCGTCGTGCGGGATGTGGGGCACGACGAAGGAGCGCATCTTGCGCTTGTCGCGTTGCCCCACGGTACCGGGACTGCCCACCGGCAGCGTCGGCAGGAGATTGAGCACGCCGTTCTTCTCCTCAATGAGGATCTGGCGGAAGCGCACCGGCTTGACCGGGAACAGGTTGAGTGACTCCAGCCGGCCATAGCGGTTCGGCAGGAGGTTGATGGCGGCCGTGAGGTTGGCCATCGAGAAGGCGGGATTCGAGAACGGGTTCTGCATGAGAGGACTCCTTTAAACAGCGTGGCGAACGAGCACGCCGGCCGCCTTGAGTTGGGCGATGGCGGCGGCTTTGTCCAGGGGGGTAATTCCGGCAGGCCAGGTCAGGGCGTGATCGGCGACGACGGCGTGACGGGCAATCAGAACCCCGTCCTCGCGATCGATCAGGCTGGCGTCGATCGAGGTGGCGAGAACGCCGACGGCAACTTCGGTGCCATCCGTGGCGGCCGGATCGATCTGCTTGACCTTGGCCGTGGTGGCGTCGCCGCCGACCACTGTGCCGAGCACGAGGTTCTGGCCGGCGGCGACCGTGACCTGGTCACGTGAATAGAGGTTGGGCGCTTCGTACTTGAGCAGATCGCCCAGATTGAGACCTTCGGTAATGACGGGCATGGCTTACTCCTTTCCGGTGAGTTTCTTGACGGCTGCCATCAGGGGATTGGCGGCAGATTGGGATTGCTGAGGCGTCGAGGCATCCGGTGCGATCGTCGAGCGGATCTCCGGACTGTCAGCACGGCTGGCCAGCAGCGCTTTACGGACCTGGCCTTCGGAAAACCCTTCAGCGAGGAAACGGGCCGTCAATTCCGGATGACCGGCGAGTTGGCACAGTTCGGCGATGGCGAGTGCGTTGGTTCCGTTCTCCGCAGGGCGGGCTTGGGCGTCAGTGGGCGGTACTTCATCAGTGACCGGGGTCTCCGATTCGGGATCGGGAGCCTTTGCCGGTTCATCGGTCAGTGGCTTTTCAGTTGTGTCAGGGTGAGACATGGTTGAGATCTCCATGGAAGTTGAAGGACTTGATGCGATGGGTGTTGCCAGTGAGCGCGAGGAACTCGATACTGCGTGGCCGCGCGCCCGACGAGCCACCAGAAAACTGCCGAATTCGGCGATGACCGAATCGAGGCTGCCGACGGCATCGACCAGCCCGACACTCACCGCCTCCTCGCCGAAATAGATGCCGGCCTCGGTGGCACGCACCGCATCGGCATCGAGCCGACGCATCGCAGCGACGTGAGTCACGAACAGGCCGTAGAGACGATCGACTTCGGCCTGGAGTCGGGCATGGGCATCAGGGCCGAGCTTTTCGTGGGGAGAGAAATCGTTCTTCTGCTCTCCCGCCGTAATCGGGGTGTAGCGATAACCTTGTTGGGCATCGCGGGCGGTCTGGTCGACGTGCATGGCAATCACGCCGATAGAGCCCACGCCGCCGGTACGTGTGACCACCAGCCGAGATGCCGCGCAGCCAATGGCATAGGCAGCGGAGTACGCCGCGTCCGATGCCACAGCCCAGATGGGCTTCACGGCATCGGCGGCGCGAATCCTCTCGCCCAATTCAAAGACGCCGCCTGCTTCGCCACCCGGAGAATCGATGTCGAGCAGGATGCCCTCGACACTCGGATCGCTGATCGCCGCATCGACCATGCCGGTGATCTCGGCGTAGGACGTGAAGCCCGAGGCCGGTTCCAACCCCATGGTGCGACGAACGAGCGACCCAACCACAGGGATCACGGCAACACCTGCAGGTGCATCGATGCGTGCCCGTGCCTGTGGGAGAGATGCAGCCAGTTCGGATTCAGGCCAATTCACCCGCTCGCCGAGCACCGACAGAATCACGTCGAGCTTGGCACGGGCGAGCAGAAGCGGCGTCCCGTAGAGACGGGCCGCAAGATGAGGCAAGTGCATGTCAGGGGTTCTCCGGGTTCTCGGGGGATACAACAGTTGCCGGTGCAGCCGTCAGGTCATGACGGGGGTCGGACTCAAACACCAAACCGAGGGCATCAGCCCGTGCGTTGTCAGCAGCAATTTCGCGATCGACATCCTCGGCGTCGTAGCCAAAGGACGAGATAGCCTCCGAACGGGAGAGCAGACCCGACCGGATGGCGGTGAGCATGGCGTCAAACTCTTTCTTGGGATCCACCCATTGCCAGCCCTGGGGAATCCACTTCACAGCCAGATACTCGCGTCGCTTGGCCTGACCGCCCCGGGCATACCCCGGCAAGGACAGCGCCCCCTCAAGTGCTGCCTGCTCGATGAAGGCCTGCCAGATCGGTCGGCACAATTGATGGACGAGCACGCCGTGCTGCAAGGCTTCGCAGCGACGGCGAAACTCCAGCAGGCCGGCACGGATCGACGAGTAATTGACCTGGGTGAGATCCCCTGTCAGTTGTTCGTAGGTGACACCCATGGCGGCGGCGACGGCACGGAACTGCATGCGCAGAAAATCGGCATAGCTCGCGCCGACATCAGCCGGTTGCGAGAATTTGACGTCTTCGCCGGGCTCCAGGATCTGCAAGGTGCCGGGCTCCAGACCGGCCAGAGCCACCCCGTTGGCGTCCGATACGCCTTCGCCCATCAGGTTGTCCTCGGGTGCCAGGCGCGTAATGAAACCAGCGAACATAGCGGCAGTTTTTTTGCGCACCAGTTCGGCATCATCGTACTGGTCGAGTTCATTGAGCTTGACCAAGGCCCGGGCCAACCAGGGTTCGCCACGAATCTGCCCTGGCCGCAGGGGGCGGAAGAGATGCAGGATTTCCGATGCATCGACACGGACCGTTTCAATGCCGCCATTCCCGGACATCGGTGCCAGTGCGCCATCCTCGGGATGTGCCCGATACAGGTGATAGGCCACACGCCGTCCGAGGCGGTCGAATTCGATGCCGGCACGGATCACATTGCCGTTCTCTGCCGTGGCATTCATGGTCACCGGCAAGTGCTCGGGTTCAAGCACTTGCAGTTGCAGCGCCACGGCAAGCCCATCCTCAGGCCGCCGATAGCGGATCCGAACCAGCGCCTCGCCGCCTTCCAGCATCGCCCGACAGGCCAAGGCTTGCAGGCCATAGAAATCAGTGAGCCCCGAAGCGTCGGCATCCAGCGTCCAGTCGCGCCAGAGCATCTGGATCCGTTCGCGCAATGCGGCATCCGCCACCAGGGACTGCGGCTTGATGCCGGTACCGATCGCATTGGCCACGTAGGACTCCAGCGCGGCATTGGCCCAGGCATTGCGCCGCACGAGATCACGACTCTTGGTGCGCAGTTCGGTCTGGGTCGCCATCAGCGCCGCTACAGCACCCGGGTTGGCCGGTAGCCAGGCAAAAGATCGCCGTCCACCACCAGCCGCCTCGTGCAGCGGACTGCCACCGAACATCCGGCGTGAGATTCGTTTCAGCCAGCGCATCTCAGAATCCCTTGCTCGTGGTGACCCGGATCTGGCGTGGTGCCTTCGGCCAGAGACCTCGGGCGACTGCCTGATCGTGGAGATCGCGCTTGACCGCGTCGATTGCCGCCTGGAGTTCCTCGACCGTGCGGTACTCCACGGTCTTGTCACCAAAGGTGACCCGCCGCTCTCCCTTGGTCAGCGCCGCCTCAAGGGCGGTGAGTTGGTCTTCGGTATGTGCCATCAGCGATAGACCACCAGGTTCATCTCCGTGGTATCCGACAGGGAGGTATTGCCCGTAGCGCACACCACGTCGACATAGGCCGCCGTCTTGGCATCCGATGTCGAACGTGCCAAGGCCGTCCTGGCGCTACCTGAATTGGTAGTACTGCGGGCAAATGCCAGCCAGCAGTAATTCGCATCCGCGAAGGGCTGGGAAAACGTGATCCGGTAACGTCCCGCTGCCAGCCGGGTGACCGACGCGACGTTGTGAGCGGCACTGATCTGGATGGCGGAACCGCTATAGCCAAAGGTCACCCAGGCACGAGCGATCCCCGGATGCTCAGGGCGCACCAGCGTCTTGATCTCGGTGGCGACCCGAATGGCCAGCGCAGCCATCTGTGAAACCAAGCTCATGATCAGGCGATCAACTGTGCTTCGAAGATGGCGACGAAGTCGGTGCTGGTGTCACCGATATCGGCACTGGCCACTGCACCGATATTGGTCCGCGCCTGCAATTGCTCCGGCGCTGTCAAGGTTTGTGCCGCATCGAAGCGCACGCGCTTGTCGATGGCGGCCGTCAACGCGGCGATGCCAGTCTGATCGTTCTGCAGGGCCTGCTGCAGTTCCAGCAGGGTGTCGTAGGCCGCATCGGCGCCACCGAGAATCTGGGCACGCAAGTCATCGAGCAGCGTGACAATCTTGGAGGCCGAGAACGTGGTGGTCGTACTGCCGGGGGCCAGATCATCGATGACGGCAACCGCAGCAATTGCCGCCTTGAGTTCGTTGATGGCGGCGACCAGCGTGGATTTGTCGGTGGTCGAGAGCGACGAAAGGTTGCCGATCTTGGAATAGACCGTCTTGAACTCGTCGGCGACACGGATGACCAGGCTGTGAATTTGGGTTTGCAGACTCATGATGTGATTTCCTTTGTGGTGGATAGAAGGGACGATTCAGGTCAGCCAGCGGCTGCGGATCAAACGACGTCCGCCATTGCGAACGCCAGAAACAGCGAGGCCACCTCTGTGGGTGGCCTCGGCATCGGGTACAGCGGATAAATCGGGGGGATCAGCGCTGGCGATCCCGAGTTGCTTTTCTAGTTCTCGCCAGTGCCGATCCTCAAAGCGATCGAGGCCGGAGGCTGCGGCAGCGGCCCGGGCATAGACGTAACAGTCGAGTGCTTCGTTACGCTCGCGCATCTTCTGCCACTCGCGGATGGCGAACCCGTTCCGGTCGCGCCGCGTAATCAACTGCTCGGCACACAGTTGCTGCAGGAACTCGGCATCCACCTTGGGCAGATGGACGAAGCCGGCGGGGTAACGGATCGTCAGACCGTCCTCAGCCACCTCTTGTGACTTCCGGAGGTTGTTGTAGAACTCCAGCTTGGCAATGCCACCGGCGACCGAGAACACCTTGATGCCCCGGCGCAGCTTCTTACCGCCTGACGTGGCGTCGACAGCGGTCGGCGTGCCGACCAGGGCAGCGCCCCGAGCCACCCCTTTGACGGCCATCAGACGCGGGTCGCGCACACCCCGGACAAACGCATAGGCTTCCTGAGTCGCGAAACCGGTATCCAGTGCCAAGCGACCCAGTCCAAGCTGGCATCCGGTTTCATGCGTCCAGGTTTCCCGCAGAACGCTGGCCAGTGCTTTCCACACCTCGTCGCGGGCCGTATCGCCCATCAACACGCGATGCTCGACCAGCCAGGACTCCTTACCTCTGCCAAAGGCCCACACCGAGACCTCGATGCGATCCTTCTGGACGTCGGCACCGGCGGTCAGCAGCAGGCCACCGACTGGGATGGTCCCGATCCGATAGTCCTCGCGGCGTTCCAGCAGTCGTTGCCAGTCAGGCGCTTCGCCTTCCTCGACCCAGGTCTCACCGAGTTCAGTATTCTTGAAGGTCTTGATCGCAGCGGCAGATCCGGCTTCCTTACTGATGGCACTCTCCCAGGCGGCCGCGACATCTTTCCAACTGCGCCAGCCGATCGGGCTATACAAGCTCGACAAGTGGAAGCCTGCCGTGCGACTGGAGCCCTCGGCCATTGCCCGCCATTCACCGTGTTCCAGCATCCAGGTTTTATGGTGCTCTGGAATAGGCACCTCACAGGATTCGCACACGTAGGCGGCGGTATCCGGAAAGTTGCCATCCTCACCACGCTCCCAGCGCAACTGCTCGAAGCGCAGCCATTGACGGTGACCACAGTGCGGACACGGCACGAAGTAGCGCCGCTGATCACTGGCCTCGTATTCCCGCTCGATGGTGCTGACACCGGCAATCGTTGGCGTCGACACAATGAATATCTTGCGCCGAGAAAACGTCCGGGTACGGGCCTCAGCCAGTGCTACGGCACTCCCTTCGCCATCGACGTCAATCGGATAACCATCGACCTCGTCGAGAAACAAGTAACGCACCGGCATCGAGCGCAGGCCGACCGCGCTGTTCGCTCCGGTCATCACCAGGACGCCACCGCGAAACTCCTTCGCCAGAATCGTGTTACCCGAGTCGCGGCTCCGGGCCGGCGCGATCAACTCACGCAAGATCGACGATTCATCGATCAGCGGATCGATCCGCTGCTTGGAGTTGCGCTTGGCCATTTCCACTGTCGGCCAGACCGCCATCATTGGACCCGGCGCATGGTGAATCACGTAGCCGATCCAGTTGCTGCCCATCTCGGTCGCACCCAGTTGGGCCGCTTTCATGAACACGACGCGCTCGACCGGCGAAGTCGGCGACAGGCAATCCATGATGGCCTTCAGATACGGCGTGCGACTGGTGCGCCAACGGCCCGGTTCTGACGAAGCCTTGGAGGACAACATCCGGTGCCGATCCGACCATTCCGATACCGATAGCAGCGGATCCGGGATAAGCCCCTCCCGCCAGGCCCGCTCGATATCAAGAGCGCCTTCGTACTCTTCCTGTTCCATCAATCCACCCGAGGCCGCATGTCGCCGAGCTCGATCAGGTGATCGCGCACGGCAGATTCCAGTGCGACGTGCAATTCATGGGCGTCGACTTCCAATTTGGCAGCCATCTCGGCCGATATCCGGGCTGGCCAGTTGAGCCAGGCATCGCGCTCGGTACGTGCCAGCCTGAAAACGTGAGCGATGGCCTGTGATCGATCGACCAGATCACCCTTGAGTTGGGCGAGGCGCACCTTGTTGGTCTGCGCCTTGACGACTTCGTTGACGGTCCTGGCCTGTAACAGCGAGGTACCGCCTGCTGACAGCATCGGGGCGACAGGTTCGACCGGAGCACTTGCCGGGCGAATCGGTTCCGCTGCCGGCGAAGCGGTTTTTGCAGCGACTGGCTTGCGGGCCGCCACCGTGTTCTGTGCCCATTCGAGATCGGCGCGATTAGGTTCAATCGTGCCGTCTGCCTCCGGCGTGATGCGGCCGGTATCGATCGCCTTCTTGACTGCTACATGAGAGACGCCGCGATGGCGGGCGTAGGCGCGTATCGACAGACCCATGATTTACATCAAGCCGATCGCAGAAGCTTTTAGACGTCGCGATTCAGTGCTTGGCTTTCCTCCAGAACAGCGCGTTCATGCAATCACCATCAACCATCCTGAAGGAGATTGACATGAGTTACCCAATCAAAGCCCAGGTCGGCGATTACATCCGCATCGACGGGCGCGTACTGCGCGTCGTGTTTGTGAATGATCGAGACGAGCAACCCGAGTACGAACTGGAAAACGGCAGTTGCATCGGCAACCGCGATTTCAGCTACGACGACGTCCTCCTCGAATCCGAGGTGCGCTGAAAGACCTGAAGCCAAGCAGGAATAGCTTGGCTTCACTCTTGAACAGCGCGTTCATGTCATCACCATCAACGACGTCCAAGGAGACACACATGAGCAAGCAAACCCATCAAGTCAACCAAGCTCTCGAAACCCTGCTCCAGCAGATCGCACTGGACCACCTGTTCATCGAAACCCTGGAAACCCGCAACAGCGACCGGATGGACTTCCACGAGGTCAGTGTCTGGGGCGTCAAGAGCGCCCTGATGGCGGCCTACGAGGCGGGCCGACAGGCCGCGAAGCAGGCCTGAAATAGAAGCGGAAAGCGCTTGGCTTCACTCTCGAACAGCGCGTTTATGGCCACACCATCAACCACCCAGAAGGAGCATCAAATGACCACCATCCAACTGAGCCATGCCCAGCACGCCATCCTCGCCTACGCCATAGAACACACCGGCGGCAAGATCGAATGGTTCCCTGACAACATTAAGGGCGGTGCCCGCACCAAGGTGCTGGAGGGCCTGTTCAACAAGGCCCTGGTCACCCGCGACAGCACCGACTGGTTCGTCGCCGCCGAGGGCTACGACGCCCTGGGGCGCGCACGACCGACGCCGGCGGCCATTCACCCCGACCCGGAGGTTGAGGCCGCCGTGTCGGCGGCTGAAGCCAACTGGGCGCAAGAAAAGCAGGACGCGGCAAAACGCCTGCTTAAGCTCGGCGTCGAGGGCAAGCCTCGCACCCGTGAGAACAGCAAGCAGGCCACCGTGATCCAGATGCTGCAGCGCCCCGAGGGCGCCACCATCAGCCAGATCTGCGCGGCCACCGGCTGGCAAGCCCACACAGTACGCGGCACCTTTGCCGGTGCCTTCAAGAAAAAACTCGGGCTCAACCTTGCCTCCGAGAAGCCCGAAGGCAGCGAGCGCATCTACCGGATCGTCTGACCGGAACCGGGGTGGCGACACGCGCCGCCGCCCCCAAATAAAGATTCAGAATGCCCTTGGCTTCTCAATCAAACAGCGCGTTCATGTGGGTGTCGAAACAATCCACTGAATGGAGACCATCATGAGCACCAGCATCCACGCACGCTTTACCCGCAAGCCCTGCAGCATCGACGAGGTTCATCACAACAGCGATCCAAGTGCACCGCCCGAGGTCATCACGATCGAGTTCCGCAAGGAGCTGACCGAAACCGAGTACGACGCCTTCGCCAACACTCTGTTGGAAGACCGCGATTGGCTGGCAGGACGTGGCGGCCATGCTGATGGTCACCGACGTGTGGTCGAAGTCAGCGCCCCCGGCCGCACCACGCTCTACGTCGATCCCTCCGGCAGCAGCTACGGGCGTTACGTCGGGGTGGCGATCGAGTCGCCGACACCCAGCAACGACCAGGCCAGCGCGATTCGCTGGCTGCTCGACAATCGCCGGCCCGAAGTCAGCATCGATCAGGCGCTGCGCACCCTGCGCATCGCATTGTGCTGCGACGCCGGTGCCATGGAATTGCTCGACCAAATCGCCTCGGAAAAATGATTCAGATTTCTGCGATGAAGAGCTTGGCTTCTCAATCAAACAGCGCGTTCATACGGGTGTCGCAACGATCAACCCGAAGGAGATAACGATGACCACCCAGCAAAACATCCCCGCCAGCCAGAACGACGCCTGGGGCTTTTTTGGCACGATGAACGACACCGCCGCAGCCGCCTGGCCGATCGCGATGACCGCAATTTCGGATGCCACCTACCAGCCCCTCGAATCGGTCAGGCTGTTCCTCGACAGCCGCCACGGACGCCACTTTGCCGACGACGTCCTCAACGAGATGCTCCGGGGCCACACGATCCAGCAAGCCATCGACGCCGCAGTAACGCGGTGGATGGGCTGGACGATTGGCCGGAAGACCAGCAAGGACTACGGCATCCCCAAGGGGCTACCTTACCTGACTGGCTTCGTGATCCACTGCGAAGTGACCGACGAGTCCTTCGAAGCCGAAGCAGCGTAAGGAGATTACCATGGCCGCCGTCGTCACCACCCCGCAACTCGAAGCCAACTACGACAAGTTCATCGCCGAACTGACCAAGCTCACCCGCAAGTACGGCGTGGCAATCCAGTCAGTCGGCGGGGTCATCCTCGCCGATGACCCCGGCGAATTCGGCAACGTCACTTACTGCGCCGACATCACCAGCGGCGACCTCCTGCCGGAGTTCCCCACCGACTGACAGCGCGTCGAACGCCACGCCATCGGACTGCCTGATGGCCTTCGCCCCGGCATAGTCCTGCCAGCGGCGAACGATCACATCGACGTACTTCGGATCCAGTTCGATCAGCCGCGCCTTGCGGCCCGACTTATGCGCCGCGATCATCGTGGTGCCCGACCCACCGAAGGGATCCATCACCACATCACCCGGGCGACTGGAATTACGGATGGCCCGTTCCACCAGTTCCACCGGCTTCATGGTCGGGTGCAGATCGTTCTTCTGCGGCTTCTTGATCTGCCAGACATCGCCCTGGTCACGGTCGCCGCACCAGTGACGATCGGCGCCCTCGGGCCAGCCGTAGAGAATCGGTTCGTACTGACGCTGATAGTCGGCACGCCCCAGGGTGAAAGTATTCTTGGCCCATATAACGAAGGTGGACCAGTGGCCACCCGCCGCACGGAACGCCGCCTGCAAGCGGTCCAGTTCGCTCGACGACATGGCCACGTAGATGCCACCCTGGCAATGCGCCACGGTGGGCGTCAGTGCGGCCAGCAAGAAATCGTAGAACCCGTCACCGAGGTTGTCGTTGAGGATCGCGCGGTCCTTGCCGCGCATTTTGTCCTTGGCCGAGTTGGCGTAATTGACGTTGTACGGTGGATCCGTAAATACCATGTCGGCGATCTCGTCGCCCAGTAAAGCTGCGTAGGCATCGGCATCAGTCGAGTCCCCGCAGAGCACACGGTGCTCCCCGCAGAGCCAGACATCGCCTGCCCTGGATACAACGGGGCCAGTGTCTTCCGGAATGGAATCTTCGTCGGTATCGCCTTCGGTGGTTGTTTCCTCACCGGCGAGCAGGTCGGCCAGGGCATCGGCATCGAAGCCGGTCAGGGACAGATCGAAGTTGTCATCCTGCAGTGCGGCCAGTTCGACCTGGAGCATGGCATCGTCCCAGCCGGCGTTTTCGGCAATCCGATTATCCGCGATTACCAGGGCGCGATGCTGCGTCGGTGTCAGGTGATCAAGGATCACAACTGGAACGACAGCGATGCCGAGTTTCTGGGCTGCAGCCAGACGGCCATGCCCGGCCACGATGACGCCATCACCACCGGCCAGGATCGGATTGGTGAAACCGAACTCGGCAATCGACGCGGCGATCTGCGCCACTTGAGCATCCGAATGCGTCCGGGCATTGCGTGCATAGGGCACCAGCTTGGCAGTCGGCCACTGCTCGATCTTGTCGGCCAGCCACGAAATCGTCATGCGGGTGCTCCCAATCGTTCTGCGGCAACCGCACCATAGGTCTGCCCAGTGATCACCAGCGTGACCGGCACCTCCGGGAAATTCTGCTGGAAACGTTTGATGGTCACATCAACATACTCGGGCGCAATCTCGGTGGCCCGCACTACGCGGCCAGTGCGTTGCGCAGCAAGCAGCGTGGTGCCTGATCCACAGAATGGTTCGAACACGATGTCGCCGGCGTCGGTGTAGGTTTCCAGAATGTGCTCTGGTAGTGCCACCGGGAATACCGCCGGGTGATCGATGTCCTGTCCGATCTTTCCCTTGTGCCGCATGATGCGAATCACGGAATCCGGAATCTTGGTGTCCTGCGTGGGCGTGCCGGCAGCTGTCCAGCCACCAATCGTTCCATTTTTTTTGCGCATGGCCGTGGAACTGCCGTCCTTGCGTAGATGCGTTTCCTGACCCGCAAACTTGCAGGGCATGATCTTGTTGGCCTGCCGTGCCTGGCGGTTGAAGTGGAAGACAAACTCGAACGACGGTGCCAGCCGACCATTCCAGTCGCCAGGCAATCCTGGCCCCTGGTCCCAGACGTACCAGGCAAAACGCCGCCAGCCCTGCGTGCGCATCCAGTCGAGCCAACCATCCCAGTAGGGTATGACCTCGTTGTCGCGATGGATCAGCCCAAGATTGACCAGCACCTGGCCGTTCGGAGTCATCGGCAGGTTGGAGAAAACGCCGCGCATCAGGGCATCCCAATCAATGATGGTGTTCGTGTAGTCCCGCTGGTTGCCGTAGGGCGGCGAGGTGAAGCACAGCGCAGCCTTGTCGTCGGCCATCAAGGCTGCAACCACACTGGAGTCGGCAGCATCCCCGCAGATCACGCGGTGCGCACCCAGTTGCCAGACGTCACCAGGACGCGATACCGGATTGACCGGCGTATCAGGTACCTCGTCGGCAGCATCGTCGGAATCAGCCGAGGACTCCTCGGCCGTTCCTTCCCCACCATCCACCAGTAAGTCTTCAATTTCCTCGTTGGTGAATCCGGTCAGCGTCAGGTCATAACCTGACTCCGTAAGTTCCGCCAGTTCGGCGGCGAGCATCTCTTCATCCCATCCCGCATCGAGTGCCAGGCGGTTGTCAGCGATTACATAGGCGCGCTTCTGTGACGGCGAGAGGTGGCCGAGTTCGATGACCGGCACCTCGGACAGGCCGAGCTTGCGCGCAGCGGCCAGGCGACCGTGGCCGGCAATGATGCCGTGGCTGCCATCCACCAGGAGCGGGTTGGTCCAGCCGAATTCAACGATGCTGGCCGCGAGCTTGGCGACCTGCGCCTCGGAATGCGTGCGCGGATTGCGGGCGAACGGGATCAGCGTCTCGACCTTCCGGTATTCGACGTTCAAGGTTTGGGTCATGGAATGCAAAAACCCGCCACAGTTGGCGGGTCATAGATTGGGTGGTAACTCGGTTCAGGTGGTAACTGGTAACCCCTGGTAACCTCGTTTCGCTGTCTGACGCTATCGAAATGCCGGGCTCGCGCCCCCCGCATGGGATTTTGGACAGGAAGGACCCGTCGAATTTCCTGACTGAGAGCGATGTAGCTTCACACTCACACCGCTCGCCAGATCATAGCTGTCATACTATCCAAAATCCGGGGTAGATGTTGCATGGTCAAAAACCGCTGATTGCCCTTGATTGCAGCGCTTTCGCGCCTATTGACGCCAATTCACGTCAAAACACTACCGCGCGATGAGACTGCTCGTTGAGTCGCTCAGCAACGATCTGCAATGCCCGTTGCCACCGTCTCCACGCCGTCGTCCGCTCGCAACCAAAGCGACGACAGATGACCCTCCATTCGTATTGCTTGGCACGCATCCAGATCAGGTGGCGCTGCTCCTCCTCCAGCCACTGCACCCAGCGCATCGCCTCCAGCATCCGGTCGATGGCCTCGGGGCTTGGTGGCAGCGGGCGGTACTCGTAGTCCTTGTCCGTGAAGCCTTCCCATTCCTTACGTGCGAACGCTGGCCACACACTGAAGTAACCCTGCACCCTGACCGGAGGCAGTCGCCGTCCTGTCTCTGCCGCCTCGGAAAAGCGGGCTGCCACATCCTCCAACGTCCATTCAGTCATGGCGTTTCCCTCCGTACAGGCGTTCACCGATTCGTCGCACGAACTCCCTCTCGACGAAGTCCAGACGGTCGTCCTGCTCGGACACCACGAGGATGTGCTGGTCACGCCAGCCGGACTGTTTGACCGTTTCCAGGTCGGTGGTCTGCGGCTGCAGGCGACCGAGCGGGCAGCGGTATTGCTGTGCTGGGATCTTCACGTCACACCTCCTGCGTCTCGATGGCCCAGTGCAGCAATGCCAGGGCATCGGCTTCGTTGTCGTCCTTGGGATCGTGGCCACGTGACCGTGCAGCTGTGATCATCTCGTCCTTGCCGGCATTGCCTTTGCCGGTTGCGTGCTTCTTGATCGTGCCGACTGGCACGCCTTGGTACGGGATGTTCTGGTGCTCGCACCAGGCAGTGAGGTGGCTCATGAAACCACCGTAGGCGTGCGCGGCATCCACGCCCGCGTGACGCCGTACCTCTTCGAAGTAAACCGCGTTGATGAAATGGCTGGCCGACAGCAGTTCGTTGAGCCAGCGCTTGAAGCGCAGGAAGCGCATGCCACCTCCTTCGAAACGCTGCGGCTTGAAGCATTGCGTGCCGCTGAGGATGCTGCCGTCCAAGTGGTGTAGTGCCCATCCGGTATTCGTGCCCAGATCGAGGGCCAGGATCGTCGTGTTCATGTGTTCAGTCCTTTCTTGTTCTCGGTCTGACGCAGCCGACACGGTTTGTCGAAACATTCCATGAGGCGCGCACGCGCACACGTGTGGTGAGTTACGTGAAAGAGCGTCAGCTGCGTCAGGCAGATGGTTTTTCATGAGCGTCAGTTATCGGCGTAGGGGGTGTAGGCGGGTGCAGGTGAGTTCTTGAGGCCGATCCCCTGAAATCCCCGTACCCCCATGCTATTGCGCCATTTCTCGATGCCGCGTGTGATGAGCAGATCGGAAAAACGCCGCTGCGATCCGATGAATTCGCCAGCCGCTTCCGCCCATTGCTTCCAGTCGGTGAACAGTTCGGCGGTCAGCGACTTGGCGTTGGACTCGCGCACGCAACACTCCTCCAGCCAGCGGCCCAGTGCATCCTCGGCTTCGAAATACTCCTCGGTTGCCTCTACCACCCGCTGGGGAGGCTCGAGCCGTCCCAGGCGTTGCCAGTCGAGGCAGCCCTGAACCGCCCAGGCCAGGATGCCGTCACGCTCAGCCAGCAATTTCTGCTGGAGATGCTTGTCGCGGCGCTCGGGTGGCACTGTGATCGTGAACGGGATCAGGTGCAGGCGCCGTTTCATCGCTTCGTCGATATTGCGAATGGCCGGCTTGTGGTTGCCCGCCACGAACAACTTGAACTGCGGGAAGAACTCGAAGAAGTCCTGGCGCATGAATCGCGCTGAAATCTTGTCGCCCCCGGTCAGGTTCTTGACCTTCGATTCGGCCCAGCGTCGCCCCTGCTCGGTTTCGATGGCTGCCACGAAGCGTGCGCCGCGTAACCCGGCCATATCGGTCGGATGCCGGTCGGTGCGTGTTTCCATGAAGGTATCCATCGGCGCGTTGGTCGCGTAGTCGCCGAGGATGGTGGCCAGCGTGTTCACGAACACCGACTTGCCGTTGGCGCCTGTGCCGTACAGAAAAAACAGCGCGTGCTCCCGCGTCGATCCGGTGAGGGCGTAACCGACCATTCGCTGCAAGTAGCTCTGCAACTCTTTGTCACCACCTGTGACCTCGTCGAGGAACTGACGCCAGATCGGGCAGTCACCCCCGGGCGTGGCCGTTGTGATTTTCGTCATCCGGTCAGCACGGTCGTGTGGACGCTGTCTGCCGGTCTTGAGATCGACCACACCGCCCGGGGTGTTGAGAAGCCAGGGGTCGGCATCCCATTCCTCGGTGGTGGCAGCATGTCTGCGGTCCGCGCGTGACAGCCGCTCAACGCCACCGACCGTACTGGCACTGGCCAGCTTGGCGGCCACCTTGGGATTCTCAGCACGCACGGCGGCATGCCGGCAAACGCTGCGGATCAGATCAGTGGCGGCCAGCGTGTCTTCGGTGCGCCAGCGATTGCCGTCCCACACCAGCCAGCGGCCCCAGGTCGCCACGTAACGCCAGTCGCGGTGGTAGCGTCGGGTGAAGGCCAGCGCCAGTGCATCCTCCGTGCCCCAGACTGACTCATCGCTGCTGGCCACAGGATCGACATCCACGGTTATGTCGTGCATCTGCAGGCGCGGGCCATGAGCGAGAAAGGCCGCAACGTCAAAACCCTCGGCGATGGCGTCGGCCGCATCCCACCCTTCAGCCGCTTCCTCTGGCGGGTAAAGGATGTGGCAGGTTTTGGCGCCCGCCGACAAGATGGCCTGCGCTGCCTGCGTCGCATAGTCCCAGCCCGGCTTGTCGCGGTCAGGCCAGATCAGCACAGACTTTCCCGCCAGCGGCGACCAGTCGGTTTTCTCCACCGGGGCATTCGCGCCGTGCATCGCCGTCGTGGCGGTGACGCCCGCATCGATCAGCGCCTGGGCGCATTTCTCGCCCTCGACCAGCACGACCTGACTGGCCGAGGCCAGGCCCGGCTGGTTGTAAAGCGGGCGCGGCTCGGGCGGTGTCATCTTTCGGCGTTTGGCATCCCACGGACGAAACTCCTTCTTCCGTCCGGGTGGGTCGTAGCGGTAAACCACCGCGATCAGATTGCAGGCTGCATCGTGGTAGTCCCACTTTGCGGTGGCCGGACCAAGGTCATCGACGGGTGGCTCCTTCTTGGCCTTGCGTGACGGCGTCGACGGTGCTTGCCCAAGCAGATCTGCCGCGTGCTGAAGCACACGCGGGAAATCCGTCTGAACATTGGTGCCCAAGTGGGCCGCAATGAGATCGAAAATGTCACCGCCATCACCGGTTGCACGATCGGTCCACAGCCCGGCCTTCTCACCATCGAGGACAACCTCGAGACTATCGCCGGGGCTGCCGAGCACATCGCCGATGAGGAATTTCCCTTTGCGCTTCTTGCCTGCGGGGAACAGAGTGGCCAGGACCGATTCCAGTCGAGCAACGAGATCGGTCCGTAACGACTCACGTGTCACCCCGCTGTCCTGTGGCAACTCAACAGGGGCTTCGTTGAAATCAAGCATTCGACGCGCCCCCCTGTGCCAGCATCCAAGCTTCCAACTCCTGTAATTTGAAGCGCACGAGCTTGCCGACCCGGTAATGCGGTATGCCAAGCCGCTGACGCTCCTTGGGGTGCGTGAGCAAGTACATCGGCAGATTCAGGCAATGAGCCGCCTCGCTTGCATCAACTAAGTGCTCGCCAAGTACAGCGGTGATTGATGAAGGGTTCATGGTGTATTCCTCCAGCACCGGTCCTGCCATGCGCACATCCGGCACTCAAAGTGGGTGGATTCGAGAAAGCTGCGTGGTAGCAACTCTCCGGCATCCGTGGCCGTAATCACCTTCAGCGCGCGGTCGGACATACGCTGGGCCAGTGCCGCATCGAACGGCACCAGTTCGGTGTAGATCTCCATGGTGTCGGCATTGATTGCCGTGAAGATTGCCGGCTGTTCATGCAACTCCAGATAGGCCTGATAGATCGCTACCTGCGCGGCGTAGATCGGCTTGGCCACGGCCAGCCTGTTTTTTTCCAGGTCACGCCACGACTTCGAGCCGAGACACTTGCACTCCCATAGCGCTGGGTAAGCAAAGCCCTCGGGGCCACCGACGATGACACCGTCGATGTGCCCCTGAAGGCGCCCGCCGACCGCTGAGAAACCGAACTGATCGCCACTGGGTTTACGGGTGCGCAGATCGAATCCGGCGGCCCGCAACCACTCGACCATGCAGTCCTCCATGACATGGCCACGCTCGAAAATGCGTAACAAGCGCCCATCATGGTCACGGCCATGATCGACCGGCGCCTTGGCAAACTCGTACTGCAGGGCTCGTTCGCATGACGCTCCGAGACGTGAAGCACCCAGGTACTCACGCTGCGTCTGAGTGGATCGCACGCGCTGCATCCCGGCGTCGACCAAGGCGGCGATCTGTCCAGAAATGCTGGAAGAGGAGTTGAAGTCCATCATGGCTTGCCTCTCTTCCCGTCTTCCCAGGGCAGGTCATCCTCCAGATCGGCGAACGGACTCGCCAGCGGATCGGGTGTAGGCGGCATGCCCCGCACTGGTGGGAATTTTGTCGCCTCGTGGTGCACGACCATCGCATCGGTGTAGCAGGTCACGATGGCATCGATCACGCGCAGCGCCTCCGCTTCGGAGTAGTCGCCGAGCGGCTTAGTGAATCCGATCGCGCCTGCTGCCTCGCCGAACGCTTTGAGACAACTGCGCATGGCCGCCAACTCGACATCAGACGGATCGATCATGACGACCTCCCTGATGTCCTTGCCGCCATCCTTGACGCGCAGCCAGTTGCCATAGAGTGCGTGAAATGCGTCCTGGCAGCGCCGGGAGCAGAACACCCAGTCGACGGGGTAGCGACGAGGGTTGCCGATGCGATGCCGGCTGTCGGAATAACCGAATCCCCTGGCCTGTCGCTTGCAGACCCAACACTTTCCGCTCATACATGACCGCCTCCCGGCTGCGATCCACGCCGAGCACGGACGACATGCTCAGCGCAGAAGGCATCCAATTCGACATAGTCGTTCCGGATGGTGGTCGTGCCGATGCGCACACCCTTCGGATGGCGGCAGCGAGCGATACGCAAGCCGCCAATGTCGCTGGCACTGGTTGGATCGAGATGATGGCAATTGCCACAACGTTTCCCATTCATGCCTACGCTCCTACTGTGCCCAGGCTGGCTTGCCAGTGGCAGCCGGACGCTGAGGAGTCGCATGGGACGGAGTCGCCTGCGCTGGCGTAGCGGAACTGCCACCGCTCGGCACCTTGGGCGCCATTCCCATCAGCGTCGCATAGTCCTTGTGATCGGGTTCGACGGCCAGCTTGACCACGTTGCGGTTCTCGCCCTTGGCGTCCTTCTCGACATCCACGCGGGCCAGGAACTCGATGCCATCCAAGTCGGCGAAGCCGTTGATGCGCCGGGCAGTGGCGGCTTGGGGTGAGTTGTCCTGAGGCAAGACATTGCGAGCGGAATTGAGGATGCCGCGAATCATGCTGCGGCCCATCTGCCCCCAGGCTGGCCCTTTGCGGGATTGCAGGCCGATGTTCGACCACATCTTGCGTTTGGCAAACGGGCCTTCCAGCACGACGAACTCGCAGGCGAGGTAGACGCTGCCGGTGTCGAAGCTCTCGGTGGCGTAGCCCCCGGACCAACCCTGGACAGGATCGTCGTGACCGCCCGGCTTGATCGTCATACGTACCTTGACGAGCGCGCCCTTGGGGATGAGATCAAAACCCTGTTGCTGTTCTGCATCGTTGAAGTCCTGCCATGTGTTCTGGTTCATGTGTTTCTCCTTGAATTGGGTCAATGCGATGGATTGGTCTGCGGCCTCAGTTACTCTGGGTGCCGAGACATTTCTGGATGAGCTTGCCGAGATCCGGCTCCTCGATAGCGTCGAGGCGGCCACTACGGTCCTTGCTCGGGTAGCCGAAGGTGTTGTCGGCTCGGGTGACAAACCCCCGGTAGGTCGTGCCGTCGTCGGCCTTGAGAATGGCCAGGGTCACGACCTCATCAAGGACACCCGGTAACTCCAGCGCGGTCTTGCTGCCTTCCAGCTGCAGCTGGTAGTAGCGCCGGTTGAAGTCATCGGTCTTCTCCTCAAGGATGGCGACGTAGATGACGTGCTTGTCCCGGACGTGTTGCAGGTGCGTGAGCGCCGTGATCATTTCCTGGCCCAGCAGGCCGTAAGCGCCACGACTATCCGGTTTGCCGTTCTTCTCGCTGAAGGCCTGCGGCTGGGTCTTGCACCAGGCGAAGCACAAGCGCGAGAGCACGGTCAGGCTGTCGACGAAGTAGGTGTCGTATTTCGCCAGTTGTGCCGGGTCGCCATACCGGGCGCAGACATGCTCGAAGTGAGCCTGCGAAAACGCCTGTTCAGCGGTGGCGGTCGGCATGGGGCCGGCGAGGAACACCACAAGATCGCGGAACTCTTGCCAAGTGCGCGGCCGCACGGTGTCACCCGGCCAGTCGCGCACCGAGAGATCACCAGCCTCGAGATCAACGAACAGTGTGGAATCGGCCGGCAGGGTCTTGAGTTGGGTGGTCTTGCCGACGCCGGGAAAACCAACCAGGCCGACCTTGGCGCTATGCCGCTCGCGCATTCGTTCGTCGGCTGAAATGATGGGTAGAGACATTACGCGGCCTCCTTGAGCAGATCGGCGACTTCAGGCCGCCAGAGGATCTGGTAGCCGGAGTGCCCGTTGCGGGAGTACGGCAAGGCTTCGCCCCATGCCTGGCCGGCATCGGTCAGTTCCCACTCATCGCGGTCGTTGCGACTCTGGAAACCCAGAGCCGACAGCCTGAGGTTGACCGCCCTGGCCGACAGACCGATTTGCTCACCGAGCTTTGTCGGGTTCACTGCCGCCAGTGGATCGTTGCAGGCAGGCAATGCACGGCGCATGGTCTCCACCGACAGACCTGTGTTCTCCTGGATGCAGGTGAGCGTTGCCGCCATGGCGATGCCCTGCTTGACGCCGGGCACCTTGGCCACCGCCTCGCCGATCATCAGGATGGCGGTGACGCGGTCCTGGGTGGGCGCCGGTAGTGCAGCCACGGAGCCGGGCACGGCATAGGAACCAGTTTTGCGGATCGAGGGCAGCACCTCGTGGGTCACCCAGCGCTTGAAGCGCTTGGCTTCGGGCTTACGGCTACCGAGCACCAGGTTGAAGAGGCCGGACTCGTTGACCACGGTCATCTCCTGCTGCCCACCAGGGGTGTGAATTGAACTCACACCCTTCTCGTCGTCGTCCAGGCGCTCAAGCGCCTTGCGATCAAGACTCAGAGTGGACAGCAGGTCGGCGGCGACGAACCTCGGCTCGCCGTCCTGACCAATGACAACACGCACATCATGCGACTCGAAGTCGAAGGCGACGATCTGGTTCATTTCGTCACCTCCACCGCGATCACGCCCACCGTGTCCGAGCCTAGGCAGCCATTCTCACGGGCCAGGGTGTAGAGGCTGTCGAGCGCACTGCGGCGGCGGTGGATGCTCGCGCTCTCGGCATTGAGGGTCTGGATGGCGAAGGCCACTTCATCCAGGGTGGCGTCGAGCAGGGGCTTCTCCACCAGGTTGCCGTAGCGGTCCTGATAACGGATCGCGGCGGTCAGGTGTTCGCCGGTATAAGCGCCGAGCTTGGCTTGCAGGGATTGATGCAGGGTTGCGGTTTTCATTCGTGATCCTCCTGGACTAAGGCAATTCGGTAGCTGGTCTTGCCGGGTTTGACGGTGCGGGCCTTGGCGAACGTCTCCTTGAGGGTCGTTGGCCACGCGTTAAAGCGGGTCTCGGAAATCGAGTAGTCGGTGTCGATGTAGTCGCTGACCTTGTCGCCGGCAGCGGCGATGCGCTGGGCGATTTCGGCCAGTTGCGGCTGATCCCAAACGACCTTCTTGGGCACGTCGACCGTGATGCGCAGAGGGCCATCGGAGAGATGGCAGACGCCGAAGTCCTTGCCGGATGCCTGCCTGACTGCCACGGCCTGCTCGGCATAACGCTGGTCGAGCGCAGCATGGAAGCGATCGAGCACGCCCTTGACCAAGGACTGCAGGGTCAGCAAATTGGTATGTGCCTCTTGCAGTTGTGCCGGCGGCAGCGCGGCGATCTGAGCAATGCTCATTTCAGCCAACGGCATGGCCTGTTCGATGTCGACGGGTGAAGTGTGAGAAGTCATCATGTCGGCCCCATCACTTCGCCACGCGCTCGGAGGTCGAGTCGTGCAGGGCGCTATATTCGAAGTCGATGACGGCTTCGAGGGGATAGCTGACTCGCTTCGACAACTTGAGGTAGCGAGGTCCGCGACCTTCGCTGCGCCAGCGCTGCAAAGTTTTGGGGCTGACACCCCAACGCTGTGCGAGCTCGTTTTCGTTCAGGACCCGGCGGTCGCCAGGTGCCAGGCTAGTGATCGCCGGGTGGGACGACCGAGGGATGTTGCTTGCCGGTGTCGGCATATAAACCTCCAATGACGTTGTTGAGGAAGAGATGTCATTGGAAAATTTCGGTGGCGAACATAAGAGGGACGGAATGGCGAACCACG
The DNA here is from genome assembly GCF_011764585.1 of Sulfurimicrobium lacus. Taxonomy (GTDB): domain Bacteria; phylum Pseudomonadota; class Gammaproteobacteria; order Burkholderiales; family Sulfuricellaceae; genus Sulfurimicrobium; species Sulfurimicrobium lacus. Next base: position 3,309,656 of record NZ_AP022853.1, read on the forward strand.
AGGAAACTTCTGGTTCGCCATTGCCCGGGGCACAGAAGCAAAAACGGCGAGCGCAGGGCTCGCCGTCGAGGCAGGTGTCTCGGCATCAGTGGTTCAGTTCGCGAACCCCAGCGCTTTGCGTTGCTCGCCCCAATCACGTGGCAGTTGGTCACGGCGGCCACGCAAGGTGTGAAGATTCAGGTCACGTGGCTGGCGGCCGTCAAGGACGGACTCGATGATGTCCGGTGCCAGCGTGGTCAAGCGCAAAACTTCCGCCACCCAACCCGGCTCGAGCTTCAACGATCGGGCCAAGTCATTCGCGGTGGGATAGCGCCCCTCATCGAGCAATCGCTGCCAGTAGAAAGCTTTGCCCAACATCCTGATCATCGGCAGATCGTGGCCACCGGCACCCAGCACCGAGTCATCACCGGTCGGCGGAATCATGACCTTGCGATTCTGCTTGCGGCGGATGGTGAGCGGCACCACCGTCACCCGCTGTTGGCCAGTGGTGTAGTTGCGGGCATCGCCGCCGATGTCGATACGAACCATCCTCAGCCGTGGATTGTCGGCCTTCATGGCTGGTTTGCTTGGTTGCCTCATGCGAACGCCTCCTCCGTGGATCCCTTCATCTCCTCGACCAATGGGTGTGCGGCAATGTCAGCCTCCAGGCCGAGCCAACCATCCTCGCGCCAAAGAATGTCCAGTCCTTGCCCGTGCAGTTGGATGCGCTCAATCAGCAGTTGGGTGATGCGCTGCTGCTCGATCGGAAAGAGTTGTTCCCACACTGCGCCGATGCGTTGCATGGCAATCACCACATGCGCCTCATCGAGATCGGCGCCCGCAGCATGCCTCTGGCAAGCACGCCACGTGGCAACCAAAATCTCTGGTGAGCGCAGGACCAGATGGATCTGTTCCAGAACAGCAGCCTCGATCTCTGCGGCGGGCAGCGCACCGACATCCGTAGCCCCCGGTTGCAGCGTGGCTCCGGCATTTCGCCGCTTGTGCAGATAGGGCACGTAATAGCGATAGAGGCGTCCGTTTTTCTTCTTGGTGAAATGGTGGATCATGCGCTGCCCATCGGGCGCAAACAGCAGACCCGCCAGCAGTGCCGGGTGTTCGGTGCGGTGCTCACGCGGGCCCTGCTTCCGCCGTTCGATGAAGGCGTGGGCGGCATTCCAAAGTTCCTGAGAAACGATGGCTTGGTGTTGCCCTCGATAACTCTCGCCCTTGTGCACCATCTCGCCAAGGTAGATGCGGTTGCGCAGCATGGCGAACAAGTATTGCTGATCGATCGTGCGACCAGGGCGATGCAGACCACCCTGCGTGATCCAGGACTTCGTGGTGTGGCCCTCGATGGCAAGTTCGCGCACAAGCTGCGCCGCCGAACCATGCTCGGCATATCGGCAGAAGATGCCGCGCACCAGTTCGGCCTCGGCGGCATTGACGACAAGTTTGCGCTCGACAACGTCGTACCCAAGAGGTGGCATACCGCCCATCCACATGCCTTTGGCCTTGCTCGCGGCAATCTTGTCGCGGATGCGCTCGCCGGTGACCTCGCGCTCGAACTGCGCGAAAGACAGCAGGATGTTGAGTGTGAGCCGCCCCATGGAGGTGGTGGTATTGAACTGCTGGGTGACGGAAACGAACGACACCCCGTTGCGATCGAACACGTCGACCAGTTTGGCGAAATCCGACAAGGCCCGGGTTAAGCGATCGATTTTGTAGACCACGACGATATCGACCTCACCGGCCTCGATATCGGCCATGAGACGTTTGAGCCCGGGACGATCCAAATTGCCACCGGAGTAGCCTCCGTCGTCGTAGCCATCGCCAACGGCAACCCAGCCCTCGTGGCGCTGGCTGGCGACAAATGCCAAGCCGGCATCCCGCTGCGCTTCCAGGCTGTTGTATTCCTGGTCCAGTCCCTCGTCGGTGGATTTGCGCGTATAGATGGCGCAGCGTTTTTTGGGGACGATAGGCTGCGAAGGCGTCGCCATGGTGCGGTTCGCTCTCATGCTGCCTCCTGCTTGCTGCGTGTCTTGAGTCCAAAAAATAGCGGGCCTGACCATGGGCATCCGGTAATCACCTTGGCCACCGCCGTCAGGCTCGTGAAACGCTGCCCCCGGTATTCAAAGTCGCGCACGCCGCGCACCAGAACATGGTGTTCGACATCATCATAGATGCGCGTCAGGATGGTGCCCGGCAGGAGACGATCAGCTTCGCGCTGAAGATTCTTGGGTAGCACTCCGGTCTCGCCAATGCTCTCCAGTTTGCGCCGTACCGATACCTTGAAACCGCCGAAAGCCCGCTCCTGGAGCTTGTAAGCCAGTCGGCTCTCCAGCCAGGTACGGTGATGATGATTCGGTCGCTGATCGAAATGCTCGTCCCACAATGCCCAGAGGCTATCCATGGGCAGCAGGGGAAGTTGAGCGATTCGAGCCGAGACCGTTGCTGTATCGGGCAGGGGTGCGTGTGTCGTCATGGGCGAACTCCTTCTTGCTGATTGGGGTTCGCATTCACGCGCTGTGGGTGGGAGAAGCCAAGGCAAACCGGCTCTCTACGACCAGATTTATCTGGATCGTCTGAAGCTGAATTTCTGGCGCGCAGTCGCAGCAGTGCTGCAGAGAGCAAGTCGGCGATTTCTTGGTGCGCGTGTCGGGGGCTTGGGGTCCCCCGGTCGATAGCGATGAGTTCGATGTCGTACATGATGGCAAGCGTTCCATGAGGTAACGCTGCTCATGCTATGAACCGAAGGCACTTCGCGTAACGTGATTTAGCGGGCGTGCGCGGAAAGCAGGAAGGTAACTGATTCAGGCCGTGATTGCTGCCGGAGACCAAGTCGACGGCGGGTTCTTCTGGATCCACTTCAAGAATTCCTCGCCCGTATCCACGGGGGACGCGCTTGATCGGTACTGCTCCAAACTCATCACGTACTGATAAAGCATCGCGTTGGCGATACTTTCGGCGAAGACCCGTTCCGATTCAAGAATGAGATCGACTGCCAGCAAGGAACCATGAGCAATCTTCGATCTCCATTCGTAGACCTTCCGCACGGCGGCCTTGAGCGTCAATCCATCCACCCGAACGGAATCGTCTGGCTTCTTCTCGAAGAGCGCGCAAGCCAGATCTCGAATCCCGGCCTCTTCCTTGCCGCCGCACAAGGTGTCCAGTGTGAAACCGAACATCGGCAGCGCGACGAAGTCCGCATCGGAGACGCATGCCCGACCATACCAATGAATAGCATTGCTCCATCGCTGAGACAGCTCTGGCAGGTTTTCCTGTACGGGCGTCGGGCTGATGATGACCGTGATGCAGTTTCCCGCTGCTATTCGTAAATCCGTGGAAGTGTCGATCAGTTCCTGAGCTGTGCCAGGTTTTCCTCCAACGCCAGGCATTTCCGTTCCTGAATCAGAGGTCAGGTCGTGCCCGACTGTCTGCCGTAGTCGCTCAATGGCGCGAGGCGGACCGTGGTCGGCTGATGTGAATATCCTTTTCTTATTGCCGCCAGGAATGAGGAGCCGTATGCCATCGATAGCAATTCTGGTTGCGAGCAGTGCTCGACGCTTTGCCTCTCGATCATCGAATCCTGAGATGGCGACACATGCAATCCGTTGTTCCACTGCCGCGAAGCGCGTCACCGTCTGGATTGCCAACTTGATGCGCGGATCGCTGTCACCATCTACGCCGCCGCCATCGTTGCCGCCGAGCCCCCAAGTTGCTTCAACACCAGATCGCCATGCCGGACGGCTTCCCCGAAGGTGTTCCACTTTATCCAGCCAGCCCGAGCGATCCACGAATTCAACTGGCCCGACAGAGAAAGTCCCATACTCTTGACGGACAAATAGCCACACCGGCACATAAACGCTTTGAGAGGTCGGAAGACCGGTGAACGCAGTGGTGAGGGCTTCTCGGTACTGTTTCCATCTCTCATCGTCATTGACGACCTCAACAAGTGATGGAAGGTTTGCCCCGAGTGCGCTCGTCGCCCGCTTGAACATTTCATCTCGGCTGAGTGTTCGAGCAAGGACGGTATCGTTAGCGCGGATGTTGTCGATGATTTCCGTTACGCAGACAAGTGCGCGATCAGTGGTCGGATAGAAGTTGCTACCTTCTGCCGGAATGGAAGGCGGCAGCGGCGAGCTTCGGGGGCCTTGCAACCACTGCTTGTACTCGTCGCTCTCTGGATTTTGGAGCCGAAGGGTTTCCTCCAGAGCATCCCTCAATCGCTGTGAATTCGTTGTCATGGTAAGGACTCTTCGGCGACAGATCTGGGTTCAGCGCACCGGCAACTGACCGTTCGAGACGAACTGATCAAAGCTGTCGAAACTTTCCTCGTCTTGCCACGACCGGTCCCATGATCGCGGCTCAGCATTTTCGAGCAGGAGCAGCGTGAGGATTCGATCACGTGCGCCATAGCTGTGCTTGAACTCCCACAGCTTCATGTGGGCCGCCTCTTCTGGGCACCAGATCGCGGCTGACATCTCGATACCATCCCATTCGTGCTCGATGCTGGTATCAGCTGCCAACGTGCCCGGCAATGGTTCCTGTGGATCGCCGTTGCGCCGGATGCGCGCCCGCGTCCTGACGGCACTGTTGCTGCGCCATTCGTACTTCACGAAGCCATTGTCCCAATAGACGAGGATCGCACGCTGCTTGGTGAACTTGATAAAGCGGATGCACAACGCCTCGAACGAGACCTGGAAGCGCTTGGCGATCGCACTGAGGACATGTAGATCAATGCGCTGATTCGATATCCACTCGCGCAGCAGATCGCCAGGCATCAGCAGGTTGCCGGCGAACTCGTCGGCTTCGCGCTCAATTTGGCGAAGGCCATCGATGCCGGTGTGAACGCTCTGGCTGTCGCAGTTGAAACTCTGCTGGTGACTGCGATGCAAGATGAAGTGGCCCAGTTCATGAGCAATGGTGAAGCGTTGACGCTCACGCCGAGCCTTGCCGTTGTAGGCAATGCCCCATACAGCGTGGTCGTCAGGATCGCGTGCCAGCATCCCTTCGAAGGCGTCGCCATTGATTTCCACTGGCGACTTGATCTCCCGGACGCCCGTACCGTAGGGTGTGGACGGCAGCATCTGCCGGACGATTTCCAAATCGATGGCGTCGGGCATGCCTTCGCTGTACCAGGCCCGCAGCCACTTGATGACATGGCTGGAGGCAATGGAACCCGTCAGGGCTTGTGCTGCGCTCAATCCTCAGTCTCCGCTCTTGCGCGAAAACATCATCTTGAGAACGTCTTGGTAGTGCTTCTTCTCGTCCTCCGTCATCCCGGCGTACTCGCGGAAGAAGGCTACATCCTCAAGGCTGGCTTCGGGAACCTCCTGGATTGGCTCCCCCATGATGTCCTCCATCGTCACGCCCAGCAGCTTGGCCAGTGCCTGAACCCGTTCGGCGGACGGGCGTTGGCCGTCCTTCATTTCCAGTTCCCAGATGTACGCCTTGGTACATCCGACCGCGTCGGCGACCTGCTGCAGAGTCAATTTCTTTGCCTCGCGCAACCGCCGCAGGCGTACTCCTAACGCCGAAGCCATGGCGATGCTCCTCTAATGGAAAGACAGTCAGTAAATGAAAGTAAGGCCGATAGTATAGCCACGTGATACATGAAAGGTCTAGATGTGCTCCTTTGATTGACAAGCGGAAATCTGCGGTTCAGAATCGCGTTTGTATCTCGTAGCTTTACTTGTATGAGATACGTGTTCAGTAACCATGTCGCTGGCCAGTGCATTCCGAACATCGGTCGCAGACCTCCGACGCCGATCCAGAAAGGACGAACAAGATGAAGAAGACCTTTGTCGACGTGATGCTCGAGCTGCCGGTGGACAACACGCTACGCGACTTCCTGACCTCCCACGGCCTGCCAGTGCCTGATGGCTTTACATGGGACGATACACCAGAGACCAGTCAGTCCTTGGTCGAGGCGGTCAAAATCTGGCCCGACACCGACGCCCGCGACCGGATGACTGCCAACCTCCTGGCCAGCGTCCAGCTAGGCGATGCGGCGGGCAAGCAGGCAATGTTCGAGGCGGTTGTGGCAGACGGTGCCGCACTGGCGGGGCTGGCGCTGTGCCAGAGCGACATTCATCGCTCGTTCTGGCTCTACGTCCACCATCCGGCATTGTTTGACCGTGCCTATGACTTCAGCTTTTGGGAAAACCACGGGCCTCAGACCCAGCAATACGACTTGGGCCTGAAACGTCAGCCGAATACGGCGGACAGCGCGCTGGTTGCGCTGCGCCAGGCAATCTCGGCCTTCTACAAGCGCGAACTGCAATGTGGCGACGGCAGCGAGGCGCACTTGGTCGAGCGCAGTCCAGGCGTGTTCCTGCTGTCCGTCCACATCAAGGACATGGCCATGCTGAGGTTGGAGTTCGAGGGCTCGACCCTGAAGCGCCGCGTCGGCAATCCCAATATCCACATGGTGCTGGAGTACGCCAAGTCCACCGGCGTGGTGCGGACTCTGGTGCGCGGCGGCGCGAAATACCAGCAGATGCTGGTCGAGGCCTTCGCCGAGCATGTGCTGGGCGTCAAAGCGAACGCGCACCGGATCAAGTCGCCGACCCTGGATTTGTCGATGCTGCGCACCGGCTTCGAGGTACCGGAAGCGTTCGATGATGGGTTCTCGATGGTACAGCTCAAGGCACTCACACTCCTCAGTCCGGACAGCGCGCTGAAGATCGACTGCACTGCGATGCAATCCAGCCAGCAACGCTCCGTACATGAACTGTTGAAGGAAAAGCTGCCCGGCCCGCTGGAAGGCCAGTGGGCAGTAACGGCAGCACAGGTCAATCTGTACTACCCGCCCGAACCAGGAAGGACGCGTCCCAAGGTGGTCACCATCGAAGTGACCAGCAAGGGGCGTCTGAATCTGCATAAGTTCGACGCCAAGATGCAAGCGCAACTTGAGGGCTATCTGGTCGCGGTGGGCATCTTGCAGAAGGGCCAAACCTTGAGCGTGCAGGAGCCGCCTCCGGAAACGGATGTGATGAATTCGTCGCCGGTGCTGGAGGATTGATCGATGACGGGGCACGATGCCTGGGCCCTGGTCTGCCGGTTGTTCGCCGGCGGCACACCGGTGCTGCGCGCAACGTTGTCGCCGCGTGAGGCGGCCGCACTGCCTATCCTCGGCAAGGCGATCAAACCGACGACGCTCGATCCGCAGTTCGTGCTCTGCCCACATTGCCAGCAGCATCGGGCGCAGGTTTGGGGTGATGGTCATGGCGGGCGCATGTGCCGTTGCCCGGAGTGCGGGCCGGTCACCGTCGAAACCGACGATGTCACGGCACTGGCCCTGGACGAGGATTGGCTACGCCAGAAGATGCGCCTCGCGCTGGGGATCGAGAGTCGCGACGGCATTGATGATCTGGGCGATGGTGTGTGGCGGCTTGGTGATGCCCGCCAGTCGCCCGTCCTGCTGGCCCGGGATCTGACGCGCGTGCTGCAAGAACCCGCGCTGTTGGATCGGGTGCGGGTGGCCGGTGGCAACATCCGTGTGATTTCACCAAGGCCACGCACCACGCGTGGATCACCATTCGGGATTGGCGTGGAGTGGCTGGCGCTGGAGGAACGTTTCACGTTCTACGGTGGAGGGATTGCTTTCATCCACCCCGGGACAGCCACCGAACCAATGGTCTCAGCCGATCCCTGGACGCCCATCCATGGGCCGTTCTCAGCAGACTTCAGGTGGGTGACCTTGGATGACTGGCCCCACGGACCGATTCGGTGCACGGAAGGTCAAGCCACCATCTTCAGTGCCCTCTGGTCGTTCAAGGGCGTCAAGGTCGATGGCGAGCGCGTTATGCTGAAAGCTGGGCAGGACAGCGACAAGCCAAACGATCTGTTCAAGGTGAAAACCGCGAACAAGGGGAAGCCGGAGTACGAGGGGCCACTCCACGCCTATCGAGCACTCGTGGAGTCCAACCGGCGCCAAGGCTTGTACTGGATGCCTTGTGCATCACACTCCAGTCACTCGTGACAACAAACAGAGGAAGAAATAATGTTCGGAAGAGGTATCGATAAAAGCAAAGGCCTGCTTTTCTGCACCCACGATCTCAGCCAATCGCTACGCAACACAGCTGACGAAATATGCCGGGAGATCGAAAGCCTTCAACCCGACAGGTTGCTGAACACAGCACCCGACGATCTAAAAAACTATCTGGCGGCAAAGTACCGTGTGGAGCCGATCAGCCTTTTACGCGATCAATGGTACGCCGATCATCACGAAACACAGGTCGATGTTCGCTATGACTCCAGCCGATGGATCGACGACAAGAGTCGCCCGTGCATGGTACCCGGAGAGCGTGTCGTGGTGCGCGTGCCCTTCGAGGGCGAGGCAGAGTTGTTCTACGCTCAGCCCAATACCTCGACTTCAAATCCACCGCGCGCGATTATCGAGAAGAACGAGCTAGTACTTCGCTACGACTCGCCTGCCGACGCACCGCGTGATGTCAGACCGTTGATCGATCGCACGTTGGCAGATATTGAGCAATACCTCGGATGGCAACGCCCGATGATTGACACGCACAACAACGGGCTGTCCGTCATCGCCGAGCAAGCGATCCAGCAACGTCGAGATCGACTGTTGGCCCAATCCCAGCGGGCGGCGTCTCTCGGCATCCCAGTCAAGCGACGCGATGACGCCCCTAAGACATACGCAATACCAACAGCGCGCAAAAGGGCGATTCCTGCGCTTCCCCCTGCGAGTGCTGCGCCTTTCACCCCAGAGCCGACCTGGGCGATGGAGCAGTACGAGCAGGCGCTCAAGATCATGCAAGACATGACGCTCGTTATGGAACGCAGCCCTGATGCCTTTAAGACAATGGATGAAGAAGCGTTGCGGCAGCACTTTCTCGTTCAACTCAACGGCCAATTTGAGGGCAAGGCCACGGGCGAGACGTTCAATATGTCGGGTAAGACCGACATCCTGCTGCGTGAGGGCGAACGCAATGTTTTTATTGCCGAGTGCAAATTCTGGAAGGGTCCGAAGGCCTTTGGAGAGGCGATCGACCAACTCTTGAGCTACGCCACATGGCGGGACGGCAAGACAGTAATCCTGGTGTTCAATCGCGGTACGGAAATGGCAACGGTACGTACAGGCGTTGATGCAAGTGCCAAGGCACACGGCAACTTCAAGCGAACGGTGAACTGGCCTCACGAGAGTGGATTCCGCTACGTGTTCCATGCAAATGGCGATACCAACCGCGAGTTGATCGTGACAGTGCTCGTTTTCCACGTGCCGAAGTGATCCGCTCGGTACCGGTGGCAGCCTCCGTAATGGGCTGGTCATCCAAGCCAGCAGTCAAACCCGAAAAGCCGACGCACGCATAATTCCTTGCCGCAGAAGGCAATGTGCGCGTGCCACGGCGAAAGGGTTGGTGGAGATTTTGAGAGAACAGAGGGCAGAAGAGAGTCGAACCGGCAGCCCTGTGGCCCAGACCGTGCCCACCCCCGGCACACGCAGAATGGGCGCAATCCCCGCGTGGTTTGCGGGAAGTAGAAATGGAAACGCCCAACCGAGAAGAGTTGGGCGTTAAATTTTGGTGGCCAAGGGCGGAATCGAACCACCGACACAAGGATTTTCAATCCTCTGCTCTACCGACTGAGCTACTTGGCCATCTTCGAGCCCTCATTAATTGCCACTGCATGAGGCCTCGCGAAGGCCGCCATTTAATCCCAGAACGACGCATTTAGTCAAGTCTTATAGCGCACTTCTTAGCGATTTGCCTTGGCTCCGTCGGTGCGCTCATCAAAATAGTACGTCATCCGCTTGCGCGGACTGAGGTAGTCGTATATCTCACGCAGCAGCAAATTAGGCCTGATAGATTCGACGATAGTGATATCCGGGTCCTCGGTCAGGTCATAAATAATGGCTTCTTCCTTCGGCACGGTTGGGTCGTAAATCAACACACTCGGGCTCAAAGCCTGCTTGGCATTGATCGAAACAACCATGCCCACGGCCTCATTGGAAAGCTGGACGATACTGCCGGGCGGGTAAACCCCCATGCATTTGATAAAAAGCTTCAGCAATTTGCTGTCATACAATTCGCGCTCGCGGGAATACATAAGGGCCAAGGCTTCGTGGGGCGTCAGAGAATCGTTGGGATTGGTGCGGTTGCAATAATTATCATAAGCATTGACGATGGCGACAATTCGGGCCAGGCGCGAAATTTTTCCGCCTTGCAAGCCTTGGGGATAACCTTTGCCGTTCATGGTTTCGTGATGCTGGACGATGATGTCGATGGCTCTTGGCGCAAGCCCCAATTGCTTCGCTATCTCTTCCCCCATATGGCAATGGAGACGATACAGCGCCCGTTCAGCATGATTCAACGGCTCCGTCTTTAACAGGACCTTATCGGGTATGCGGCTTTTTCCCACATCGTGAAACAGAGCCCCCATTCCCAGAAGGCTGACTTCTTCTGGCGGCAAGCCGGCTTCACGACCCAACATCATCGCTAGTACTGCGACGTTTAGGGAATGGTAGTACACATCCTCCCCGGCAATTTTGTCATTCATCAGATGCACGGCGATATTGCGGTCAGCCAGAAGGGATTCGACCATTTCCTTGATCAGAACATCGGCGGCCTGGATAGACTCCTCGGGACGTGCCATCAGGTTGCGCATGAGATTCTTGACGCTACTGATAACTCCGACAAATTTCTTCTCGCAGCGCTGGATCGCCTCGCGCTCCTTGCTGACGCGAGCGATGCGGCGCTTTTTATCGGCCAGGGCTAACTGGTCCACCTCAAGCATGGGAGATGATTCGGCCATCGGAACGGGGGACTCTTTGGGAGGAAGCGGCGCCACGTCGCTTTTTTCCGGTACATAGATCACATCCCTCAGCCCTAGTGACAACAGGGTGTCGAGTTGCTTCTGGTCGCGAATTTTAAAACTGTTGAAAGAAAATGGATGATCCAGCCATTTCAGCTCAAGATGTACGTACATGCCAGGCCGCAAACGGTCAACGGCAACGCGTAATGGTTCAGAGGGATCGGCCGTTTTTTTCATGATTTATTGTCAAAGTTGCCCAAATTGTAGCGATTTGCCGAGAGGTTTGCGCATACGAGCGAAGGAATCCTTGCAGATTAAGGTAAAATAAGTGGCCAGCCAACTTTAACAAGGAGTACTTCAATGTTAAAAGAATTCAAGGAATTCGCCATGCGCGGCAATGTGGTGGACATGGCGGTGGGCATTATCATCGGCGCCGCCTTCGGCGCCATCGTCAAATCGCTGGTGTCGGACATCATGATGCCACCGATCGGGATGATTCTCGGCAATGTCGATTTCTCCAACCTGTTTCTGGTACTGAAGGATGGTAGCGCCACCGGGCCGTACCTTTCCCTGGCTGAAGCGCAAAAAGTCGGCGCGGTCACCATCAACTATGGTTTGTTCCTCAACGCCGTAATCAGCTTCATTATTGTGGCGTTTGCGGTATTTATCCTGATTCGCAACATCAACCGGCTGAGAAAAGAGGAACCTGCCGCGGAACCCAACACCAAGGACTGCCCTCACTGTTTTTCAACTATCCCTTTAAAAGCATCTCGTTGCCCCCATTGTACTTCGGAGTTAGGGAGCCCTTAAAGCGGACTGAAATGCACTTGAACATATACCAGATACAGAGTCGACTCAGCCAATGAACACGGTCGCATTTCCTTCGTCGAATCTCGATCCCGCTTCCGGGACATATACGATACCCGCGCTGCGCGTTCTGTCGGAGATCGCTACCAGCCTGTCCACGGAAAACAACCTCGAAGCCCTATTGGAACGGTTTCTCGGCACCATGGTCAAGCTTGCTGGCGCAGATGCCGGTGCAGTGCGAGTTCTGACGGCAGACGGCTCCCATTTACGTTTGGTGGGCTCAATCGGTTTGCCGGTAGAAATCGTCGAACAGGAACAATTCGTGGAACTTGAATGCGGTCTGTGCGGCGAGGCCACACGCAAGCACTCGCATCGCCACAGCACCAATGTTCATTTCTGCTCCGAACGTAATTCTCACAGCTATTTCGGTTCGCGCTGCCAGCACATCATCGCAGTGCCACTGCGTTTTCAGGGCAAGGTACAAGGCGTTTACAATTTGTTCATGGCCAGTGACACACCTGTGCCGGAAGATGTCGCGCTGCTGTTCGATTCCATAAGCGAACATCTTGGCATGGCGCTTGAGAACGCACGACTGACTCGTGAAAACATGCGTATCACACTCATGAATGAGCGCCAGATGCTTGCCAATGAATTGCACGATTCACTCGCGCAAACGCTGGCTTACATGAAAATGCGCCTGGCACTGCTACGCGATTCGATGGAACACGCTGACACGGCCAACTCGGCGAAGTATCTTGAAGATGTAAGTGAGGGGCTGGATACCGCTTACTCCGGCTTGCGTGAACTTCTTACCCACTTCCGCAACCGGATGGATCCTCGCGGGCTACTTCCGGCGCTTCAGGATATCGTTAACGGATTTTTCAAAAAAACCGGGATTTTCATTAATTTTTCCAACTTGGCGCCCGATCTGAATCTCACGCCGGATCAGGAGGTTCAGGTATTCCACATCGTCCAGGAAGCCCTGCATAACATTAACAAGCATTCCAAAGCGCAGGATGTCAGCCTGACGCTTGGACTGGATGGCAACAACCAGTACTGGGTCTGCATTGAAGACGATGGTATCGGCATTTCCCCCAAGCGCACGCCCGATAAAGATATGCACTTCGGACTCAGCATCATGCGGGAGCGGGCTCAGCGCCTGAACGGCAATGTAGTCGTCGAGAAGCTACCCGAACGCGGGACGCGCGTTTTGCTTACCTTCCCTGCTCCGAAGAAGGAGGGAGGGATATGAGCATACGTGTTTTGCTAGTGGACGATCACACGCTTTTCCGCAAGGGGCTGGCTGAACTGCTGGAACGCAACGCGCAGATCAGTGTCGCCGGGGTAACGGGAAGCGCTGATGAGGCGCGCCAGTTGCTTGATGAACTCAAGCCTGATGTCATGGTAACCGATCTGCACATGCAGCCTATCGATGGGCTCTCACTGCTGCGCCAACTCCAGTTGGAGGGCAACAGCATACCCACACTGGTACTAACGGTAAGCAATGCCGAGGAAGATCTAGCCAACGTCCTTCGTGCTGGTGCGCGCGGCTATTTGCTCAAGGACATGGAGCCGGACGATGTGGCTGATGCTATCGTGCGTGCCGCCCGCGGCGAAACAGTAGTCGCGCCTTCCATGACTATGAAACTTGTCGGATTGCTGCAGAACAACCAGCCCGCCGCGCAGCAACCGGCCTCCATGCTTGATCTTCTGACCCAGCGCGAACGCGAAATCCTCTCCCACCTTGCACTTGGAGAGAGCAACAAGGTAATCGCCCGCCAATTGGATATCAGCCACGACACCGTCAAACTTCACGTGCGGCACATACTTTCCAAACTAAGCTTGACTTCACGTGTCGAAGCCGCAATCTTTGCCGTCGAACACAAGCTTTCGAACGCACCAGTCAACTCTAACTAAACGCAGCACCTTCCCGATTATTTTCACGGATTATTCAAGTCATGGAATTTTTGCCAATTTTTTTTGACATCAAAGGCCAGCCTTGCTGCGTCATTGGTGGAGGTGATGTAGCCGCGCGCAAAGTCGCGATGTTGTTGCACTCTGGGGGAAAGGTTACGGTGGTTGCTCCGCAACTCTGCGCGACCTTAAAAGGAGATGCAGATAAAGGTATTATTACCTATGTTCAGGAAACTTTTTCCCCTGAGCATTTGAATCAAGCTGTAATCGCTATCGCTGCAACCAATGATCGGGCAGTTAACAAGCGTGTATCCGAAGTCGCAAAAGCACATCACATTCCAGTCAATGTCGTGGATGACCCGGAGTTTTGCTCCTTCATCATGCCTTCAGTCATCGATCGATCACCTGTAATTGTCGCTGTATCCACGGGTGGCGCATCTCCGGTTTTGGCCAGGTTGCTGCGCGCCCGCCTGGAAACCTTGGTACCAGCTTCATATGGACGTCTGGCTTCGCTAGCTGAAAAATTCCGAGGGAAAGTAAAACAACATTTTTCTGAATCAGGACAAAGGCGAATTTTCTGGGAAAAAGTTTTCCAAGGACCGATTGCCGAAATGATCTTTGCAGGGCAAGAGGAACAAGCGAAGGGGGCGCTGGAAAAAGCCATCACAGAGTCTGCAGACACGCCACCTCAAGGTGAGGTTTACCTGGTTGGAGGTGGCCCTGGAAATCCGGATTTACTCACTTTCCGCGCTCTGCGTCTGATGCAGCAAGCAGACGTTATCGTTTACGACAATCTGGTAACACCGCAGGTTCTTGAGTTAACCAGACGTGACGCCGACCGCATATTTGTTGGCAAGCAGCGTGCAAACCATGCCATGCGCCAGGAAGAAATCAACGAACTGCTAGTCAAGCTAGCCAAGGAAGGCAAGAGGGTGCTTCGTCTCAAAGGCGGAGATCCCTTCATTTTCGGCCGCGGCGGCGAAGAAATCGAAACACTATCTGCCAACCAAGTTCCATTTCAGGTCGTACCCGGGATAACCGCTGCATCTGGAGTGGCATCGTATGCCGGAATCCCCCTGACTCACCGCGACTATGCACAGGCTTGCGTATTCGTAACCGGCCACCTGAAAGACGGTACTATGGACTTGGATTGGGATATGCTGGCACGCCCCAATCAGACTGTTGTTATTTATATGGGCCTGTTGGGCTTGCCTGTCTTATGTCAGCAATTAATCACACACGGTTTAACACCATCCACCCCGGCCGCCATAGTTCAGCAAGGCACAACACCCAGTCAACGCGTCGTTACTGGCACGCTTGAATCATTGCCACGACTTGCCACTGATGCGCGTCTAAAGCCTCCCACATTAATCATTGTTGGTAAAGTAGTGAGCTTACAAAGCAAACTGGCATGGTTCAAGCCGGACCAGGGATCGGAAGGCAATTTTGCGCTGACACGCAATAATTAGTCGTGAAAATAGACAGAGGGGATGCACGGCATCCCCTCTGTCTATTTTATCAGATGATATGTTTTAAGTATGATTACCCGATCCTACTGAACATTCAAACTTTCCTTGAGAATTCTCGGGGTTATAAAAATCATCAATTCATTTTTTTCGTCTGAACGAGTCGTCTTTTTAAACAAGTTTCCAAATACCGGTATGTCCCCTAAAAGCGGAACCTTATCGACCCCTTTCTTGGTATCCTGAATAAATATTCCACCAAGCACAGCCGTATCACCGTTATTCACCAAAATCTGTGTCTTTACTCGATTAATATCAAGAGCCCTATTACCCGCAGTATCTGGCGTTTGTGGATCGTCCTTGGTTATTTCGACATCCAGCAATATTGAATCATTATTGAGAACCTGTGGATTAACCAACAAGCAGAGCAATGCATCCTTATAAGTTGTGGTCGGAGGCGAATTAGCAGTGCCAGGAGTTATGACAGGGAACTGAATGCCCTTAACAATCGCCGCTGGACGCTGGTTGGAAGTCATGACCCGCGGATTGGATAGAACCGTACCTTTGTTATCCGACTCCATGGCTGAGAGTTCAAGGTTAATCAGATTCCCTCCACTAAGATTCATTAATGTTAGAGCAAGGGTCGCTGGACTAGCTCCTGAAATTGGAGAAAGCCCGACAGGAAGATCTACATTATTGACATTCAAACCCAATGGTTGCGGCAGAGAGGAGTAACTTTTGTTGCCAATTGACCCCTTAAAGCTGGTTCCCAGCCGTACACCAAGTTCTTTGCTAAATCCATCAGTAGCAGAAACGATGCGCGCCTCAATCATTACCTGTTTAGCAGGCACGTCGATGACCGCTAGCAAACGCCTTATTTCCTCATGTTTGCTAGGAATATCATTGACAATTAACATATTTGTCTTTTGATCAAAGGTAACCGTTCCACGTTTCGACAATATTTTCTGTGGTCCAGCAGCAGCGCTTCCCGTAGCAGTGGAGGCCGTTGCTTTAACGCCAGCAGCAGCCGGCGCACAGCTAGCGTCATCCCCTTTATCGGAAGTAGTCCCCGCCTGGCCTAGAAGCATTTTATTGGCAGTATCCGCGCGGAGGTAATTCAGCGAATAATATTCTGTCTGCAGCGGCTCAAGCTCGGATACTTGCTGCCTAGCCTCTAACTCCGCCTTTTCCTTAACGGCGAGTTCATCTCGGGGCGCAATCCAAATGACATTTCCGTTCTTCCGTTTATCCAATCCCTTTGCATTCAATATAATGTCCAGTGCTTGGTCCCATGGAACGTCCTTCAATCGCAAGGTCAGTGACCCAGACACTGAATCACTGGTAATGATGTTCAGGTTTGTGAAATCAGCGATTACTTGAAGAACTGTACGCACTTCGACATTCTGGAAATTTAGAGACAGTTTTTCGCCTGCATAGCCCTGTTTCCCGCTTGCGACCATCTTATTTGGATCTTCAACAACTTTCTTAACATCAACGATGAATTGGCGGTCGGCTTGGTAAGCGGAGTACTCCCAAAGCCCCTGCGGCTCAATCACCATACGCGTATTTTTCCCCTGGCTAGACGTGGCGAGCGCTTTAACCGGTGTACCGAAATCGAGCACATCGAGCCTGCGTTCGAGATTAGTCGGCAGCTTGGCATCAATAAATTCCACAACCAGATTTTTGCCCACCTTGCGTATATCGATTCCAGTCGTCGAATCAGACAGCCCAACGACGATACGCCCCTCTCCATTGCTGCCGCGTCGAAAATCGATATCGTTCAAGCTGTGAATCTGTTGCCCGACTGGCGTGCTAACGCCCGCTTCGGCAAATCGCGTCGTTACGTTCGCATTTGATACGACAGTCGGTGAGTTCTGCAACGTGACGTACAAGTCCTTGCCATCCATGCGTGTTTCATAACCAACCGGTTTGGCAAGATTCATTACCAAGCGAGTGCGTGTCCCTGCCTGGACTATATTCACCGTGCGCAACGTACCCTGCCCAACTTCCATCAAATTCTTGCCAAGTGAATTGGCCGTTCCCGGAAAATCTAGTGCGATGCGTGGTGGGTTATTCGTCGTAAAACCGACGGGAGGCGTAGCCAGCGCCTGCTTCAAACTGACCTTGACCTCAATTTTACCGTTCGGAAGCGTGGTGTAAGTCACGCTTTCGATATTATTCTGATCGGTCACGGGCGCACTCGCCCCGCCGTCCGCCGCAACCGAGATGGTAGCCGCACCTGTTAACAGTACGGCGCACGCCATACGGAACATCGTTTTCATTATCAAATTCGATCTAATCATGGCGCCCTCTATTTCTTCTGTTGACCCGCATTCGATTCATCAATCAGCGTTAAGCTGCTTGGCTTTTCACTCCATTCGCCCGCGCTATCCTCGATTATTTCGGTCAGCTTGATCTCTTGTTCACTAATACTTGTTATAACGCCAAAATTGACACCCATGTGGTTCCCGACTTTCACCCGGCTTAAACTGTTGTCAGGCGCTTTGATCAAGGCATATATCACATGGTTTTGTTCCAGCGTGCCAACCATCTTTAATTTTTCCAGTTCAAAGGATTCAAGTGGCTCCTTGCGGCGATTCAGGTCCGGCTGAAAGCCTCCTCCCCCACTTGCAGCTGGCTTTAGTTTGCGTGGAGCGAATGGATCAGGCAAATTGAACGCTTCGTAGGGAAAGGGTTCATAAGGTTTTACTTCCGGCAAGGGCTCCACCTTTCCCCTCATCCCCTGGCCTGCGTCGCGCACGAACTGGTCCAGGTCATCATGCTGGCCACCTCCACATCCGGTCATGCCCAGTGTCATAACAGCAATTATCAACCATCTCATGGCTTCGCCCCCCCTGCGCCATTTTTCTTGCCATCCGCAGCCGGTTTTTTCTGGGCAGAGACTTCGGCTTCATCCAAATAGCGGTAGGTTTTCACAACACCGTCCATAGTCAACCTATTGTCTTTGGAAGCCTCGATTTTTATGTCGTTCAGAGTCACTATGCGCGGCAATTGGGAAATATCGCTGGCAAAGTGTCCGAAATCGTGGTAAGTCCCAGTAACCCTTATCGTCACCGGCAATGATGCATAAAACTCAGTCTTTGTTTCACTTGGAGCCGGCTTAAACAACTCGAATTCCAGCCCACGGCCCAATCCCGCCTGATTAATATCAACCAGAAGAGCGTCCATTTCTGACTTGTTTGGAAGTTGTTTAAGTAGCGCGCCAAAAGACTGGTCTATCTCTTTCAGTTGCTGACGGTAGGTATCCAAATTGATAGCTTGTTTTTTCTTGGCGAGGAATGTGTCGCGCAACGTAGCTTCTTCCTGCCGTGCGGAGTCGAGTTGTGCCCACTGCTCATTCCAGTCGAACCAGTATGCCGCAAAGACTACCACTATCAGCAGCAGCAATAGCACAGCCACCTTTGGCAGGACTGGCCAACCACCGATATCCTTAAGATTCAGTGTTTTCAAATCTTCAAGGTTCATGCCTTCTCATCCTTGGAATTGGAAGACTGCGAGATTTTTTTCTCGGCTGGATTGCCTTTAGCATCAGGAGCTTTGGGAGAAACCAGTTTGACATCTAGAGCGAACTCGCTCACCCGCAAATTGTTCAGGACAACCGCCTTGGTTTCAATTAGAACTGGCGACTCCAGCCAAGGTGATTCGTCCAAGTTGCGCATCAAGGAAGCCACTCTCGCATTGGATTGTGCATACCCTACCAATTTGACGTTGTTGCCTTTCCGATCTATGGATTTCAAATAGACACCGTCCGGCAACTGGCGTACAAGCTGGTCAAGCAAATGGACAACCAATGAGCGATCTGCCTGCAAGGACTCCACCACCTTTTTACGTTCCAGAAGTGCCTGGGTCTTTTCCTTGAGGCTATTAATTTCCTCTATCTGCTTGTCAAGCTTGGTTATTTCCGCTTTTAAAAAGCTGTTTCGCCCACTTTGATTATCGATTTTAGCGGCAATCACAGTGTGCCCGGCAATAGCAATTACGGCTCCAAAAACCAAGACCAAGCCAGCTAGAATTAAAAACTGTTGCTGCCTGGCCGCCCTTTTTTGCTCGCGGTGCGGCAGAAGATTGATGCGGACTGTCATGTATCGAACCTCCGCAGAGCCAAGCCGCATGCGATCATTAACGCCGGGGCGTCAGCGGTCAGCTGCTTGGGTTTGACGCGAGAAGACAAAGCCATGTTGGCAAAAGGATTGGCTATCATGGTACTAACCTGAGTCCGGCTAGCTACCACTTCGTCAAGCCCTTGAATCATGGCACAACCGCCCGCGAGAAGTATAAGGTCAACCCGATTAAACTGGGTGGAGGAAAAGAAAAACTGTAATGCGCGCGCCACTTCCAGCGCCAGGGTGTCCATGAACGGCTGCAATGTTTCCGGCTCGTAATTATCCGGCAACCCCCCCTGACGTTTAGCTATCTCGGCTTCTTCTACTGAAAGGCTATAACGGCGCTGGATTTCCTGCGTCAGTTGATTTCCGCCGAAATTCTGCTCTCGCAAATACACCGACTGATTGTTATGCAGCACGTTGATGTGGGTCATGGCTGCACCAATATCCACGATTGCCACAGTCTGATCCCGCCCGCCACCCGGCAACTGGCGTGCTATCAAGTCATATGATGCCTGAGTGGCATAGGATTCGATATCCATCACCATCGGCTTGAGCCCCGCCGCTTCAGCTGCGGCGACACGATCGTCGACCTTTTCCTTGCGCGATGCAGCTATCAGCACCTCAACCTCATCTGGGTTGTTCGATGCAGGGCCGACGATCTGGAAATCCAGATTTACCTCGTCCAAGGCAAAAGGAATATATTGGTTTGCTTCCGCCTCAACCTGCAGCTCAAGTTCTTGATCCCGTAATCCAGCTTGAACTACAATTTTTTTGGTGATGACCGCCGCTGAAGGAAGAGCGAGGGCAACGTTTTTGATGCGCCCCCCCATCTGCTTCCACGCAAGCTTGAGAGTTTCGCCCACAGCCTCGAGGTTGACGACATTGCCGTCCACCACCGCATCTTTTGGCAGCGCCTCGATCGCATAACGTTCTACGCGGTAAAGGTCCTTCCCGGCCTCTGCAAGCTCCACCATTTTTACTGAAGAAGAACTGATGTCCACACCTATTAAAGGCGGCGACTTGGCTTCCAGAAAATCGAATCGCAAGTAAATTTCCCCTTCCGCACGGCCTGGTTAGAAGCAATACGTATAATTTACATTAAATGCTATCAGCAACTATACACCCTGTAAACTAATTTTATGCAAGTTTTCTTTTGCTCGAATTTACCGTCTATAATCTTGAACACTTATTACACCACAACCTTTCCAGAAAATCTCAATTATGACTCTCCGTTGGTGGCACTACACCTCCCTTGTAGTGTTGGCAGGCGGCCTCATCGTAACCGCGCTGATCGCGCTGGTGGTTACATTGATTTACCCACAACTGCCTTCACTCGACATCCTGACAGACTACCGGCCCAAAATACCGCTTCGCATCTACACATCGGATGGCGCGTTGATCGGTGAATTCGGGGAAGAGAGACGCGCCGTAGTCAAAATCAAGGATGTCCCCCCCATCATGCGCCAGGCCATACTTGCGGCGGAAGATGACCGATTTTACCAGCATGGCGGGGTTGATTATGTTGGCGTTGCCCGTGCAGCCCTAGCCAACCTGACGGCGGGTGGCGCTCGCGAAGGCGCAAGCACCATCACCATGCAGGTCGCGCGTAATTTTTTTCTTTCCAGCGAAAAGACGCTTACACGCAAAATTAGCGAAGCCATGCTGGCGATGAAAATTGAGCACAGTCTTTCCAAGGATCAAATTCTCGAGCTTTACAT
This sequence comes from Sulfurimicrobium lacus, assembly GCF_011764585.1. GTDB lineage: Bacteria > Pseudomonadota > Gammaproteobacteria > Burkholderiales > Sulfuricellaceae > Sulfurimicrobium > Sulfurimicrobium lacus. The sequence goes on from NZ_AP022853.1 coordinate 3,330,440, forward strand.
CAACCAAATTTACCTTGGCCAACGCGCTTATGGTTTTGCCTCCGCGTCCCAACTATATTTCGGCAAACCGCTTGCCCAAATTAATATAGCCGAGGCCGCCATGCTTGCCGGCCTGCCTAAGGCGCCATCACGCTACAACCCCGTGGTCAATCCAAAACGCGCAAAATTACGCCAGCAATACGTATTGCGGCGCATGCACGAGCTTCACTATATAAAGGATAGCGAGTTCCAGGCCGCATTACAGCAACCACTTCACGTCCACCATGACTCGCAGGTAGCCGAAGTAAACGCTGACTACGTTGCCGAGCTGGTACGCCAAAGCTTATTCGAGCGTTATCAGGATCAGATCTACAGCAGCGGTATCAAGGTTTATACCACTTTGCGCAGGGCTGACCAGGAAGCCGCAAATTTTGCCCTGCGCCAGGGCGTGCTGGATTATGACCGTCGCCACGGCTACCGCGGGGCGGAGGGTTTTATCGATTTACAGCACAGCGGCTCGCTCCCCGATGACGCATTGGAAAGTGCACTGGACGATGTGGACCAAGTCGATGGACTGATTCCCGCAGTCGTGCTTGAAGCCAGCCCGAAAAAAATCTCGGCCTATAGCAAGAATGGTGAAACCGTGGAAATTAGCGGAGAAGGCCTGCAGTTTGCCCAAAAATTTCTCGCTCCCAATTCTGTGGCGAAAACGCACCTGCGCCGCGGCTCCCTGATCCGAATCATGTCGCGCGACAAAGGTGGCTGGAAAATCTCCCAACTACCTCAAGCTGAGGCAGCTTTTGTTTCGGCAGACCCCCACGACGGAGCCATTCGTGCGATGGTGGGAGGGTTCGATTTCAATCACAGCAAGTTCAACCATGTTACCCAAGCCTGGCGGCAACCCGGTTCGAGCTTCAAGCCTTTTATTTACTCAGCCGCACTGGAAAAAGGTTTTACGCCCGCCACCATCATTAACGACGCGCCGCTATCTTTGCCCGGCGCCAATGCTGGCGAAGCTTGGGAACCCAAGAATTACGACGGGAAGACCGAGGGCCCGATGCGTCTGCGCACCGCGCTCACCAAATCCAAAAATCTGGTTTCTGTTCGCATTTTGCAGTCCATCACGCCAGAATATGCCCAGGATTACATCACCAGATTCGGGTTTAGCGCAGACCGGCATCCAGCTTACCTGACCATGGCACTGGGTGCAGGCTCCGTTACGCCGATGCAGATGGTTGCAGGTTATTCAATATTCGCTAACGGCGGTTACCGCGTGCAACCATACTTTATTGACCGCATTGTGGACGGGCGGGGAGCCCTGCTGGCACAGGCAAAACCTGTGCGTGCGGGGGTATCGGCAGAACGGACCATTGACGCGCGGAATGCATTTATCATGACCACTCTGATGCAGGACGTGGTGCGTCACGGCACAGCCATCAAGGCGATGCAACTGGGCCGACATGACCTGGCCGGAAAAACCGGCACCACCAATGACCAGGTTGACGCCTGGTTCTGCGGCTTCAACGCAAACCTAGTGGCGGTATCCTGGATCGGCTACGACCGGCCGCGCTCGCTGGGTGCGGGTGAAACTGGCGGACAAGCCGCACTGCCAATATGGATGAGCTACATGGGCAAGGCCCTTAAAAATGTCCCGGAAAGCCAATACGCAATTCCTGATGGCGTCAGCGTAATCAACATCAACCCGGAAAATGGCTTGCGCGTTAGCGATGGGGGCATTCCAGAATACTTCTACCAGGAATTTCCGCCTGCAACCCAGAACCAGTGGACAGATGATGTCATTGGGCTTCCAGGGGCAAAAAGTCCCGACGAAATCAAGGATCAACTCTTCTAGGAGCAGATATTCTTGACGCGTCACATGACAAAAGATTCCTCCCCTCAGCGGCGCCAGATGCGCGAACTGATCGCCCAATCTGCTGCACGTCTGATCGCCGAGGATGGTATACAGGATTATGCTGCCGCCAAACGCAAAGCCGCCCGTCAAATCGGGGTACCGGACAGCCACAGCCTGCCCAGCAATGCCGAAGTGGAAACGGCTCTGCGAGCCTATCAGGAGCTATACCAGAAGGACGAGCAACCGGCGCGCTTGAAATCCCTGCGTCAGGAAGCCCTGACAGCCATGCAACTACTGGAACGCTTCAACCCCCACCTCACAGGGTCCGTGTTAAGCGGAACAGCCACGCGCCACTCCGACATCAACCTGCAATTGTTCACGGACAACGTGAAGGAAGTCGAACTGTTTCTACTCAATAGCGGAATGCCTTATGAGACCGGAGAAAAACGCTTCCGCATCAACGATGAAATGCTTCCCGTGCCAACGTTTACCCTTCAGGGCGAAACAGCCGAAATCAGGCTGGCAGTTTTTGGCACCGACGACCTACGAAAAAATGCTGCCGCGGGAAAATCGCCGGACCGCGCCAAAATCAGACAAGTGGAAGCCATCCTGGCAATCGCCTGAAGCCACCTTGCTCCAAACTGGCCTCATTCTTGAGAATCAGGCAAAATTGCGGTCGCACCGCGAGTCGTAAAAATATCGGCACCAACTCGCCCTTCTGGCTGGACCTTGGAATGAGAACATAGATCACGGATGGAGCACCCCGCGCTAGAAACCGAAGCTGCCACCGACGGCAGCAACTACATGATTCACTCCAGGTTGGAAATCCTCTATATCCTGCGGGCGATCCAGAACAAAAACGAGCTCGTCACCGCCTATTTCAACCATGGCAAGGATTTCATTCTGACGTCCATTATCGATGTGGATGGTGATGCGGGGTCACTGACACTCGACTTCGGCGCCGATGAAATCATCAACCAGCGTGCGCTGGCGAGCGACAAGATCATCCTGGTAACAGCGATGGACCGTGTCAAGGTACAGTTCGTAGTCGATGGCATGAAGCCAGTTGAACATCTCGGCCGCCCTGCATTCAAGGCGGGCATTCCCCGCGAACTGTTAAAGCTGCAAAGGCGTGAGTACTATCGCCTCTCCACTCCGGTGATCAACCCGATCAAATGCGTCATGACCATGGCTGGCGGCGCCAAGATAGAAGCGGCTATCGCCGACATCAGCCTGGGGGGAATTGCCATTACCGATGGCCAACATGTGATCGCGTTTGAAATTGGCGACAAATTTTCCGCTTGCCGCATCGTACTGCCGGAAATCGGTACCGTCACGACGGAGATCGAGATCCGCAACGTTCATGAAGTCACGATGAAGAACGGTTCAAAGGCCCTGCGCGCCGGGTGCATGTTCATTGGCCTGCCTTCCGGACAGCAGGCCATGATTCAGCGCTACATCATCAAACTGGACCGCGAGCGCCACGCGAAACTGGCCCAGTAATCACTTTTCCTGCAGCCAACGCGCGGCGTCCAGCGCGAAATAAGTCAGAATTCCGTCCGCGCCAGCGCGCTTGAACGCCAACAGCGCTTCCAGCACGCAGGCCTTCTCGTTCAGCCAGCCATTCTGGGCAGCAGCCTTGAGCATGGCGTATTCGCCGCTGACCTGATAGACGAAGGTGGGTGCCTTGAATTCATCCTTTACGCGACGCACGATATCAAGGTAGGGCATGCCCGGCTTGACCATCACCATATCCGCCCCTTCAGCCAGATCCTGCCCCACTTCCCACAGCGCTTCATCGCTGTTGGCCGGGTCCATTTGATAGGTGTATTTATTTCCGCCACCAAGATTGGCGGAAGAACCCACCGCATCGCGGAACGGCCCGTAGAAACTGGAAGCATATTTGGCTGAATACGCCAGAATCCGCGTATGGATGTAACCGGCGCCGTCCAGCGCTGCGCGTACCGCGCCGATACGGCCATCCATCATGTCCGATGGCGCCACCACGTCGGCCCCCGCTGCCGCGTGAGCCAGCGCCTGGCGCACCAGCACGGCCACCGTCTCGTCGTTCATCACGTACCCGGCAGCATCGATCAGCCCGTCCTGACCGTGGCTGGTGTAGGGGTCTAGCGCGATATCGGTAATCACGCCCAGTTCGGGGAAGCGCTGTTTCAAGGCATGCACCACCCGCGGCACCAGGCCGTCCGGGTTATATGCCTCAGCCGCATCCAGACTCTTTAAGGAAGCGTCGATCACCGGGAAAATGGCCAGCGCCGGCACCCCCAGTTCGACACACTGCTGCGCCCGCTCCAGCAGATAGTCCAGCGTCAGGCGTTCGACGCCCGGCATGGAAGCTACCGCCTCGATGCGATTTTCCCCATCCAGCACGAATACGGGATAAATCAGGTCGCCGGCTCCCAGCTGATGCTCACGCATCAGGCGACGGGAAAAATCATCGCGCCGCATGCGGCGCAGACGTTTGAAGGGATATTTGCCTAAGGTTTGCATGGTTGAGTATTCCGGTAAAAAATCACGAGAGTATTTTATACGACGTTCACTACGGGCAAGTGCCGCGCCTTTGCGCCAGCCATTCTTTAATAGCGGTCAGGCGCGCCTGAGCGACATGTTCCTTGATGGCGGCGGGGTCCTCGCACTGCCTGGCGACCGCACCGGCATCGACAGCAGCGGCCGTCTTCAGGGCCTGAAGCAGAAAATCTTCCGCCTCAAAGGGATGATTTTCGAAACCCGAACGGCCGCAGGCATCCGCGGCACAGGCCTGGAGAAACTGCTCGAAACGCTGCGGATGACGCAAGGCATCGGTTTCCTGCAACAGTTTCAGGAGCGTTTCCGGGCGCAATTCGAAGGTGCGGTGGACGAGTCCGTGGAAACGCGCCGTCACCAGTGCCAGGTCGCGGCAATCGTTGGGGACACGCAAGCGCAGGCAAAGCGGCTTGATCAGTTCGAAGCCGCGAACTTCATGGGCAATGTGGCGCGGCCATTCCTCCGGCGGTGTAGCCCCCTTGCCTAGATCGTGCGTCAGGGCAGCGAAACGCACCGGCAGGGGGTAATTTCGCGCCGCAGCGCAATCCACCACCATCATCACGTGTACGCCGCTATCGATTTCGGGGTGATGCTGCGCCGGTTGCGGCACGCCGAACAGGCGCTCCACCTCGGGCAGGATGCGTTCCAGGGCACCGCATTCCCGCAAGCTATAGAACATGCGCGAGGGCTTTTTCTCCATCAGCCCTTTGGCAATCTCCTGCCACACACGTTCCGCCACCAGCGCATCCACTTCGCCGTTGTCCACCATCGCACGCATCAAGGCGAGCGTTTCCGGGGCAATGGAAAATTGTTCGAAGCGGGCCGCGAAACGCGCCACGCGCAGGATTCTCACGGGGTCTTCAACGAAAGCCGGGCTGACATGACGCAGGATGCCGGCCTTGATATCGCTCATCCCGCCATAAGGGTCGATGAGGCGCCCATCTGGATCTCTGGCAATGGCGTTGATGGTGAGATCGCGCCGGGCCAGGTCCTGCTCCAGCGTCACTTCCGGAGACGCATGGACCTGAAAGCCTTTATAACCGGCCGCCGTCTTGCGCTCGGTGCGCGCAAGGGCGTATTCCTCATGGGTCCGGGGATGGAGAAAAACCGGGAAATCCTTGCCCACGGGGCGGAAGCCCTGCCTGATCATTTCTTCCGGCGTAGCGCCCACCACCACATAGTCCCGGTCCTGCACAGGCAGACCGAGCAGTTCATCACGCACCGCCCCGCCGACCTGGTAGACCATCATGGAGCGATCAGCGCCCCGCTGCGGAGCGGTACCCCTGATAAGGGCTGGATTCGACCAAGTATCCTGGCGCGACGGCTTCCAGCGCGCTCGGCGTGATGTCGAAAACCGTGGGGAACGCCGCGCTGCACACCGATTCGACCTGCAGGGAGAAATAATTGTCGCGCGTCATGATTTTCTTGCCCGGCAGACATTCAAAAAACCAGGCCTGAAGATAAGAGAGGCGGGGGGACAGGCCAATTATCTTGCGCTTGCGGCCAATCATGGCACCCACCAGTTCCACCAGTTCGCGCAAGGTATAGGCTTTCGGGCCGCACAAATCGTAACTCTGGCCGAAGGTGGCTGAATTGTTGAGGCTGGAGACGTACGCCTGAGCCACATCGTCCACGAACACCGGCTGGAACCTGGCATCCGGGCTGGCCAGCGGCAATACCGGCGCCATTTTGAGCAGGCCGGCAAACTTGTTGAGGAAGGAATCCTCGTGGCCAAAAATCACCGAGGGCCGGAAGGTAGTCACATCAAGGCCATAGCCATCGATGAACCTTGATCCATCGGGATGCGCGCTTTCATCCTCGCCGGGCAGCATGCCAGCGGCGAGCACGATGGCTTCCCCCAGCCCCTTGGAGCGCAGATAGGCGCTCGGCGCACCGGGATCGGCCTTCAACGCGCTCATGTGCAACAGGCGTTTCACGCCGCTTGCGGCGCAGGCGTGCACGATCTTGCGCGGCAGCTCGACGTGCACCTCATGAAAATCACCGCGGCCCGCCAAGGGCTTGTCTGCCCGGCCGGTCTTCTGCTCGTTGAGGATACCGACCAGATTGATCACCGCATCCATGCCGGCGAAATGACGTTCGAGCTCGGCCGGATCGAAAATATTGGCCTCCAACACTTCCACACCGGGTAGCACCGCCACCTTCTTGGCATGCTCGTGCGTACGCGTCAGAACCCGCACCGCATGGCCGGCCATAGCCAGCTTATTGACGAGATGAATACCGACAAAACCGCTGCCCCCCAGTACACACACTTTTTTAATATTCATTTTGCGCCTTAAAAAAACCGCTGCTCGGTAAACAGGACAATTTTAGCCGGAATATCGGCTGCTCGTCACGGATCGCAGGAGGGGCTGCGTTCATCCCGGCTCTGGCACTCTTTTTCGCCAGCTCTGCCCGAGATGGTTCCCAGTCTTTGTTTGAGCGTAACCAGTTGCTGTCCGAAACGGTTAGCGTAGTAGCTGGCGTTGCTCATGACCTTCTGCACATAGTTTCGGGTTTCGGTAAAGGGAATGGACTCGGCGTAAATCGCTCCTTCCAGCGCATGCTCATCCTTCCAGCGTTTGGCCCGCGACGGCCCTGCGTTGTATGAGGCGGTGGCAAGCACCGGCTGGCCGTCGTTGGTATCGAGCACGTACTTCAGGTAATAGGTGCCGAAGGAAATATTGGTATCGAGCTGACCGATGAGGTTCTGCCGAAAATGCTTGAGGCCAAGCCGCTTGGCGATCCACTGCGCGGTTGCCGGCATCAGCTGCATCAGCCCCGACGCACCGACGCTGGAACGAGCCTGCTGCACAAAACGGCTTTCCTGACGGATCAGACCATAGACCCAGGCCTCGTCGAGATCGCGCTCACGGGCATAGACCTGCATCACGTCGCGGTGCGGCGCAGGATAGCGCAGGCCAAAATCGTGCAATTCGCGCGTCTTGTCGGCCGTATTGATGGCGCGATCGAGCCAGTTATTACGCCGCGCGATTTCTGCGGCAGCCAGCAACTGCTTGTCGTCGAAGCTGCGTGTCGCCCAGATCCACTCGCGGTTGGCATCGGTGCGCAGATTGAGTTGATACAGTGCCAAAGCACGCTGGATGCTGGGCATGGCATTGACTGCACTTATTTCGTCAGCGCCGGGTTGGTAGGTGGAAACAGGATTGCTGACCACGGCGCCAAGCTCCTCGGTCGCCAGCTGGCCATAGAAATTATGCTCGCGCGACAAGTTTGCCAGAATGCCGTTGGCAGGGCCGAGCTTGCCTCGCGACTTGAGCGCCCGCGCTTTCCAATAGCGCCATGCACCCTGGTTCTGCAGGGCCTCGGGCATGGCAGCGATGCTCTCCAGAACCTCGTGCCAATCCTGCACGCGCAGGGCGGCGCGGACCCGCCAAGTCATCTGCAATTCGTTGAGGGGCGTAGCGCCAGCCTCGTGGAACCAATTCAAGGCCACAGGATCATGCTTGCGTGCAGCATGAAAAGCCATCTGTCCCCATACATAGCCCTGTTCTTCGCCATTGAACCTGGCGTGCAAGCGCTCCCAGTAAGGCTGTGCGGCAGCCGGCGAACTGCGCGCCAGACGGTAAACGGCGAACATGGCTAGTTCGCGGCCCGGGCGGCTTTGCGTGTCGATGGAACCCGAATCGAGGAATTGCTGCGGGTTGTCGGCCACCTTTTCCATGTTTCGCAGACTGTCCCTTTGCGCCTCGGGCAGGTAGCCCAGGATCAGCTGGCGCGCCACGCCGATGTTGCCCATTTCCAGCGCCAGCCGGATGCGCGCCCACGCATCCTCGACACCAAACTTCCCGGCTGCGAACAAGGCATCGAACAGCGGCTTGCAGGACGACGGCAGTTCACCGCCACTCAGCCATTTCCGCCGAGCGTCCTGTGCAATTGAATCGTCGCCGCCCTGCAATCTTGCCTGCAGGGCAAAACAGGCGAGTTCGACATCATCATTGCTCGCCAGCGCCGCATATTCCGCCTGAAATGTTGCCCAATTCTGCTGCCGCCCGAGGATCCTCAGCCAGTCGGCGCGCAGGCGGTCGGAGAGAGGAGAATCGGCGTTGCTCGCGATAAAGCTGCGCACCTCCTCTTCGCTGGCATCCTTGAGCCGCATCTGGATCTGGTAATAGGCCAGGTAAGGCGCCAGCACGTCGCCGTTCAAGCGTTTCGCAATCGCATTCAGTCGTGCGGCATCGCCAGTGCGAAACGCGTCCCGTGCAGCCAGAAAGTCGTCGTCGCGATTAGCCGCACCTGCTTGCGACAGCGACAACAGGGCAAAAACCAGAACGATCAGTTTAAACATCACACTACTCGGGAAGGAACATAAGCACGTGCGCTAGCGCACGGCATCAGCCCAGTTATTGGGCGTTTCGTAGAGACGCACGCGCTCCAAGCGCAGCTGGTTTCCATAGGTGTCGACATAAGCCTTGTCAAGCACACGGAAGGCTTCTGCCGCAAGGTTTTCCGCAGTTGGAACGACATCCAGCACCACCGTCTTGTGTCCGGGCAGCGTGGCCAGGAATGCCACCACGGCCGCATCCCCCCGGTACGCCAGGAACGCATGATCCCAGTGGTTGACCAGCATTTCATTGGCAATGGTTTTGACAGCGGAAAAGTCCATCACCATGCCTTGTTCGGAGACACCCTCAACGTCGATAATCTGACCGGAAAGCGTTATTTCAAGCGCATAGCGATGGCCGTGCAGATGCCGGCACTGGCTGTCATGATTGGGAATGCGGTGGCCGGCGTCGAACTCCAGCCTGCGGGTAATCAGCATGTCGAAAAAGCGCTCGAAAAATGAGCCCGAATTATATCATTCATCCTTGCCCGAGGCGGCGTTCAGTGGTTCAATCAAGCGCATGAGCAGCAAAAAACCCCAACTTACGGCCACGGACCACAGCCGCGATAGCGCCGGACTCCGTTACGTGTATCCGGTCGTGTCGCGCCGCGCCGGCGGCGTGTCGGTCGGCATCAATCTCAACACCAACAACGCCTGCAACTGGCGCTGCATTTATTGCCAGGTGCCGAACCTGCAACGCGGCAGCGCCCCGCCGGTCGATCTTCACTTGCTGGAAAGGGAATTACGCGGTTTTCTGAATGAATTGCTGCATGGCTCTTTCATGCACGACAACGTTCCACCGGAAGCCCGGCGCCTGAACGACATCGCCCTGTCAGGCAACGGCGAGCCCACCAGTGCCGCGGAATTCGAACAGAGCATCGAAGTGATCGGACGCGTCATGGACGAATTCCGCCTGAACGGCACGATCAAGTTGGTGCTTATCACCAATGGCAGCCTGATTCATCGCCCGTCAGTACGCAACGGCATAAGAAAAATAGCGCAGCTGAATGGGGAAATCTGGTTCAAGCTGGATAGTGCGACTGCACAAGGTCGAATGCTCATCAACCACAGCCGCCAGACGACGGAAACCGTACTCAAGAATTTGCGCGTCGCCGCCAGTCTTTGTCCAACCTGGATTCAGACTGCGACGTTTGCCCTGGATGGCCAGCCTGCGCCTGCGGATGAACGCCGGGCTTACCTGGAATTCCTGGCGCGCTGCCAGGCCGAAAGAATCCCCCTACAGGGAGTGCTGTTATATGGTTTGGCGCGCACTTCGCTGCAACCGGAAGCGCCGCGCCTGAGCAAGGCACCCAGCGCCTGGCTCGAGGCGCTCGCAATCGACATCAAGCAGCTGGGGCTAGCAGTAAAACTCAGTATTTAGTGCACGTTGCTGCCGGTTTCCTTGTGAGCGCTGCGCACGGCCTTCTTCATGCTCTTGTAAAGGTCGGCGTGGGCCCGCTTCATGTACTCCACGATCTCGAAATCCTCACGCTTCACTTTGGAGAGATCGACTTGCTCCATATGCACCAGGCGCAGCAATTCCCGCACCGGCTTGGGCATGTCGCGCCCGCTTTCATAGCGCGAACCGCCGCTCTGGGTCACACCGATCTTGGTCCAGAACTCCTGCTGGTTCATGCCGAGTTTGCGGCGAATTTCACGCGGGTTAGTAATTTTCTCGAAAAGTTTCATGGTTCAGCACCTCAAGCAAATGATTTAAATGAATTGTTCGGCCGACGCCTGACAAATGACAGGAAAATAATAACACAGAATAATGGTTTTCCCTATAGACAGGATAAATTTTTTTGTGGTACGGGGCGAGCATAATGCCAATGGATTAGCAACAATACGCTCTCGTTTTCTCACTGTAAATAAGCTAAAATTCCCAATTTTTGCAGAGCACGCAATGGCACTGATCGTACAGAAATACGGGGGCACTTCGGTCGGCAACCCCGAACGGATAAAGAATGTCGCCCGGCGCGTGGCGCGCTTCCGCGGCCTCGGTCACCAGGTCGTGGTGGTGGTATCGGCCATGAGCGGCGAAACCAACCGCCTGCTGGCGCTGGCCAAGGAAATCCAGAGCACGCCCGACCCGCGCGAACTTGATGTCATGGTCTCCACCGGAGAACAGGTAACCATCGCCCTGCTCGCCATGGCGCTCAAGGATCTGGGCCTCAAGGCCAAAAGCTATACCGGCGCACAGGTGCGAATCGTCACCGACGACGCGCACACCAAGGCACGCATCGTTTCGATTGACGACAACAAAATCCATGCCGATCTCGATGCAGGCCACGTGGTCGTGGTCGCGGGCTTTCAGGGCGTGGACGAAGACGGCAACATCACCACCCTCGGCCGCGGCGGCTCGGACACCACCGGCGTTGCGCTGGCGGCCGCGCTCAAGGCCGACGAGTGCCAGATCTATACCGATGTGGACGGCGTCTATACCACCGATCCGCGCATCGTGCCGGAGGCACGCCGCCTGGACACCATCACCTTCGAGGAAATGCTGGAACTGGCCAGCCTCGGTTCAAAGGTGCTGCAGATCCGCTCGGTGGAATTCGCCGGCAAATACAAGGTAAAACTGCGCGTGCTCTCCAGCTTCGAAGAAGGCGGCGATGGCACGCTGATTACATTTGAGGACGACGATAAAATGGAAAAAGCGATTATTTCGGGCATCGCGTTCAATCGCGATGAAGCAAAAATCACCGTGCTAGGCGTACCCGACCGCCCGGGAATTGCTTACCAGATTCTGGGGCCGGTGGCGGAAGCCAACATCGACGTGGACATGATCATCCAGAACGTCGGCGCTGACGGCACCACCGATTTCACCTTCACGGTGCACCGTAACGAGTACGCAAAGGCCATCGCCATCCTGAAAGGGGTTCAGGCCCATATCGGCGCCCGTGAAGTAGTCGGCGACGAAAAAATCGCCAAGGTATCGGTAGTAGGCGTCGGCATGCGTTCCCACGTCGGCATCGCCAGCGCCATGTTCCGCACCCTGGCGGAAGAGGGCATCAACATCCAGATGATCTCCACCTCGGAAATCAAGATCTCCGTAGTGATCGACGAAAAATATCTGGAACTTGCCGTGCGCGTCCTGCACAAGGCATTCAACCTGGATGAAAGCAGCACACCGCTGCTGACCACAAGCAAGTAACACCGAATGAAGGGGCTTACCGCCCCTTCTTTTTCGCCTGTCAGCTCTGTATCATGCATTTCACCTTTAGGTAACGTCCGCCCATGAAAACCACTTTTCTCGATTTCGAACAGCCGATCGCCGAGCTCGAAGGCAAGATCGAAGAACTGAGCAACGTTCAGGAAGACTCCGCGCTCGACCTCTCGCAAGAAGTCGCGCGCTTGCAGAAAAAAAGCCTGAGCCTCACCAAGGACATCTATGGAAAACTTGGTGCCTGGCAGATTTCGCAGGTTTCGCGCCATCCGCAACGCCCTTACACGTTGGACTATCTGCAGGGCATTTTCACCGATTTCGAAGAACTGCATGGCGACCGCGCCTATGCCGACGACCCGGCCATAGTCGGTGGCCTGGCCCGCTTCGACGGGCAGTCGGTCATGGTAATCGGCCACCAGAAGGGGCGCGACACCAAGGAAAAGATCCGCCGTAATTTCGGCATGCCGCGCCCCGAGGGCTACCGCAAGGCACTGCGTCTGATGCGCATGGCGGAAAAATTCGGCATCCCGGTGATGACTTTTATCGACACCCCGGGCGCATATCCCGGCATCGGCGCCGAAGAGCGGGGCCAGTCCGAGGCCATCGCGCGCAATCTTTACGTCATGTCCGAGCTGCGCACCCCCATCATCTGCACCATCATCGGCGAAGGCGGCTCCGGCGGCGCATTGGCGATCGGCGTCGGCGACGTGACCCTGATGCTGCAATATTCAAGCTACGCCGTCATCTCGCCCGAAGGCTGCGCCTCCATCCTGTGGAAGAGCGCGGACAAGGCGCCGCTCGCTGCTGAAACACTCGGGATCACGGCCAACCGGCTCAAAGCGCTGGGACTGATCGACAAGATAGTCAGCGAACCGGTCGGCGGCGCTCATCGCGACCCCGACACGACGATGCAGACGCTTAAAAAGGCGCTGCAGGAAAGCATGAACCAGATTCAGGAAAATCCATCGCTGGACGAACTGCTGAAAACGCGTTATGCGCGGCTGATGAGCTATGGCAAGTTCAATGAAAAAGCGGCCTGACCCAGCTGCCCACGTCGCACAATTCCTAGATAAACGGATTCAACCCGGCCAACACCTTATGCTGGCATTAAGCGGCGGGGTGGACTCCGTTGTTCTGCTCGACATCCTGGCCGGCCTGCGCGAGCAGCTGCAGTTCCATCTTTCCGCCACGCACGTCAACCATCAGCTCAGTCCCCATGCGAGCGACTGGGCGGATTTCTGCGTCGCGTGCTGCCAGGACTATGGCGTTCAGCTTGAAATCGCCAGCGTCACGATCACCCCTGCCGGCGACAGCCTGGAAGCAGCGGCACGCGACGCACGGCATGCGGCGCTGGCGCGCTCCACTGCAGACTTCATCGTTCTGGCGCATCACCTCGATGACCAGGTCGAAACTCTGTTATTGCAAATGCTGCGCGGCAGTGGCGTGGCGGGCGCAAGCGCCATGGCAGAAGAAAACCGGCGTCTGCTGCGCCCGTTGCTGGAACTTCCGCGCACTGCGCTGGAACACTATGCGCGCCGGCACGATTTGGCCTGGGTGGAAGACGAAAGCAACCTGGACACGCGTTTCGACCGAAATTTCCTGCGCCACCGCCTGCTGCCCATCGTCGAGGAACGCTTCCCCGCCTACCGCGAAACGCTCTATCGCGCCAGTCGCAACTTCGCCGAAAGCGCACATCTGCAGGATGAACTGGCGCGACTGGACGGTGCAAAAGCTATCGACGCCCCAAAGCTGTCCGTCACCGCCCTGGCACATCTGCCCCCTTCCCGCGCCAGAAATCTGCTGCGCTATTACCTGAAGCAGCACGGCATCGCTGCACCCAGCGCCATCCGCCTGGAAGAGACGCTGCACCAGTTGCTTAACGCCAAACGCGATGCCCAGATCAAAATCCCGTTCGGCGCATTCGAACTACGGCGTTCTCAGGATCGCGCCTGGGTCACCCCGGTGTTCCCCCCACCACCACTCTCCTTGTGCTACCCGTGGCAAGGAGAGAACGAAGTCCAGCTCCCGGAATTAGGCGGACTCCTGACGTTCTGGCCGACGCACGGACAAGGCATCAGCCTCACCCGCCTGCAACAAGAGCGCGTCACGATCCGCGTCCGGCAAGGCGGGGAAAGGTTACGGCCGGACAGCACACGCCCGAGCCGCAGCCTGAAAAACCTGTTTCAGGAAACCGGCATGCCGCCCTGGTCGCGCCAAGCGCTGCCTTTGCTATACAGCGGCGAAAACCTGGCTGCGGTGGTGGGGATCGGCATAGATTGCAGGTTCCAGGCACAGCCAGGCGAACCGGGCGTAATGCTGGAATGGAATACAACCGGCAACCTTGATTACAACCGGACATCCCGATAACATCAGCCAAAACGGCCACACCACATAACAAGATCAGGAGAACAAAATGAAACTAGGCACAATGCTGTTGATGGTTCTGGCCCTGAGCGCAAGCAGTATGGTTCAGGCCGCCGATGAAATCGTGATCAAGTTCAGCCATGTGGTGGCGCCCGACACACCCAAGGGACGCGCGGCGGAAAAATTCAAGCAACTGGTCGAAGAACGCACCAAGGGCAAGGTAAAAGTCGAGGTATACCCCAACAGCCAGCTCTACAAGGACCGCGAAGAAATGGAAGCGCTCCAGCTCGGCGCCGTGCAGATGCTGGCCCCTTCGCTGTCGAAATTCCGTCCCATGGGCGCCCCCGAGTTCGAACTTTTCGACCTGCCCTATATTTTCCCGAATTATGAAACCGTACACCGCGTGATGGACGGCGATGTCGGCAAGCACATGTTTGCAAAGCTCGAAACCAAGGGCCTCCACGGGCTGGCCTTCTGGGATAACGGCTTCAAACAGATGAGCGCCAACAAGCCGCTGCATACCGTCGCCGATTTCAAAGGGCTGAAAATGCGCATTCAGTCCTCCAAGGTACTCGATGCCCAGATGAAAGCCCTGGGTGCAAACCCGCAGGTCATGGCCTTCTCCGAAGTCTACACCGCACTGCAACAGGGCGTGGTGGACGGCACGGAGAACCCCCCCGACAACCTTTACACCCAGAAAATGCACGAAGTGCAGAAGCATCTGACCGTATCCGACCATGGCTTCCTGGGCTACGCCGTGATCGTCAACAAGAAATTCTGGGAAGGACTCCCGGCTGACATTCGCGCCACGCTCGAACAGGCCATGAAGGAAGCCACTGCTTTTGAGCGCAGCATCGCCAAGGCCGAAAACGACGAAGCCCTGAACAAGGTTCGCGCCGCCAAGACCACCGAAGTCTACATTCTCCCCAATGAGGAGCGCGCAAAATGGCGTGCCGCGCTGCTGCCGGTGCACAAGGAATTTGAAAGCTCCATCGGCAAGGACCTGATCCAGATGTCGTATGCGATCGCCGCCCAGGTGCAGAAAGAAAAAGTCGCCGCCAAATAGGCGCTCCCCGGGCCTCAGGCCCGGGGGCATCCTCAACCATGTTCAACCGCTTCCTCAACCACCTTGAAGAATGGCTGATCAGCTCCTTCATGGCTGCCGCCACTCTGGTGGCCTTTGCCGCGGTGGTGATGAGATACACCACTGGCGGCGGCATCAGCTGGGCGCAGGAACTCACCATCTACCTATTTATCTGGATGGCGAAATTCGGCGCCGCCTACGGGGTGCGAACCGGAATCCATATCGGCGTGGATTTCGTGGTCAATGCTGCGAACCCGCCGATCAGGCGCATTCTGATCATCACCGCCATGTCGCTGGGCGTGACGTTCACCGGGGTAATCGCTTTTTTCGGCGCGCGCTGGGTCATCTTCATCTACGGCACGGGCCAGGTATCGCCCGACCTCGAATGGCCAATGTGGATCATTTACCTGGCAATCCCTCTCGGCTCAGGCCTGATGTGCTACCGCTTTATTCAGGCCATGATTCTCTTCCTGAAAACCGGCCTTCTCCATAGTCATACCCAAGGCATGGCAGGAGCTGCCCAGGAAGAGAAGGAAGCGTTGCCATGACCTTCCTTCTAATCATCTCCATCCTGCTATTGCTGCTCATCACCAGCACGCCGATTTCGATCGCGCTGGGCATGACCGTGCTGGTGTTCCTGCTGGGCTTTTCCTCTTTCTCGTTCGATACCGTCAACATCATTTCCCAGCGCCTGTTCACCGGCCTGGAAAGCTTTGCCATCATGGCGGTACCGTTCTTCGTCCTGTCCGGCCAATTCTTGATCGACGGAAAAATCGCCTCACGCATTATCCGTTTCGCTAACAACCTGGTGGGATGGATGCCGGGCGGCATGGCGATGGCGTCGGTGCTGGCGTGCGCATTCTTCGCCACCATCTCCGGCTCCAGTCCGGCCACCGTCATGGCGATCGGCTCGGTAATGCTGCCCGCCATGGTGAAAGCCGGTTATCCGAAACGCTTCGGTGTGGGCGTGATCACCACCTCCGGGTCGCTGGGCATCCTGATACCGCCTTCCATCGTGATGATCATTTATGCCGTCGCCACCTCGGAGAGCGCCGGGAAGCTGTTTATCGCCGGCATCGTCCCCGGCGCCCTACTCGCCATCATCATGATGGGACTGGTGTTCATCCAGGCCAAGCGGCATGGCTTCCCGACCCAGCCCAAGCCGACGGCAAAGGAATTCTGGGACTCACTCAAGGACGCGTGGGGCGGATTGTTCCTCGTGGTGATCATCATCGGCGGCATCTACGGCGGCATTTTCACCCCCACCGAAGCGGCGGCGGTCGCCGCGGTTTATGCGTTCCTTGCCGCCATGTTCTTTTATGGCGACCTGAAGTGGAAAGACGTTCCCAAGGTTCTGCTGAAGGCAGCCAACACCAGCGCGATGCTGCTTTACATCATCACCAACGCCATTCTGTTCTCGTTCCTGCTCACCTCCGAACAGATCCCGCAGGCGATGTCTTCCTGGGTACTGGCACAAAACCTGGAGCCGTGGATGTTCCTGCTGGTGGTGAACCTCGCCCTGCTCGCCGCGGGGCAGTTCATGGAACCCAGTTCCATCGTCCTGATCCTGGCACCACTGTTTCTGCCCATCGCGAAATCATTGGGCATCGACCCCATCCACCTCGGCATCATCATGGTGGTCAACATGGAAATCGGCATGATTCACCCGCCGGTCGGCCTGAACCTGTTTGTTGCCAGCCATCTGGCCAAAATGGGTCTGACTGAGGTTTCACTCGCCACCCTGCCATGGGTTGGTTTCATGTTGCTCTACCTGATCCTGATCACCTACGTGCCGGCCATTTCCCTCTGGCTGCCGAACCTGCTCTACCGCTAATACCGCACCTAGCACGCCGCGGGGAAATGTCACATTTCTGTCACATTCGTCCGCTAACCTGTGCGACCTGTTCTTCCAACGATGAGACCTTTATGGACCTGGCCGAGCCTCGGCTTCTGCAAATCGGCCCGCGCAATGGGCACGAGCAACCACCCGCATCGGAAAGTGAAAATCTGCAAAGACTCGACGAGATTCTCGCCAAACGCCAATTGACGCCTTTTTTCCAGCCCATCCTCAACCTTGCCAGCGGCCAGATATTCGGCTACGAAGGCCTGATCCGCGGCCCTTCCGACAGCCCGTTGCACTCCCCCGCCAATCTGTTCAAGGCCGCCGAGATGGGCAACCGCCTGGCGGACCTGGAGCGGCTGTGCCGCCTGGTCACCCTCGAGAATTTCGTCAAGCAGCAGTTGCCGGGACGACTGTTCCTTAACGTCAGTCCCGAATGCCTGCTGCAGTCGGATTTTCGCCAGGGGGAAACGCTGCGCCTGATTCACCAACTCGATCTGAATCCGTCCCGGGTAGTGATTGAACTCACGGAAAACAAGCCGATCTACGATTACAACCTGCTGCGCGAAGCCGTCCACCACTACCGCTCCATGGGGTTTGAAATTGCCATGGACGACCTCGGCGCCGGATTCTCCAGCCTGCGCCTGTGGTCGGAACTGCGCCCGGAATTCGTCAAGATCGACATGCACTTCGTGCAGGGCATCAACCAGGATCCGGTCAAGCTCCAGTTCGTGCGCTCCATTCAGGTCATCGCGGAAAGCCTCGGCACACACGTGATTGCCGAAGGCATAGAAACGCAGGCTGAGCTCAATGTCGTCCACGATCTCGGCATCGCCTTCGGGCAGGGATACCATATCGCCCGCCCCAGGGCGATTCCGCCGCTGTCTGCGCCTGCCGAAGTAGTGGACAGTCTGAAGCACAACCATATCGCGGTTTATCCACAAAACAACCCGCTGCACAAAGCCGTCACCGCACGCAAACTGCTGCGCACGGTTCCCACCGTTACGGACACCACGACGGCCGAGGCGGTTTACCAGATATTCACCCGCGATCCGGAGTTGCATGTCCTGCCGGTTGTAAAGGACGGACGGCCGCTCGGCCTGATCAGCCGCTTTTCCCTGCTCGACCGCTTCGCCCAGCCGTACCAGCGCGAGCTTTATGGCAGAAAGTCCTGCACCCGCTTCATGGACAACCATCCGCTGATGGTTGAGCAGTCCCTCAGCCTGCAGGAACTCAGCCGCATGGTGGCCGAGGGCGAGCGCCGCCACCTTGCGGATGGCTTCATCATCACCGAGGCGGGGCAATTCCTCGGGGTAGGCAGCAGCCAGGACCTGATCCGCGAAATCACCGAACTGCAACTGCAGTCGGCCCGCTATGCCAACCCCCTGACCATGCTGCCGGGCAACGTGCCGATCAACGAACACATCGAACGCCTGCTGCAGAGCGGCAGCGCCTTCGTGGTGTGCTATTGCGACCTCGACAATTTCAAGCCCTTCAACGACCGCTACGGCTATCGCAAGGGTGACGACATGATCCAGCTGGTGGCCGGAATACTGCGCGAGACCAGCGATCCGGAACGGGATTTCGTCGGCCATATCGGCGGCGACGATTTCGTGACGATCTTCCAGAGCGACGACTGGGAATGGCGCTGCCAACAGGCGTTGCGCCGTTTCGACGCGGCGGTCCAGGATCTGTTCGACAGTGCGGACAAAACGAGCGGCGGCTTTCATGCGCAAAGCCGGCAGGGCGAGGCGCTGTTTTTCCCGCTCACCAGCCTGTCCATCGGCGCGGTCCCTGTCATCCGCGGCGCTTACCGCTCGCACCACGACATCGCGGCAGCGGCGGCCGAAGCCAAAAAGCAGGCCAAGCTGGGGGCGGGCAACACCCTTTTCATCGAGCGCCGCAACGTTTCATAGCGGGCCGCGCGGAACGTGAATCCGAATTCATAATTCTGTAACATTGACTGACTAAACTTTATCTCCGCTATACACCCACTTCATTCCACAGGAGAGTTCTAGATGAAACTGCAATTTGGTCGTACCCTGATCGCCGCTGCAGCACTGGCTTTCAACACCGGAGCTTTTGCCGCCGACATTACTGGCGCCGGCGCAACCTTCCCGTACCCGATTTACGCCAAATGGGCCGACGCCTACAAGAAAGAAACGGGTATCGGCATGAATTACCAGTCCATCGGCTCCGGTGGCGGCATCAAGCAGATCAAGGCCAAGACCGTCGATTTCGGCGCGTCCGACATGCCCCTCAAATTTGAAGACCTGGAAAAAGACGGCCTGACCCAGTTCCCCACCGTGATGGGCGGCGACATTCCCGTCTACAACCTGCCCGAAGTCAAGACCGGCGAACTTAAATTCACCGGCGAAGTGCTGGCCGACATCTTCCTCGGCAAGATCACCAAGTGGAACGATCCGAAACTGGTCGCGCTCAACAAAGGCGTCGCCCTTCCCGACCAAGCCATCACCGTGGTACATCGCTCGGACGGTTCCGGTACCACCTTCATCTGGACCAACTATCTCTCCAAGGTGAGCGACGAGTGGAAAACCAAGGTTGGTGAAGGCACTTCCGTGCAATGGCCGACCGGCACCGGCGGCAAGGGCAACGAAGGCGTAGCCAATTTCGTGAAGCAGATCAAAGGTTCCATCGGCTATGTCGAATATGCCTACGCCCTGCAAAACAAGATGGCATCCGGCATGATCAAGAACCTGGACGGCAACTTCGTCAAGCCTAGCGACGTCACCTTCAAGGCCGCTGCCGCCAATGCCCACTGGGACAAAGCGCCTGGTTTCTATCAAGTGCTGACGCAACAGCCCGGCAAGGAAAGCTGGCCCATCACCGGCGCCACCTTCATCCTGATGCACAAGGCGCAGGACAATCCGGAACAAGCCAAGAACGTCCTGAAATTCTTCGAATGGGCCTACACCAAGGGCGACAACATGGCGCTGGAACTGGACTACGTCCCGATGCCGGACAACGTCGTGAAGCTGATCGCGGGTTCCTGGAAAACCAACATCAAGGGTGCCAACGGCAAGGCCGTGTACTAAACCCAGGCATCAGCGAGAAAAAAGGCCGGGCATGTCGTATGCCCGGCCTTTCACCGGTATGACCCTGAACGATTTTCAGCCCTTTCAGCAACATGGCTGAAAATCGTTCAGTGCCATTTACGGACCAACAATAGCATGAATACAACAAATTGCCAGGCAACCGCTAGTGCCGGGGTGCAAACTGGTTATAATCATCGGTTTACAAATCAACCTGCACTTTCTTCAGCCCTACGAAGCCAAACGATGTCAAAAATACACTCCGCAGCGACACTGAAAAGACAACATCTGTTTGACCAGATTTTCCGTAACACTACGTGGTTATTTGCTTTTCTCGTCTTCGCGCTGCTTGCCGCCATCATCGGCTCCCTGATTATCGGCAGCATGCCGGCGATCAAGGCATTCGGCTTCAGCTTCCTGTTCAGCTCCGACTGGAACCCCGTCACCGAAAAATTCGGCGCACTGGTGCCGATCATCGGCACCCTGGTAACCTCGGCCATCGCCCTGTCGATCGGCATCCCAGTCAGCTTCGGCATCGCCCTGTTCCTCACCGAAATGTCCCCGCCCTGGCTGCGCCGCCCCTTGGGCACGGCGATCGAACTGCTGGCCGGCATTCCCAGCATCATTTACGGTATGTGGGGTCTGTTCGTGTTCGCCCCGCTGTTCGCCAAGCACGTGCAGCCCGGACTGCAGAGCGCCTTCGGCAGCCTGCCGGGCATCAGCCTGCTGTTCGAAGGCGCACCGATGGGCATCGGCATACTGACTGCCGGCATCATCCTGGCCATCATGGTGATTCCCTTCATCGCCGCCGTGATGCGCGACGTGTTCGAGATCGTGCCGCCCATGCTCAAGGAATCGGCCTACGGCCTCGGCGCCACCACCTGGGAAGTGGTGTGGAACGTGGTTCTCCCCTACACCAAGATCGGCGTGGTCGGCGGCATCATGCTCGGCCTCGGCCGCGCGCTGGGCGAAACCATGGCGGTCACTTTCGTCATCGGCAACGCGCACCAGTTGCACGCATCCCTGTTCATGCCCGGCAACAGCATCGCCTCGGCGCTGGCCAATGAATTCACCGAAGCCGAGGGCGAACTCTATACCTCGGCGCTGATCGAGCTCGGCCTGATCCTGTTCTTCATCACCTTCGTCGTGCTGGCTTCCGCCAAGATCCTGCTGATTCAGCTCAAGAAACGCGAAGGCAAGGCTACTTAGGGCTCGTTAATGGATAACTTGGACATACGTTGCTGTGTATTCGGGATGGACGCAAGGCGCGAGACGCGGGCAATGGTTATTCCATTGCCAAGTCTCGCAACGCCGCAGACGCCCGAATACACAGCAACCCTTCGGGCTGGGGCTATTTTGGCCGCATGCCCGCGTTGCGAGCCGCTTGTTGTGAATGACACAACCGCACGTCTCGCGCCTTGGCCTGCGCCCAAAATAGCCCCAGCGTATGTCCAAGTTATTCATTAACGAGCCCTAACCATGATCCCCATTTACACCCGGCGCCGCATCGTCAACGCCTTCAACCTTACCGCCTCCATGCTGGCCATGGCTTTCGGCCTGTTCTGGCTGACCTGGATTCTGTTTACCCTGTTCCAGAAAGGTCTGGGTGGCATCGGCATTGCCATTTTTACCCAGATGACACCGCCGCCGGGCAGCGCCGGCGGCCTGCTCAACGCCATCGCCGGCAGCGTGGTGATGGCCACACTCGCCACCCTGATCGGCACCCCGATCGGCATCATGGCCGGCACCTACCTGGCCGAGTTTGGTCAGCGCGGCTGGCTTGCCCCCACCACCCGGTTCATCAACGACATCCTGCTGTCCGCGCCGTCGATCGTGATCGGCCTCTTTATCTATGCCGTTTATGTCGCCAATGTCGGTCATTTTTCGGGCTGGGCCGGCACGCTGGCGCTGTCGCTCATCGTCATTCCGGTGGTGGTGCGCACCACCGAGGACATGTTGCGCCTGATACCGGACAGCCTGCGCGAGGCCGCCGCCGCTTTGGGCGCCCCGCAATGGAAAGTCGTAACGCTGGTAACCTGGCGCGCTTCCAAGGCCGGCATGGTGACAGGCGTATTGCTGGCGATTGCGCGCATCAGCGGCGAAACCGCTCCACTGCTGTTCACCGCACTCAACAATCAATTCTGGAGCGCGGACATGAACCGCCCCATGTCCAACTTGCCCGTGGTTATTTTCCAGTTCGCCATGAGCCCCTATGAAGACTGGCAAAAACTGGCCTGGGCCGGGGCGCTACTGATCACGCTGGGCGTTCTGGGACTCAACATCGCGGCACGCGTCCTGTTCCGCAAAAAATCGTCGTTCAATTGAAAACTGAGATGAGCATGAACCATCCGCACTCGACAGCTCCCAAAATTACCGTCCGCGACCTGAACTTCTACTACGGCAAATATCACGCACTGAAGTCCATCAACATGGACATCCCGGAGAAGAAGGTCACCGCCTTCATCGGCCCGTCCGGCTGCGGAAAATCCACCCTGCTGCGCACCTTCAACCGCATGTACCAGCTCTACCCAGGACAGGAAGCCAGGGGGGAGATCATGATGGATGGTGCGAACATTCTCGACAAGAAGCAGGATCTCAACATCCTGCGCGCCAAGATGGGCATGGTATTCCAGAAGCCGACCCCCTTTCCGATGTCGATTTTCGACAATGTCGCATTCGGCGTAAAACTCTATGAGAGTCTTAGCCGCCGAGACATGGCAGAGCGGGTGGAATGGGCTTTGCGCAAGGCGGCGCTGTGGGACGAGGTAAAGGACAAGCTGAATCAGAGCGGCACCAGCCTGTCCGGCGGCCAGCAGCAGCGCCTGTGCATCGCCCGCGGCATCGCGGTGAAACCGGAAGTCGTACTGCTCGACGAACCGGCTTCGGCGCTCGACCCGATTTCCACCTCGCGCATCGAAGAACTGATCTTCGAGCTCAAGGAGGATTACACCATCGCCATCGTCACGCACAACATGCAACAGGCCGCCCGCGTTTCCGACTACACCGCCTACATGTACCTGGGCGAGCTGATCGAGTTCAGCGACACCGACACCATCTTCACCACGCCCAAACAGAAGGCCACTGAAGATTACATTACTGGAAAGTTTGGTTAATCCTTCCAGTTATGTAACGGTGAAAGGCTCACGTGAGCATCGCGAACGTTAAGCCACGCAGTGGCGGCCGCAGCCACTACATTACCGGCAAGTTTGGCTAAACATCACTGAGAAGTTCGGCTACCCGCACCAACCTTTCCGCCTCGAACGCCCGCTCCAATAATCTCTGGAGCGGGCGTTTTGTTTTTGCGCGGACGGTAACAATACCGTCACACGCCGATGGCAGAATCGCCACCTCTCACATCACGTTATGTATTACCAAATGATCAGAAAACCAGGTATCAAAGCCAGCCTGTTTGCCGGCGCCATCTTCAGCGCAGTGATCCTGTTTCTGCTGGCGACGGAAAATCTGCTGGTGCTGCAAAAGAGCAATTCAGCCATGACCGCCGTATACGAGCAATCCGTTGTACCGTCATCCCTGCTGCTCGATATGGAGCGCAAGCTGACCGCAACGCGCTTCAATATGGCAGCCGTCATGTTCGACAAAGTCACGTTCGACCAGGCGGCCAGGCAACTGGCCGAGCTCAAATCCAGTCTGCCGGCGCTCTGGAACGAGTTCAAGACGCGCAAGGGCAGCGGCATGTCCGCGGAAGAAGCGAGCCTGATGGCAAGCGTTGACGCGCAAATGAAATCGCTCGATTCGTTCTACAAATTCCTTGAAGCATCCCATCAGGCAAACGACAAAACCATGGTGCGCTCTGTCCTCGACGACGACTGGCCTCCGCTCGAAAGCGGCATCCTGAACCCGGTCAGCAAGCTGATTGCCCTGCAAAATGAAAAAATTCAGGCTGAACATGCCGCAAGCGTGGCCACTGCGGAGAAGATGCGTTTGATCGTCATTCTGACGCTGATTGTCGGCGCGATTGTCGCCATCGCATCCACCACCGTCACCACCCTGCAGGTCCGCAGCATGGACATGGGCATGAAATACTTGCAACAAGCCTTGGCGCGAGTCGCGTCCGGCGACCTGCAGACGCGTGTGGCTTTTGCCCACAACAATGAATTCGGCGAGATGGCCCGCCATCTGGAAAGCACGCTGGAGAGCCTGCGCAACATGGTTGCGGGCATGAAGCAGGCGGCCCGCACCGTCAGCGAGGAAGCCGTCCTGCTGGCGGATACCGTTACCCACGTCGAACAGAGTTCGCGCAGTCAGTCGCTTGCTGCCGCCGAAACGGCCGCTGCGGTGCAACAAATCGCCGTGAGCATCGAACAGGTCACCCAGAATGCGCGCGAATCGCTGTCCATTTCGAATGAAGGCAGCGCCCTGTGCGAAAACGGCAAGCAAGTCGCCACCCAGGCGGCAAACGAGATGGCGGGGATATCCCAAGCCGTAACCGAGTCATCGCGCCTGATTGCCGCACTCAACAATCGCTCGAGCGAAATCAGCAAGATCACCCTGGTGATCAAGGATATCGCGGAACAAACCAATCTGCTGGCTCTCAACGCAGCCATCGAAGCGGCGCGCGCCGGCGAACAGGGGCGCGGGTTTGCGGTGGTGGCCGACGAAGTCAGGAAACTGGCAGAGCGCACCACCAAAGCCACGGCGGAAATCAACCTCATGGTCGGCGACATTCAGGCCGACACGCGAGAGTCCATGACGGTGATGGAAAAAAGCAGAATCAAGGTAAAAGAAGGTGTGTCGCTGGCCAATCAGGCAACACATTCGCTATCGGCAATCGATTCCGGCGCCAAGCGCACAGCGCAAAGCATCAGCGAAATCGCCAGCGCAACCAACGAACAGCACAGCGCCAGCCAAGATATCGCGCGTAACGTGGAAAGGATTTCCACCATGGCCGAAGACAATTCGCACTCGATCAGCAATTTGTCGGGCGCCGTCCACAAGCTCAAGGAACTGGCGCGCAACTTCGAGCTGACGGTGGCGCAGTTCCAGGCCTGAGCGATCGCTAGCGGGCGGCGGATTCGCGCACTACGGAAGCAAGCGTCTCGGCCCATTGACGCACATCCGCTTCCGACTGGCCCTCGACCATCACCCGCAACAGGGGTTCGGTGCCGGAAGGCCGCAACAGCACGCGCCCCGTACCATCCAAAGCGCGCTCCGCTTGTGAAACCGCTGTCTGTACCGCAGCACTGGCGCGGAAATCGAAACCTTTGGCGATCGGCACATTGATCAGAATCTGCGGATAGAGCACCAACTCCTGTATGAACTCGGACAGGCTCTTGCCGCTCAGTTTAAGTGCTTCCAGGACCTGGAGGGCAGAGATGATGCCGTCCCCTGTTGTATGCCGGTCAAGGCACAGGATGTGTCCGGAATTTTCGCCGCCCAGGTACCAGCCTCGCTCCTGGATAAGTTCGAGCACATAGCGATCGCCCACTTTGGCGCGCGCAAAGGGGATGCCCAGCTTTGCCAGTGCGTGCTCCATGGCCAGGTTGGTCATCAGCGTGCCCACTACCCCGCCTTTGAGAAAGCCTTGCTCCTGGCGAAATTTGGCAATCGCGTAAATTAACTGGTCGCCGTCAAAAAGCTGGCCGGAAGCATCCACCATCATCACCCGGTCACCGTCGCCATCCAGCGCGATGCCGATATCGGCGCCATATTGCTGAACCGCCGCTACCAAGGCGTCCGGCTTGGTCGAGCCACAATCCCGGTTGATATTCAGGCCGTCCGGCTGGTTTCCAACCGCAATCACCTCTGCGCCCAGCTCATGGAACACTGGGGGAGCGACGTGATAAGTTGCACCATTGGCGCAATCCACCACGATCTTCATGCCGCGCAAATCGAGTTCGTTGGGAAAGGAACTCTTGCAGAATTCGATATAGCGCCCGGCGGCATCGTTAACCCGCCTGGCTTTACCCAATTGGGCCGAAGGCATGGTGCACAGCGGTTTTTCAAGCTCATCCTCGATAGCCTGCTCGGTTGCGTCCGACAGTTTGTTGCCGCTGGCGGAGAAAAATTTGATGCCGTTATCTTCAAAGGGATTATGCGACGCTGAAATCACAACCCCGGCCTGAGCACGCAGGGCACGGGTAAGGTAAGCCACCCCGGGTGTCGGCATCGGACCGAGCAGCAGCACGTCCACGCCGGCGGCGGACAACCCGGCCTCCAGAGCCGATTCCAGCATGTAACCGGAGATCCGCGTGTCCTTGCCGATCAGCACGCTGGGGCGCTCCCCCTTGCCGCTGCTACCCTGCGCCGCCAGCACGCGCCCCGCCGCGTTGCCCAGCCGCATCACGAAGTCCGGCGTAATCGGAGCCTCGCCCACTTTGCCGCGCACACCATCGGTACCGAAATATTTTCTGTTCATCTTGCCCCCTCGACTGCAGTGACGATCTGCAGTGCTTGTCTGGTTTCTTTCACATCGTGTACGCGCAAAATTTTAGCGCCCTTCATGGCAGAAATCACTGCCGCGACAACGCTTGGCACCATTCTTTCCCCTGCGTCCAGGCCGGTCAGTGCGCCCAGCATGGATTTGCGCGACAGGCCGGCCAGCAGCGGCACCCCAAGTGACTGGAACGCATCGAGCTGGCGCAACAAGGCCAGGTTGTGCTCCAGCGCCTTGCCAAAACCGAAACCGGGGTCGATCACGATGCGTTCGCGGGCGATGCCGGCCTGTTCCGCTGCCTCGATGCGGGCGGCAAGAAACGCCTTCACTTCCGTCACCACATTCTGATACATAGGATCGTGCTGCATGGTGCGCGGCTCGCCCTGCATGTGCATCAGGCACACCCCCACCCCGGAATCCGCCACCGCTTGCAACGCACCCGGACTTTGCAGCGCATTGACATCGTTGATCATGTCCGCCCCGGCCTGTATCGCGGCGCGCATCACTTCGGGCTTCAAGGTATCGACCGAAAGCGGCAAGCCGCAATGCGCCAGGCCCTCGAGTACCGGCACAATGCGCTCCAGTTCCTCTGCCGCGCAAACCGATTGCGCGCCTGGGCGGGTCGATTCGCCGCCGATATCGAGCATGTCGGCACCGTGCTCGATGAGTCGCAGCGCATGGGCAATGGCTTGTTCGGTGCTATGGAACTTGCCGCCATCCGAAAAGGAATCGGGCGTGACGTTGACGATGCCCATGACAAGAGGGCGATCCAGCGAAAGATTGAAGCGTCCGCAACGAAGCATATTGGAGAGGCGTGAGAAGTGAGGGGCAAGGAGAGGCACTCCCCTCACCCCTCACCGATATCAGACTTCCTGGGCGGGAGTCGGCGTGGTGGTGGCCGGCGCGCTCGGCGTATTGTCCTTGGGCGGAGTGGGCATGCTTTGACTGGGCTTGGGTGGGCGCGGGGCAAGGCCGTCCATGATGTCCTTGATCTGGTCAGCATCGATGGTTTCCCATTCCAGCAGCGCTTTAGTCATGGCCTCGATCTTGTCGCGATTGTCCTCGATCAGCTTGCGTGCCAAGGCATACTGTTGATCGATGATACGGCGAATTTCCTTATCCACCTGTTGCATCGTGGCTTCGGACACGTTCTTGTGCGTTGTCACGGAACGGCCGAGAAACACCTCGCCTTCGTTCTCGCCGTAAACCATGGGGCCCAATGCATCGCTCATGCCCCATTGCGTCACCATGCGCCGCGCCATTTCGGTGGCGCGTTCGAAGTCGTTGCTGGCGCCGGTAGTCATCTGGCCCATGAACACTTCCTCGGCAATGCGCCCGCCGAACAATACCGCGATGTTCTGCAGGATGCCCTCACGGTTCAGGCTGTAGCGATCTTCGACCGGCAACTGCATGGTCACGCCCAGGGCGCGGCCGCGCGGGATGATGGTGACTTTGTGCACCGGGTCGGTCTTGGGCAGCAGGCGCGCCACCACTGCATGGCCGGACTCGTGATAAGCGGTATTCCTGCGCTCTTCTTCTGGCATCACGATGGAGCGACGTTCGGCGCCCATGATGATCTTGTCCTTGGCCTTTTCGAAGTCCTCCATGTCCACCAGGCGCTTGTTGAAGCGTGCGGCAAACAGTGCCGCCTCGTTTACCAGGTTGGCCAGATCCGCACCGGACATGCCAGGCGTGCCACGTGCCAGGATATCGGCCTTCACATCGGGCGCGATCGGCACCTTGCGCATGTGCACCATGAGGATTTGCTCGCGGCCACGGATGTCGGGCAGCGGCACCACCACTTGGCGGTCGAAACGGCCTGGACGCAACAAGGCCGGATCCAGCACATCCGGACGATTGGTTGCGGCAACCACGATCACCCCGGCGGTGCCCTCGAAACCGTCCATTTCCACCAGTAACTGATTGAGCGTCTGCTCGCGTTCGTCATTGCCGCCGCCCAAGCCTGCTCCACGCTGACGGCCGACAGCGTCGATTTCGTCGATGAAGATGATGCACGGGGCGTTTTTCTTGGCCTGTTCGAACATGTCGCGGACCCGTGCCGCGCCCACGCCGACGAACATCTCAACGAAATCGGAGCCGGAAATGCTGAAGAACGGCACTTTCGCCTCGCCGGCAATCGCCTTCGCCAACAGCGTCTTACCGGTTCCGGGATTGCCCACCATCAGCACCCCGCGCGGAATGCGACCGCCCAGCTTCTGGAACTTGGTGGGGTCGCGCAGGAATTCGACCAGCTCGGACACTTCTTCCTTTGCCTCGTCGCAGCCGGCCACGTCGGCGAAAGTCACCGTGTTGGTCGCCTCGTCAAGCAGGCGCGCCTTGCTCTTGCCGAACGAAAAAGCGCCGCCCTTGCCGCCGCCCTGCATCTGCCGCATGAAAAACACCCACACGCCGATCAGCAACAGCATCGGGAACCACGAGACGAAGATATTCATCAGGAAGGAGGGCTCCTCCTCCGGCTTGGCTTCAACGATGACGCCATTCTTGAGCAGGTCCGAAACCATCCACGGGTCGGAAGGCGCGTACGTGGTGACGCGCTTGCCGTCCGCCTGCACGCCCTTGAGAACATGCCCTTCGATGGTCACCTTGGAGACCTTGCCCTGCTTCACTTCTTCGAGAAACTGGGAATACTCCAGCGGGCTTTGCATTGCCTGGCGCGCACCGAAATGGTTGAATACAGTCATCAGTACCAGCGCAATTACCAGCCAGATTGCGATGTTTTTCATCAGGTTGTTCAAGCTTGCTCCTTAGCAACCAGCATCTATAAATTAATTGAATTTTAAACTCATTGGTCCGCGTACGGGGTGATTTATTTGCTGCCGGACTGCAGCCCCTTGCCCAGCATGTACACCTCGGTGCTTCGGTCGCGCGACGCCTTCGGCTTGCGCACCACCACCTGCGCAAAATGCGTGCGCATCTCGCGCACATATTCGTCGAAACCCTCGCCCTGGAAAGCTTTGACCACGAAGACGCCGCCGGGTTTCAGGTGTTGTGCGGCAAATTCCAGCGCCAGCTCGGCCAGATGCATGCTGCGCGCCTGGTCTGACACGCCGATGCCACTGATGTTGGGTGCGATATCGGAAATAACAAGGTCCACGTCCCGCCCGTGCAGCGCCTCCTCGAGCTGGGCCAGCGCGGTGTCTTCACGGAAATCGCCCTGAATGAAAACGGCACCGTGCACCGGATCCATGGGCAGAATATCGAAGGCGACCAGCATGCCGCCACGCGAAGGATCGCCGGCGCCGATTTTTTTCGCAGCTACCTGGGTCCATCCACCGGGGGCAGCCCCCAGGTCCACCACCGTCATACCGGGCTTGAGCAGATGATCGCGTTCGTCCAGCTCCATCAGCTTGTAGGCCGCGCGGGAACGGTAACCCTCTCTCTTCGCCAGTTGCACATAGGGATCGTTGACGTGCTCGCGCATCCAGCCTTTGCTGGTTCGGGTTCGTTTCATGGGCTTTCTAGGTTAAACTGTCGCATTTTTTGGACCATCAAGTATGTTGAATCTCACCCCCGGCCAACGCCGTTTTCTGCGCGCCCAGGCCCATTCGCTCAGCCCCGTGGTTCTCATCGGCGATGCCGGACTGACGCCTGGCGTCATGAAAGAAATAGAGCACAGCCTGAACATCCACGAGCTGCTCAAGATCAAAGTGGCTGGCGGCGACCGCGAACAGCGGGAAAGCATGCTGGCGGAAATCTGCGCCACGCTGGAAGCCGCACCGGTACAGCATATCGGCAAAACCCTGGTGATTTACAAGCCGGCACAAAAACCCCGGATCGTATTGCCGAAAGATTAGCCTTTTCGCGGTGCCAGGACCAGCACCAGTCCGAGTACGCTCTGCACCAGATAAACGATGCTGGAAATGCCGTGCCAGCGCGCGAAGCGATCGCGGAACATGCTTTCCATCACGCCCTTGGGCAGCGCCTGCTCCTTGAGCCCCTCCATAATCGGCTGAATGCCGAAATGCCCGGCAACGGCCAGCAGCAGCATCACCAATGCGGCCCAGAAGAATCCCTGCTTCAGCGCGGTGCTGCCGTAGCTCGCCAGACGGTGGATCAGCAGGTAAAAGCCGCATGCCATGCCGATGTAGGCGACGAGCGTGAACATCTTGCCCGCCAGCATTCCCGCCATGGTTTTATCCGCAAGCGCAGAAAAGAGCACCGGGGCGGAAAGGTAGCCGATGGCCCAGAGCGCTCCCACCCACAGAGTGACGGCTACCAGTGCAAACTTATCGGCGAAGCGGTTCATCAGATGTACTTCACGTCCAGAATTTCATATTCGCGAATGCCGCCCGGCGCCTGGACTTCCGCCACGTCGCCGGCCGATTTGCCGATCAGGGCGCGCGCGATCGGCGAACCGATGGAAATCTTGCCCTGCTTGATATCGGCTTCGTCATCGCCGACGATCTGGTAAGTCACCTCGTCGCCACTTTCCAGGTCTTCGAGATCCACAGTGGACGCGAACACGCAACGACCTTCCGCGTCGAGCAGCTTGGGATCGATAATCTGCGCGTTGGATAGCTTGCCTTCGACCTCGGCGATACGCCCTTCGACGAAGCTCTGGCGCTCCTTGGCCGCATCGTATTCGGCGTTTTCCGAAAGATCCCCGTGGGAACGGGCTTCAGCGATCGCGGCAATGACGCTCGGCCGCTCCACGTTTTTCAGGTTCTGCAATTCTGCGCGCAACAACTCGGCACCCAGGACAGTCAGGGGAACTTTGCTCATTACTCTATTTCCTTGAAATCAAATAACAATGCGGATCGGGTCACCCCAATCCGCATAATTCATAGCTGGCGCCAACTCAATTCAGGCGTTTATGCAATTCCTGCAGGCCATAAACCTGCAATTCTTTCATGTACTGCATGCCGACACAGGCTGCGCGCGCACCGGACATGGTGGTGTAGTAGGTAATCCGCTGCTGCAGTGTGGCATGGCGAATGGCATAGGAGTCCTGCACCGCCCGCTTGTCTTCCACAGTGTTGATGATCAGGCTGATCTCGCCGTTCTTGATCAGGTCGACGATGTGCGGACGCCCTTCATGCACCTTGTTCACCGCCGTAACCGGAATACCGGCTGCCTGGATCGCGGCCGCCGTGCCGCGCGTGGCAAACAGGCCGAAGCCCAGGTTGACCAGGTTGCGGGCGATGTCCACTACCTTTTCCTTGTCGCCACTCTTGACGCTGATCAGCGCCTTACCGCCGGACGGCAACTTGACGCTCGCCGCCATCTGGGACTTGAGGAAAGCTTCGGCGAAGGTGCTGCCGACGCCCATCACCTCGCCGGTGGATTTCATTTCCGGGCCGAGAATCGGGTCCACGCCGGGGAACTTGATGAAGGGGAATACCGCTTCCTTCACCGAATAGTAGGGCGGGATCACTTCGCGGGTGATGCCCTGCTGCTTGAGCGTCTGGCCCACCATGCAACGCGCAGCGATTTTCGCCAGCGGCAGGCCGGTAGCCTTGGAAACGAACGGCACGGTACGCGAGGCGCGCGGGTTCACTTCCAGCACGAAAACCGTCTCGCCCTGAATGGCGAACTGGACGTTCATCAGCCCCACCACGTTGAGGCCCTTGGCCATCGCCACGGTCTGGCGGCGTAACTCGTCCTGCAAGGCCTGGCTCAGGTTGTAGGGCGGCAGAGAACAGGCGGAATCGCCGGAATGCACCCCAGCCTCTTCGATGTGTTCCATGATGCCGCCGATCAGCACGTCGGTGCCGTCGCAGATGGCATCGACGTCCACTTCGGTGGCGTCGTTGAGGAAGCGGTCGAGCAGCACTGGCGAATCGTTCGAAACTTTCACCGCCTCGCGCATGTAGCGCTCCAGGTCGGACTGCTCATGCACGATTTCCATCGCCCGCCCGCCCAGCACGTAGGAGGGGCGCACCACCAGCGGGTAGCCGATTTCCACTGCAGCGGCAAGTGCCTGCGCTTCGGTACGCGCGGTACGGTTGGGCGGCTGCCTGAGCTTGAGATCGTGCAGCAACTTCTGGAAGCGCTCGCGATCTTCCGCTGCGTCGATCATGTCCGGCGTGGTGCCGACAATGGCCACGCCGTTGGCTTCCAGGTCGCGTGCCAGCTTGAGCGGCGTCTGGCCGCCATACTGCACGATCACGCCGTAGGGCTGCTCGACATGGACGATCTCCAGCACGTCTTCCAGCGTCAGCGGCTCGAAGTACAGACGGTCGGAAGTATCGTAGTCGGTGGACACGGTTTCCGGGTTGCAATTGACCATGATGGTCTCGTAACCGTCCTCGCGCATCGCCAGCGCGGCATGCACGCAGCAATAATCGAACTCGATGCCCTGACCGATGCGGTTCGGCCCGCCGCCCAGCACCATGATTTTCTTCTTGTCGGTGGGCGCGGCCTCGCACTCTTCCTCGTAGCTCGAGTACATATAGGCGGTGTGGGTGGCGAATTCGGCGGCACAGGTGTCCACGCGCTTGTACACCGGACGCACGCCCAGAGCCTGGCGCGTTTTGCGCACTTCATGCTGGGTCACGCCGAGCAGCGTGGCCAGACGACTGTCGGAAAAGCCGCTGCGTTTGAAGCGGCGTATTTCGTCGCGGCTCAAATCAGCCAGCTTGCGGCCGGACAGCGATTGCTCCTGCTTGATCAGGTCTTCCATTTGCGCCAGGAACCACGGGTCGACATGCGTCAACTTGTGGATCTGCTCCTGGCTCATGCCGCAGCGCATGGCGTCGGCGATGTACCAGATGCGTTCCGGGCCGGGTTCGCTCAGTTCGGTTTCCAGCGTGCCCATGTCGGTGGTTTTTTCATCCAGCCCGTCGTTGCCGGTTTCCAGCCCGCGCAAGGCTTTCTGCAGCGATTCCTGGAAGGTGCGGCCGATCGCCATCACCTCGCCCACCGATTTCATCTGGGTGGTCAGCCGGCTGTTGGCCTGGGGAAATTTTTCGAAGGCGAAACGCGGGATCTTGGTCACCACGTAATCGATGCTGGGCTCGAAAGATGCCGGCGTGGCGCCGCCGGTGATGTCGTTCTGCAATTCATCCAGGGTATAGCCGACCGCCAGTTTCGCCGCGATCTTGGCGATCGGGAAGCCGGTGGCCTTGGATGCCAGCGCCGAGGAACGCGACACGCGCGGATTCATCTCGATCAGCACCATGCGCCCGTCCTTGGGGTTGATGCCGAACTGCACGTTGGAGCCGCCGGTTTCCACGCCGATTTCGCGCAACACTGCCAGGGAGGCATTGCGCATGATCTGGTATTCGCGGTCGGTCAGGGTCTGAGCCGGCGCGACGGTGATGGAATCGCCGGTGTGCACGCCCATGGCATCGAAATTCTCGATCGAGCAGATGATGATGCAGTTGTCCTTGGTATCCCGCACCACCTCCATCTCGTATTCTTTCCAGCCGATCAGCGATTCCTCGATCAGCAGTTCGCGCGTCGGCGAAGCTTCCAGGCCGCGTTCGCAAATGGCGACGAACTCTTCCTTGTTGTAGGCGATGCCGCCACCGGAACCGCCCATGGTGAAGGAAGGGCGGATGATGGTGGGATAGCCGACCATGGCCTGCACCTGGAAAGCTTCTTCCATGCTGTGCGCAATCGCAGCACGCGGACAGGCGAGGCCGATTTTTTCCATCGCCTTCTTGAATTTTTCCCGGTCCTCGGCCTTGTCGATGGCCTCCTTGGTGGCACCGATCATGTGCACGCCGTACTTTTCCAGCACGCCATGCTTGGCCAGGTCGAGCGCGCAATTGAGCGCGGTCTGTCCACCCATGGTGGGCAGCAGTGCGTCGGGGCGCTCTTTCTCGATGATTTTTTCCACCACCTGCCAGGTAATCGGCTCGATGTAGGTCGCATCGGCCATTTCCGGGTCGGTCATGATGGTGGCCGGATTGGAGTTGACCAGGATGACGCGGAAGCCCTCTTCGCGCAAAGCCTTGCACGCCTGGGCGCCGGAATAGTCGAATTCACAAGCCTGACCGATGACGATCGGGCCCGCGCCGATGATGAGGATGCTATGGATGTCGGTACGTTTTGGCATTTCTTTGGTGAGGGGTGAGGAGTGAGGAGTGAGGCGAAAGTCCGCGCCCTACTCCTCACTCCTCACCCCTCACTCCTCACTTTTGCTGTTGCATCAAGGAAATGAAGCGGTCGAACAAATAATCAACGTCGTGCGGACCGGGACTGGCTTCGGGGTGCCCCTGGAAGCTGAACGCCGGCACGTCGGTGCGGCTCAGCCCCTGATTGCTGCCGTCGAACAGGGACTTGTGGGTCACGCGCAAATTGGCCGGCAGCGTGTCCGGGTCCACCGCAAAGCCGTGGTTCTGGCTGGTAATCATGACCCGGCCGCTGTCCAGGTCCTGCACCGGGTGGTTGGCGCCGTGGTGGCCGAACTTCATCTTCACAGTCTTGGCGCCGGAGGCCAGGGCCAGCAACTGGTGGCCGAGACAGATGCCATAGACGGGAATTTTCTTTTCCAGAATTTTCTGGATCGCCTCAATGGCGTAATCGCACGGCTCCGGGTCGCCGGGGCCGTTGGACAGGAACACGCCGTCCGGATTGAGCTTGAAAACCTCTTCCGCCGGCGTCTGGGCGGGCAGTACCGTCACCTTGCAACCGCGTTGCGCCAGCATGCGCAGGATATTGCGCTTGATGCCGTAATCGTAGGCCACGACATGAAAGCGGGGATTATCCTGGGACTGGAACCCGCCCCCGAGCCGCCACTCGCCTTCGAGCCACACTTCAGGCTCGGTGCGGGAGACCACTTTGGCAAGGTCCATGCCGGCCAGGCCGGCAAAACCGCACGCCAGCTCCAGCGCCCTGGCTTCATCCACTTCCCCCGCCATCAGGCAGCCGCTCTGCGCGCCCTTGTCGCGCAGGATGCGCGTCAGTTTGCGCGTATCGATCTCGGCAATGGCCACCACGTTGTTGCGCTTGAGATATTGCGGCAGGGTTTCTGTCTGGCGCCAGTTGCTGGACAACAGGGGCAAATCGCGAATCACCAGTCCGGCGGAAAAAATCTGGCCGGCCTCGTCATCTTCCGGGTTGGTCCCGACGTTGCCGATATGGGGATAAGTCAGGGTAACGATCTGGCGGCAATAGGAAGGATCGCTGATGACTTCCTGATAACCGGTAAGGGCAGTATTGAAAACCACTTCGCCCACGGAGTGACCCGAGGCGCCAATGGAAATACCGCGAAACACTGTTCCATCTGCAAGCACGAGAATGGCTGGCTGGTGTTGCGGCACAAGAACTCTCCGAATCCGAACCCGGGCGGCTGGATCGCCCCCCGGACATGAAAAGCGGGACAGGTTTGTCGCCCATCCCGCCCCATTAATTTTGCGAAATTATACTGTAATCTTGGGCTTATATCAACGACCCCGGCGCAGCGCGCCGTGATCGTTCCCCTCACCCCTGCCCTCTCCCACCCTGCGGGAGAGGGGGACGAGGCATCGCTGGCGCGAATCTTTTTTATCGCAGTCCGAGCACGTCCTGCATGTCATACAGCCCGGCACCCCGTCCAGCAAGGAAGCGCGCGGCACGCAGGGCGCCCAGGGCAAAAGTGGCTCGACTGCTGGCCTTGTGGGTAATTTCCACGCGCTCGCCGATGCCGGCGAACAAAACCGTATGGTCGCCCACAATATCCCCGCCGCGCACCGTGGCGAAGCCGATGGTGGACGGCGAGCGCTCGCCCGTCACGCCTTCGCGCCCGTACACCGCGCAATCGGCCAGATCCCGCCCCAGTGCGTGAGCAACCACTTCGCCCAGTCGCAGGGCAGTACCGGAAGGAGCATCCACCTTGTGGCGGTGATGCGCCTCCATGACCTCGATATCGTAGCCTTCGTTCAGCACCCGAGCAGCGGTATCCAGCAGCTTGAACAACAGATTGACGCCGACGCTCATGTTGGGCGCGAAAACGATGCCGCAATCGTGGCTGGCGGCCAGAATCTTTTCCTTTTCCTCGGGCGTAAAGCCGGTGGTGCCGATCACCATCTTCACCCCGCGCGTGCGGCATAGTTCCATGTGCTGCAGCGTCGCATCAGGGCGGGTGAAATCGATCAGCACGTCGCAGCCCTGCAATGCCCCGGCCACATCGTCGCGTATCACGACGCCGTTGGGCGCACCGATCATTTCTCCGGCATCCTTGCCCAGGTAGGGGCTGCCCGCGCGTTCGAGCGCGGCATGAACGCGCATGTCAGGCGTCTGGGTCACGGCCTCCAGCAGCGCGCGCCCCATGCGTCCGGAACTGCCCGCAATTGCGATATTCAACATGGTCATTCCACCTTGGCTGCCGGCTTCTCTTCGGCAGCAGGCGCCGCCGTCGCCGGCTTGTCACTGCTCGCCGGCACCACATCGCCTTCCACTCGCTTCAGCAGATCGTTCTCGAACACCACGGTAACGTGATGCTGCTCCGTCAGCACGCCGGCTTTCTGGAAGCGGTAGACATAATCCCACCGGTCGGGGTGGAAGACATCGGACACCAGCGGCGTGCCGAGGGCGAAGCGCACCTGGGACTTGGTCATGCCTGGCTTGAGGCGGGACATCATTTCCTGGGTCACCACATTTCCCTGCTGGATATCGATTTTGTAAACCGACGGCGCCATGGGAATGTAGGAACAGGCTGGCAGGAGTAAAACCAAAACTAGAATAGATAGGCGCATGTACGGGCTTTTGTTGTTCGTAAGAGACTTATATTATGATAGCCCAATTTGACGCTTCGAGCACACAGCATGAGTCAGCCCAATGATCTGAAAAACGTCGGCCTCAAGGCGACCCTGCCACGCCTGAGGATTCTCAACCTGTTCGAGACCAGCGAAGTGCGCCACCTCGCGGCGGAAGACGTGTACCGCATTCTGCTTGCCGAGGGGGTGGACGTGGGGCTGGCGACGGTTTACCGCGTGTTGACCCAGTTCGAGGCGGCCGGCCTGCTGGTGCGCCACCACTTCGAAAGCGGCAAGGCGATATTCGAGCTCAACCAGGGGCGCCACCACGACCATCTGGTGTGCCTGCAGTGCGGCATGGTAGAAGAATTCTACGACGCGGAAATCGAACGGCGCCAGGAGCAGATCGCCAAGGAACGGGGCTTCCGCATCCAGGAACACTCGCTTTATCTTTACGCCGACTGCCTCAAGACCGATTGCCCGCACAAAACTTGAATTAGGGCGTGTTAACACACCCTTTAGGACACGCCCAGCATCTCTGCCGCATGACGGCGCGTCGTCGAGGTAATTTCGACACCGCCCAGCATGCGCGCAATTTCTTCGATGCGCTGTTCGTGTTCCAGCAGCGAAATCTGACTTAACACCTGACCGTCCCTGACGCACTTGGCCACCTGCCAGTGCTGGTCGCCCAGCGCCGCCACCTGGGGCAGGTGGGTAATGCACAGCACCTGGCGCTCGGCACCCAGCCCGCGCAGCATTTTTCCCACCACTTCGGCCACGCCGCCGCCGATGCCCACGTCCACCTCGTCGAATATCAGTGTCGGCACCGCCGCCACCTTGCTGGTCATGACCTGGATCGCCAGGCTGATACGCGACAGTTCGCCGCCGGAAGCCACCTTGGCGAGGGGTTTTGCCGCCAGACTGGAGTGGGCGCTCACAAGGAGCTCGACCCGCTCCAGACCGTGGGCATCGCCCTCCTCCAGAACATGCAGCGCCACCTCGAAGCATCCGCCCGCCATGGCCAGTTGCTGCATCGCCTCACTCACCCGCGCGCTTAGCTCTTGGGCGGCGCGCCGCCTTTCCTCGCTCAGGATGGCAGCCTTGGCCAGATAGACCTCACGAGCCGCGTCCTCCTGCTGCCGCAGCTCTGCAGCGGAGCCCATGTGCTGCAGCCCCGCGAGGCGCTCTTCACGCTCCTGCAACAAAGCCGGCAAGGCTTCCGGCATCACCCGGTACTTGCGCGCCATGCCGTGCAGCGCCTCGATGCGCTGCTCGACTTCGCGCAGCCGCTCGGGGTCCAGATCCAGACGTTGCGCATAATGCCGCAGGCTGTAGGCGGCCTCCTGCATCTGCGCGGCCGACGAATCGAGAATAGCCAGCGGCTCGCCCAAGGCGGCATCGTACTCCAGCACCTTGTTGAGCCGCCCGATCAGGCCGTTGAGTTGCGACAGCAGCGCCAGATCGCCGTCGGCGAGCAGCTCGACGCCGAACTGGGCGCTTTCCAGCAGGCTGGCGGCATGCGCAAGCCGGGCATGCTCCGCTTGCAGTTCCGGCCATTCCTCCGGGCCAAGATCGAGCCCCTGCAGTTCGCGCACCTGCCATTCCAGCTGTTCCAGTTCCGCCAGCGCCGCCACCGAGTCTTTTTCCCAAGCCACGCGACGCTCGCGCAAACCCTGCCAGCCACGGTAGTCCAGGGCCACTTCGCGCGCCAGCGCGACCTGCCCGGCGTAAGCGTCCAGCAGGTCGCGCTGCAGCGCGGGCTTAAGCAGGGATTGATGGGCGTGCTGGCCGTGGATGTCCACCAGGTATTCGCCTGCTTCACGCATCTGTTGCAGGGTTACGCCATTGCCGTTGACGAAGGCGCGCGAACGGCCCGTGGCATCGATGCTGCGGCGCATCAGGCACACCCCGGGGTCGCCGGCGAGATCGTTTTCATCCAGCCAGGACTGCAACTGGGGCAGCTTGCCGATATCGAATTCCGCCGCCAGCTCGGCGCGCTCGCAGCCGGCGCGCACCACACCGGCATCGCCCCGCTCGCCCAGCACCAGGGCCAGCGCGTCGATCAGGATGGATTTCCCGGCGCCGGTTTCGCCGGTCAGCACGGTAAATCCGGAACTGAATTCCAGCTCCAGCCGGTCAACGATGACGAAATCGCGGATGCTGAGAGAAAGGAGCATTAGGGAACCTCTGATTAAGTCAAACGCTGTCGCGACGGGGTATTGCGGGATGCCAGGCAAGGAAAGAGGCGCGCCGTGCAGTCATTCTGCACAAGTGACTCTTGACGCCGCATGGCGCCCGCAATACCCCGTCCCTTCGGGTTACATCGAAAACAGGCTTGCCCCGCGTTGCGCTCCTTGGCGTCGTAGGCTCGGCTACGACCTGCGTCGCGCGCCTTGCTCAAGCCTGTTTTCGATGTAACGCGATCCGCGTTTGACTTAATCAGAGGTTCCTTAAAGCTTCTCGCCCCAGCGCAGCTTCTGGCGCAAAGTATTGTAATAACTGTGGCCGAGCGGATGGAGCAGGCGGATGTTGTTTTCCGAACGGCGCACCACCACCCAGTCGTTCTGCTGCAAGTCGATGTGGCTCTGGCCGTCGAAGTTGACGCTGGCATCCACCGCGTGCAGCAGCAGAACTTCCATCACGCTGTGGCTGTTGACGGCAATCGGGCGGTTGCTCAAGGTATGGGGACAAATCGGCACCAGCACCATCGCCTCCAGCGTGGGGTGCAGAATCGGCCCGCCGGCGGACAGCGCGTAGGCCGTCGAGCCGGTGGGCGTGGCCACCACCAGGCCGTCCGAACGCTGGCTGTAAACGAACTGGCCGTCGATGAACACTTCGAGTTCGATCAGGCGTCCCGAGGTACCCTTGCTCACCACCACGTCGTTGAACGCATAGGCCTGGTAAACCGGCTGCCCCTGCCGGCGCACCACGGCATTGAGCAGGAAGCGCTCCTCGGCGGCAAATTCTCCTTCGAGGATTTCATCCATGGTCTCCAGCATGTCCTCGATGGAAACATCGGTGAGAAAACCCAGGCGCCCCTGGTTCACGCCTACCAGCGGCACGTCGTATTCGATCAGCTCGCGAGCGATGTTGAGCATGGTGCCGTCGCCGCCCATGACCACCACCAGGTCCGCGCGCGCGCCGATCTCTTTCATGCTCACTGCGGCATAGGGCACGTTGCCGATGCGCTCGGCGGTCTGCTGCGAAAGCAGCACCTCGAGCTTGCGCTGCTGCAGAAAATGCGCCAGCCGCAGCAGCGGTTCGCTCAGTTCGGCACTGTTGTATTTGCCGATCAGGGCAACGGTCTGGAACGGGGTTTTCATGCCGCGAATTATAACCGCAAGTTATTGCCCCAAAGATATTCAAATAAGTAAAATGGACCGATGCTGAACGAACGCGCACAACTTCTTCTCAAGACCCTGGTCGAACGCTATATCGCCGAAGGCCAGCCGGTGGGCTCGCGCACCCTGTCCAAACACTCCGGCCTCGATCTCTCCGCCGCTACCATTCGCAACGCGATGGCGGACCTGGAGGAGATGGGCTTCATCGTCAGCCCGCACACCTCAGCCGGCCGAATCCCTACGCCGCGCGGCTATCGTTTCTTCGTCGACACCCTGCTCACCGTGCGTCCGCTCGACCAGGTTCAGGTGCACCAGCTGGAAAACCAGCTCCACCCCGCCGACCCGCAGCGGCTGATCGCCTCCGCATCGAAGCTGCTGTCGGACCTGACCCTGTTCGCCGGCATCGTGATGACGCCGAAGCGCCGCTCGCCCGCCTTCCGCCACCTGGAGTTCCTGCCGCTGTCGGAAAAGCGCATCCTGCTCATCATCGTCACTGCCGACGAAAACGTGCAGAACCGCATACTCCTGACCGACAAGGCCTATAGCCCTGCGGAACTCACGCGCGCCGCGAATTTCTTCAACCAGCACTACGCCGGCTGCACGCTGGAGGAAGCGCGCACGCGCATGCAGGACGAGCTGAAACGCCTGCACCAGGACATGACGTCGCTCATGTCCGCGGCGCTCGAAGCCAGCAGCCAGGCACTGGAACCAAGCGAAGGTTACGTTCTCTCGGGCGAGAAAAATCTTCTTCACGTGGACGACCTATCGTCCAACATGTCGAGCTTGCGCCGGCTGTTCGACGCCTTCGAGCAGAAGACCACCCTGATCCAGCTGCTCGACGTCAGCCAGGGCGCCCATGGCGTGCAGATATTCATCGGCGGCGAATCAGGCCACGCCCCGCTCGACGAGTGCAGCGTGGTCACCGCGCCTTATGAGGTCGACGGCCAGGTAGTCGGCACGGTGGGCGTGATCGGCCCGACGCGCATGGCTTACGAGCGCGTGATCCCGATCGTAGATGTGACCGCCAAGCTGCTGGGCAGCGCCCTGTCCTACCACTAGATAAACACCGGCGAAGGCGGTATGCTTTCCCGCGCGCAATTCCCAACTACAACAAAATGGAGACGCTACTCATGAAATCCCGCACCACCGTAAAATCCTTCCTGCTCGCTCTCGGCACTGCCGCCACTCTGCTCAGCGGCGCAGCATTTGCCACCGATACCCCAGCATCCCTCACCGGCGCCACTTTAGTCGATGCGACCAAAGCCAAGTCCCTGATGGACGGCGGAGCAGCCATGATCGACGCACGCGTTGCCAACGAATACGCTGAAGCGCACATCAAAGGCGCCAAAAACATCCCTTATAAGGAAAAAAGCGCCAAGGCTGCCGATTTCGACGCCACGCAAGACAGTTTTGATGTCGCTAAACTACCCACGGACAAGAACGCCGGAGTGATTTTCCAATGCAATGGAGCTGAATGCTGGAAGAGTTACAAGGCCGCAGCGACCGCCATCAAGGCCGGTCACAAGAAAGTGTACTGGTTCCGCGGCGGCTTCCCGGAATGGAAAGCCAAAGGCTACCCAGTCGAGTAATCGCTTCATTCGATTGTTCCAAAACTGGCGGCCCGAGGGTCGCCGGCATGATTTGTCTCACATCAACCCACATTCCGACGGGTGTCCATGTTCAATTTTCAAAACCTGAGGGCAAAAGCCCTGCTCGTCAACATACTTGCCGTATTCGTTGCCATGATATTAACCGCAGTGGGTGTGTACAGCCTGAATCAAGGCTCGAAAGCACTGGAATCGGTTTACGTGAATCATGTCGAACCGTCCTCGGCACTCCAGGCCATAGACCAGAACCTTAAAGAGATCCGCTTTCGCATGGCCGGCGTAGTGCTGGACCAGATGCCTGCCATCGGATCAAAAATACACCTCAAGGATGCGCGCAGCGAGATCACCAGGAACTGGGACCTGTTCAAGGAAAAAACCCAGGGCAATGCGCTGAATGCAGAAGAAAAGGAGCTGATCGAAAAGATCGATGCCAAGCTACCCACCCTGCCGGCTTTTTTTGACAAACTCGACAAAGCCTATGAGCAGGACGACAAGAAACTCATTTCCGGACTACTGGAAGATGAATGGCCGGCAGTTCAAATGGGTGTTCTAAAACCAATAGCGGCCTTGCTGCCGGAACAACAGACGGCGATCAAGCAGGCCTATGAAACCAGCTCCGCCAACAACAAAAAACTGATTTATACCGAACTTGGCGTCTTTGCTGTCACGCTGGTAGTAATGACGATCTTCGGCTTCGTTTTTGTCCGCCAGATGAACCGAGGCATTCACTCGTTGCGCGAGGCACTGGCACAAGTCGCAAAGGGCGACCTCAATGTGCAAGTCTCTCTCGAAGATCAAAATGAATTCGGCGCCATGTCGCAGGACCTGGAAAACGCGCTGTCCCAGTTGCGCGGCATTGTCAGCGGGGTCAAAAACGAGGCCGGCTTGGCTGCACGCGCATCGGCCCACCTTTCGGAACAGGTCGCCCAGGTGGTTTCGCGCGGTCAGGCGCGCAATGACCGCATGATGCAGGTCAGCAGCGCCGCCGAAGAAATGAACAGCGCTATCGCGTCGATCGCTGACGCCGCCCGAGCCGCCTCGGACGCAGTGCGTCAGAACGAGACTTTCGCCCAGGAAGGCAACGCCAGCATGGCGAAAAACATGATCGCGGCTGAGCAGGCTGTTCAATCTGTCAACACCTCGGTCGGGACCGTCACGCAACTGAGCGAGTCGATCCAGAAAATCGGCGACATCACCAAAGTGATCAAGGAAATTGCCGACCAGACCAACCTGCTCGCCCTCAATGCGGCAATCGAGGCTGCGCGCGCTGGCGAACAAGGGCGCGGCTTCGCGGTGGTGGCTGACGAGGTGAGAAAGCTTGCCGAACGTACCGGCTCCAGCACGGCTGAAATTTCCGGCGTGATCGATGCCATCCGCAACGAAACCGATGCCGCGGTGCAATCCATGGGCGAGGTCAAGCAAGCCGTGGCCGACGGCGCAGACTACAATCACCAGACCAGCGAGGCGCTGCAGCAAATCACGCGCGCAGCCAACCAGGTTTCTGAACGGGTCAACCACATCGTCGGCAGTACACAAGAGCAGGCCCGTGCGACGGAGGAAGTGGCCGGCAACCTGGAGCAGATTTCCGCCATGAGCCAGGAAAATTCTGTTTCCGTTCAGGCCATGGGTGACGCAGCGCAAGACGTTGCGCATATCGCTGCCGAACTGC
The DNA here is from genome assembly GCF_011764585.1 of Sulfurimicrobium lacus. Lineage (GTDB taxonomy): Bacteria > Pseudomonadota > Gammaproteobacteria > Burkholderiales > Sulfuricellaceae > Sulfurimicrobium > Sulfurimicrobium lacus. The sequence continues at coordinate 3,374,315 of NZ_AP022853.1, forward strand.
AGCACCTGGTCGAACAAATCCGGGTGTAAGCCGGGTTCGGGCTTGCACGATCAACGTAGGAAACACTTTTCCGGACAAAGCATGCCTTTTCTGCCCGAACCCACATACCAGCACGGCGCGCCCGCAAAAACCGGCGTCCTGCTGATCAACCTCGGTACCCCGGACGCCCCCACAAAAACCGCGCTGCGCCGCTATCTGAAAGAGTTCCTCAGCGACCCGCGCGTGGTGGAAATTCCCCGCCTGGTGTGGTGGCCGATTCTCAACGGCATCATCCTCAACACCCGCCCGGCGAAATCGGCGCAGAAATACGCCCAGATATGGAGCGCCGAGGGCTCGCCCCTGGCGGCCCACACCCGCAAGCAGGCGAAGATGCTGCAGGGCTACCTCGGCGAGCGCACCCGTTCGCCCCTGGTGGTGGAATACGCCATGCGCTATGGCAACCCATCGGTCGCATCGGCTTTGGCAAGCCTCAAGGAACAGGGCTGCGACCGCATACTCGCCTTTCCGCTCTACCCGCAGTACGCCGCCAGCAGCACAGCAACCGCGCTGGACGCCGTATTTCAGACCTTGCAGCAAAGCCGCAACATGCCTGAACTGCGCACGGTGCGGCACTACCACGACGATCCCGGCTATATCGGCGCACTGGCCAGCAGCGTGCGCGACCACTGGATGCAGAACGGACGGGCGGACAAGCTGGTGATGAGTTTTCACGGCGTACCTAAGAGATCCCTGCTGCTGGGCGACCCCTACCACTGCGAATGCCAGAAAACCGGCCGGCTGCTGGCCGATGCGTTGGGGTTGGCGCAGGATCAATACCTGATCACCTTCCAGTCGCGCTTCGGCCGCGCCGAGTGGCTCCAGCCCTATACCGCCCAGACCTTGAAGGATCTTGGCAAGAAAGGCTGCAAACGGGTGGATGTCATCTGCCCCGGATTTTCATCCGATTGCCTGGAAACCCTCGAAGAAATCGCCATGGAGTGCAAGGCGGATTTCCTCAACGCCGGGGGGCAGGAATACCACTACATTCCCTGCCTCAACGAACGCGACGACTGGATGCGCGCGCTCAGCGAACTGGTCCTGAAACATCTGCAGGGCTGGCTCGAAAATGCTGTCAGTCCCGACAGCGTGCAGCAAAGCCGGGATCGCGCGCTGGCCATGGGCGCCAAGACCTAGCACCGCCGAGGGGCGACAACGGGCGCTCCGAGTAGCATCAAGTTACTGCCGGAAATACCGCTAATACCTCAATAGCGGCAAATATCCGCCGCAACGAGGTGCATCATGAAAATTGCCAGCTCCGACATACTGTTATCCAGCCAACACAGCGCAATCGACAAACACAGCATAAGCGAATCGCTGCGCGCCTGGACCGGTTCCCAGCGCCCCGATTTCGAGGGGCGCAACACCAACACGTCGCGCCCGCAGGCGGACCATGTCGCCCTGTCCAGCGAGGGCAAAGCGGCGCAAAAGTCAGACCCCGTGGCGGACATGCAGGACGCCGTCGACAACGACCCGCGCATGCAACTACTCATGCGCATGATAGAAGCGCTGACCGGCAAGAAGATAAAAATCCTGTCCATGAAGGACCTGCAGCCGGCGCAGACGCCCCCGCCGGAGCAAGTACAGGACCCAAATCAGGCCGCCAAGGAACAACCCGCCCAGGCCAGCGCCGGCTTCGGCGTCGAATACGAGCGTCACGAAACGCATTACGAGGCCGAACAAACCAGCTTCTCGGCGCAAGGCGTGGTCAAGACGGCCGACGGCAGGGAAATCACATTCAGCCTGCAATTGAACATGAGCCGCGAGTATCTGGAGCAAAGCGATGTCAGCGTGCGCCTGGGCGATGCGGCGCGGCAGGCGAAAGACCCGCTAGTGATCAATTTCAGCGGCAACGCGGCGCAACTGACATCCGCCAAATTCAGCTTCGACCTGGACGCCGACGGCAAGACCGAGCAGATTTCGTTCGTCGCCCCGGGCAGCGGCTTCCTCGCCCTGGACAAGAACCAGGACGGCAAGATCAACAACGGCAGCGAACTGTTCGGGCCGGCCAGCGGCAACGGATTCACCGATCTGGCGGCATACGACAAGGACGGCAATCGCTGGATCGACGAAAATGATGCGGTATTCAACCAGCTCAAGGTCTGGAGCAAGGACGCACAGGGCAACGACCAATTGGCTTCGCTGAAAGACGCCGGGGTAGGTGCAATCTATCTCGGCAATGCCGCCACGGAGTTCAGCATCAAGGACGCGAGCAACCGCCTGGACGGCAAGATTCGCTCCAGCGGCGTCTATTTGAGCGAAGACGGCGTCGCCGGCACGGTGCAGCAGGTCGACTTGGCCGCTTGATGCCTTTGCCTCCTTTCGCTATCCCCGGCTGTCGGGTATAGTTGCCGCTACCGATTTTCACGTAACTACGCTGGCTGCCAGACAAAGGATCCTCTAAATGTCCCGCTCAATTTTTCAAAGAATGCTAGACCTGAAAATATGGGTGCGCCAGGTTGGCGCGATCTGGCTGATGCTGATCTTCGCCTGGAGCGCCATGATTTACTGGGCTTCGGTCGAGCACCATCGCACCGCGATTCAGCAGACCATCGATTTCTCCAACAGCATCCACCAGATGACCCTGTCCGGCCTCACCGGCATGATGATCACCGGCACCGTCGCGCAGCGCGCCGTGTACCTGGACCAGATCCGCCAATCCGACAACGTGCGCGACCTGCAGGTCATCCGCGGTGACGCCCTGATCAAGCAGTTCGGCGCGGGACTTGCGGGAGAGTCCAACGCCGACCTAGTAGAACGCGGGGTCCTGCAAAGCGGCAAGGCCTATTACCAGGTCGTAAAAGAACAATACAAGGGGAAAAGCGTTGAAAATATGCGCGCCGTGATTCCCGTCATTGCGTCGAAAAACTACCTCGGCAAAGACTGCCTGATGTGCCATATCGTGCCTGAGGGCACGGTTCTCGGCGCCGTGAGCATGAAAATCTCCCTCGACAAGGCCAACCAGGCGGTGTGGGACTTCACCTGGAAACTCTTCGCCGTAGCCGTCGTGTTCAGCGTCCCTTTGCTGCTGTTCATCTATCTGTTCACCAGACGCGTCATCACCAAACCCCTCAAGGAAATGAGTGATGGTCTGCACGACATCGCCGCGGGTGAAGGCGACCTTACGCGGCGCCTGAGCGTAAAAAGCCAGGATGAAATCGGCCAGACCGCGACGCTGTTCAATCAGGTGATGGAAAAATTCAGTCACCTGGTGCGCCAAGTCAGCGAATCTGCGAACCAGGTTTCTGTTGCCGCCAAACAACTCGCCCAAGGCGCCCAGCAGGTAGCGGACAGTTCCAGCCAGCAACGCGACAAATCGGTCGCCACTGCCGCAGCGGTCGAAGAAATGACCGGGAGCATTGCCGCTGTAGCGCAAAGCACGGAACAGATGCAGCAAATGTCCCAGCAGAGCCTGGAGCGCTCCCACCAGGGCAACGAAAGCATTTCCATGCTGGTAGGCGAGATTGACCAGGTGGAGTCGGCGGTGAAGGAAATCGCCAGCGCGGTGAACGAATTCACGCGCAGCACCACTTCCATCAACACCATGACCAAACAGGTCAAGGACATCGCCGAGCAAACCAACCTGCTTGCCTTGAACGCCGCCATCGAAGCCGCCCGTGCCGGCGAACAGGGGCGCGGATTTGCGGTGGTCGCGGACGAAGTCCGGAAACTCGCCGAAAAATCTTCCCAGTCCGCGAGCCAGATCGATACGGTCACCCAAGCCCTCGGCCAGCAGTCCGTGGCGGTGGATAAAGCCATCGAAAGGGGCCTGTCACACCTGCTCTCCAGTCAGGACTCCATGGAAACCGTGGCGATGGTGCTTTCAGAAGCCAATGCCTCCGTCAATCAGGTAGGCGAAAAAGTGAGCGATGTCGCCGACATTGCCGAGCGCCAGCGGGCCACCAGCACCGAGGTTTCTTCCAACGTCGAGGCGATTGCCGCCATGGCCGAGGAGAACAGTCAGGCAGTCGGCCAGACCGCCAACGCCGCGCGCCACCTGGAGCAGCTGGCCGAAACGCTGCAAGACACAGTCAGCCGTTTCAAAGTCTAAGGCCTCGTCCGCCATTCATATGCTGGACGCTGTAACGCACGAAGACGAATTGCGCATCGAGACCATCGCGGCCAATGTTCCCGCCCTGGTTTTCCAGCTGCAGCGGCACGCCGACGGCAGCTTGTGCTGCCTGTTCACCAGCAAGGCCGTGCGCGCCGTATGCGACGAACGGGCAGACCCCGAGGATGCCGGCTGGATACCCTGCATCAGCAACCTGCACCCCGATGACCGGGATTCCTTTTTTTCGGCCATGGCCCTTTCCGCACAGCAATTGACGCACTGGAACTGGGAAGGGCGCATCATCGTCCCCCCCCATGACGAAAAATGGATCAACCTGCGGGCCGTACCCTGCGCCATGCCGGATGGCTCCATTGTGTGGGACGGCATCATTCTCAACATCACCTTGTCCAAGCAGCGCGAAGACGAAAGCGTCCATGCCTGGTTTGCGCTGGAGAAGCTCTCCGACCACATCCAGCGCGCACGCGAAGAAGAGCGCAGCAAGATTTCGCGCGAGATTCATGACGAACTGGGCGGCATCCTCAGCACGCTGAAAATGGATCTTGGCTGGCTGGACAAACGCATGGATGATCCGCTCTTGCTGGAGCGCACGCAGGCCATGGCACAACTGATCAGGGAAGCACTGCAAACCGCGCGGCGCATTTCCGCTGATTTGCGCCCCGGCGCCCTGGATAACCTGGGCCTGGTTGCGGCGATGGAGGAGCATGCCGCAACGCTGCTGGGGCGCCAGGGCATTTCCTACAGCTTCACCCCACCCGAACAGGAAGTGGAGCTGGACGATCTGCGCGCCACCGCCATATTCCGCATTTTCCAGGAATCGCTCACCAATATCGTGCGCCACGCAAAGGCCGAAACGGCAGATATTCAGTTTAGTGTGACCGCGGAAGAACTGGCCATTTCCATCCGTGACGATGGCTGCGGAATCATTCCGGAGCGGTCCCAACGCTTCCAATCCTACGGCATCCTCGGCATGCAGGAACGCGCCAAACAACTGGGCGGTGAAGTAATCGTCAGCGGTACCCCCGGGCATGGCACCACCGTTCGCCTGAAACTCCCTCTTGCTGCGCCGGAGCTAATAACAAGATGATCAAACTTCTGATCGCCGACGATCACAATATTTTCCGCGACGGCCTGAAGCGCATCCTCGCCGACACCCCGGATATCCAGGTCAGCGCCGAAACGGGCAATGGCAGCGAGGCGCTCGAACTGATGCGCAAGGAAGATTGGGATGCAGTTCTGCTGGACATCAACCTGCCGGGCAAATCCGGACTTGACGTGCTGAAACAGATCAAGAAGGAAAAACCCCATTTGCCGGTGCTCATGCTCAGCATGTATCCCGAGGAACAGTACGCGGTCAGAACCATCAAGCTCGGCGCGGCTGGGTATCTCTCCAAGGATGCCGATGCCGACGAACTCATCATCGCGATCCGCAAGGCTGCGGCTGGCGGGAGATATGCCAGCAACACCCTGGCTGACCACCTGCTGCAATCCCTCTACGGCAGTGGTCAGCAACTGCATTCGACTTTATCGGATCGCGAATACCTGGTGTACCGCCATATCGTGGCTGGCAAATCCCTTACCGAAATCGCCCAGACCCTCGCTCTCAGCATCAAAACCATCAGCACCTACCGTACCCGCCTGCTGGAAAAAATGGGCATGAGCAATAACGCGGATTTAATTCGCTACGCGCTCGAACATCAGCTTTTCGACTAGTTTTTGCCGGAATAGTCTTACGGACTGACGTCCATCTCCTACAATTAATTCGGATTGCTCCGGCAGCCAATCTGCCGAAAAACCCCTATTCTTATGGTCGGGATATTGTTGTCCGGTCACCAAAGAATCTGAATGCCTTTTCAAAACGCAGTCAATGCTGTGATGTTCGACTCGCTGGAACCAATGCCAGTCTTGAGCCGCCCCGGCCCACCCGAATTCCACGACAGCCTGACCGGGCTGTCCAACTACACGCTATTCAAGAATCAGCTGGAACTCTGCCTGTCGCGCGCAGAGGACACAGCACACAGCCTTGCCATCCTGGTCGTCGGGCTCGACCGTTTCAAACAGGTCAACGACACTTACGGCTACGCGGCCGGAGACATGGTGCTGCTCTCGGCGACCCGGCGCTTGGGCGAACTTGACATCGGCAACTGCCCCTTGGCGCGCCTGGGCGGAGACACGTTTGCGCTCGCGATAGAAAACCCCAAGGATCGCCAGGATGCCGCAGACGTGGCCGAACGCATCATGCGCTGCCTGTCCGAGCCGTTCGCCGTCGAGAATGAGGAAATTTTTCTCAGCGCCAGCATCGGCATCAGCCTGTATCCGCGGCAAGGCGAAAAAATTTGCGCCCTCATCGCCAACGCCAAGACCGCCATGGACCAGATCAAGGATCACGGGCGCGACAATTATGCGTTTTACGACCCGGACCTGCACCAGAACCGCCGTTCGTCGCGCCACTCGACGCTGGAGCGCGCCCTGCATCACGCTCTGGATGACAATCAGCTGGTACTGCTCTACCAGCCGCAGATCGACCTGGAAAGCGGGCAAATACGCGGCGTAGAAGCGCTGCTGCGCTGGCACCACCCGGAACTGGGCACGATTTCTCCTACGGAGTTTATCCCCCTGGCGGAAGAAACCGGCCTGATTCATGCCATCAGCGACTGGGTGCTGCGCACCGCCTGCGCACAGAACAGCGCCTGGCACCGCCAGGGCCACACCACGATGCGCATGGCTGTCAACCTTTCGGCACAACAGTTCAGCAAGCCCGGCCTCGACCAACTGGTGCATGAAGTGCTGCTGGACACCGGCCTGGCGCCGCGCTGGCTCGAACTGGAACTGACCGAAACCATCGCCCTGCGGGACATCGATGCCGCCATATCCACCCTGAAGGCCCTCAAGTCCATGGGCGTCAGGATCGCCATCGACGATTTCGGCACCGGCTATTCGTCCCTCAGCTACCTCAAGCACTTCCCCGTCCACAGCATCAAGATCGACCGCTCTTTCATCAACGGCATCACCACCAATTCCAGCGATGCCGCCATCACCCGCGCCGTGATCGCCATGGCGCAAAACCTTGGCGTCCGGGTAGTGGCCGAGGGTGTGGAAAGCGAAAAACAGCTCATTTTTCTGCGCACTTATCAGTGCCACGAAGTGCAGGGCTATTACTTCTTCCGCCCCCTGCCCGAGAAAAGCATCACCCAGTTGCTGCAACGCCAGTCCGAAAAACATGCTGATTCACCGGCCTGGCGCAATCCGGTTCCGGTGATTTCAGTTGCGAGCAACTTGTAAGAAGCAGCCGCCTCGACGACGAAGACAACAAATAGATTACCCATGCGCTTGAAATGGGGAAAAGCACTCCCATATCGCTCCCAGTTCACAAAGGAGCCCGTTGATGCAAGACGATCAAAAAACCCCGGACACGGAAGCACAGGCCGAAGCGGCGCAAGCCCCGGCAGCAGATGAAAACGTGGAAATCATGCCGAGTATGGAAGAACTCCTGAAACAGGCCGAACTGGCCGCACAGGAGCATCACGATGCCTGGCTGCGCGCCAAGGCCGATGCGGAGAACATCCGCAAACGCGCCCAGGCTGACGTCGCCAGCGCCCACAAATACGCCGTGGAAAACTTCTCCAACGAGCTGCTCGCGGTTGCGGACAGCCTGGAAGCCGCCTTGAGTGTGGAAACCGCCACGGTCGAAAACTTCAAGAGCGGCGTCGAGCTCACGCTCAAGCAACTGCTGTCGGCTTTCGAAAAAGCCAGCATCGTCGAACTCAACCCGCTGAACGAAAAATTCGACCCCCACAAGCACCAGGCCATCAGCATGGTCGAAGCAGAGGCGCCCGCCAACACCGTGATCACGGTGCTGCAGAAAGGCTACCAGTTGCACGACCGCATCCTGCGTCCGGCCCTGGTGATGGTTGCCAAAGCACGCGAAGCCTGAATCGGATAAACCGCTTGAAAGCCGCGCGTACAACCCCACTTTAGCAGCAAGGGTTTTTAACTCCGCTAATTTATGAATTTGAATACTAAGGAATAATCATGGGAAAAATCATCGGTATTGACTTGGGCACCACCAACTCCTGCGTATCCGTGATGGAAAGCGGTCAGCCCAAGGTGATCGAAAACTCTGAAGGCACGCGCACCACGCCGTCCATCGTCGCCTACGCCGAAGACGGCGAGATCCTGGCCGGCGCACCGGCCAAACGCCAGGCTGTCACCAACCCGAAAAACACGCTGTATGCGGTCAAACGCCTGATCGGCCGCCGCTTCGATGAAAAAGAAGTGCAAAAAGACATCGGTCTGATGCCCTACTCCATCGTCAAGGCCGACAACGGCGACGCCTGGGTGGAAATCCGCGGCCGGAAAATGGCCCCGCCGGAAGTCTCCGCGCAAGTGCTGCGCAAGATGAAAAAGACCGCCGAAGATTACCTCGGCGAGGAAGTGACCGAAGCCGTCATTACCGTACCGGCCTACTTCAACGACAGCCAGCGCCAGGCCACCAAGGACGCCGGCCGCATCGCCGGTCTGGAAGTCAAACGCATCATCAACGAGCCGACTGCGGCCGCGCTGGCTTTCGGCATGGACAAGAAGGAAGGCGACCGCAAGATCGCGGTGTATGACCTGGGCGGCGGCACGTTCGACATCTCCATCATCGAGATCGCCGAAATCGACGGCGAGCACCAGTTCGAAGTGCTGTCCACCAACGGCGACACTTTCCTCGGCGGCGAAGACTTCGACAACCGCGTCATCGACTACCTGGCCGACGAATTCAAGAAAGAGAACGGCATCGACCTGCGCAACGACCTGCTGGCCAAGCAGCGCCTCAAGGAAGCCGCGGAAAAGGCCAAGATCGAGCTGTCCAGCAGCCAGCAGACCGACGTCAACCTGCCCTACATCACCGCCGACGCCAGCGGGCCGAAGCACTTGGTGGTAAAAATCACCCGCGCCAAGTTCGAAAGCCTGGTGGAAGACCTGATCGAGCGCACCATCGCCCCTTGCAAACAGGCTATCAAGGATGCCGGCGTGAAGATCACCGACATCGAGGACATCATCCTGGTCGGCGGCCAGAGCCGTATGCCCAAGGTGCAGGAGAAAGTTCAGGAGTTCTTCGGCAAGGAGCCGCGCAAGGACGTCAACCCGGACGAAGCCGTCGCTGTCGGCGCCGCGATCCAGGGTGGCGTGCTGCAGGGCGAAGTCAAGGACGTGCTGCTGCTCGACGTGACCCCGCTTTCCCTGGGCATCGAGACCATGGGGGGCGTAATGACCAAGCTGATCCAGAAGAACACCACGATCCCGACCAAGGCGAGCCAAGTGTTCTCCACCGCCGACGACAACCAGTCCGCCGTGACCATCCACGTACTGCAGGGCGAGCGCGACGTGGCCTCCGGCAACAAGAGCCTGGGCCAGTTCAACCTTTCCGACATCCCGCCCGCACCGCGCGGCATGCCGCAGATCGAAGTCACCTTCGACATCGACGCCAACGGCATCCTGCACGTGTCCGCCAAGGACAAGGCCACCGGCAAGGAAAACAAGATCAAGATCCAGGCCAGCTCGGGCTTGAACGACGAAGAAATCCAGCGCATGGTGAAGGACGCCGAAGCGCATGCCGACGACGACCGCAAAACCGTGGAACTGGTCAGCACGCGCAACCAGTGCGACACCATGATCCACTCGGTGAAAAAATCCCTGGGCGAGTATGGCGACAAGATCAGCGCCGACGAAAAGGCCGCCATCGAGTCCGCCTTGAAGGATGCCGAGGAAGCGCTCAAGGGCAACGACAAGGACACCATCGAAGCCAAAACCAAGGCACTGGCCGAAGCCTCGCACAAGCTGGCGGAGAAGATGTACGCAGAACAGCCACAGGGTCAGGCAGCACCTGGCGGCGAGCACAAGGCCGAAGACGACAACGTGGTGGACGCCGAGTTCGAAGAAATCAAAGACGAGAAGAAGTGAGGAGCAAGGGGCTTGAGGTGAGGGATGAGGGGTGAGGGGTGAGGGTGAAGGCACCGTGCGTGCCTCATCCACGGCCTCTCTCGCCTCACCCCTCTCGCTTCACCCCTCACCATAAATGAGCAAACGCGACTATTACGAAATTCTCGGCGTCAACCGCGACGCTTCCGACGACGAGCTGAAGAAGGCCTACCGCAAGCTGGCGATGAAGCACCATCCGGACCGCAATCCGGACAATCCCAAGGCGGAGGAGCACTTCAAGGAAGCCAAGGAAGCCTACGAAATCCTTTCCGATGCCAGCAAGCGCGCGGCCTACGATCAGTACGGCCACGCCGGCGTCGACCAGCAGGCGGGCATGGGCGGCGGCGCAGGCATGGGTGGTTTTGCCGACGCTTTCGGCGACATCTTCGGCGACATCTTCGGCGGCGGTGGCGGACGCGGCGGACGTTCCAACGTCTATCGCGGCGCCGACCTGCGCTACAACCTGGAAATCTCGCTGGAAGACGCCGCCCGCGGCGCGGAAACCAAGATCCGCATTCCCACCATGGAAAAATGCGACACCTGCAACGGCTCGGGCGCGAAACCCGGCACCCAGCCGGTCACCTGCACCACCTGCGGCGGACATGGCCAGGTGCGCATGCAACAAGGCTTCTTCTCGATCCAGCAAACTTGCCCGCGCTGCCACGGCAGCGGCAAGATGGTGCAAAGTCCCTGCCCCACCTGTCAGGGCGCAGGCCGTATCAAGCAGCACAAGACCCTGGTGGTCAAGATCCCGTCCGGGGTCGATGAAGGCGACCGCATCCGACTCTCCGGCGAAGGCGAAGACGGCGTCAACGGCGGCCCGCCGGGTGACTTGTACGTCGTCATCCAGATCAAGCCGCACCAGGTCTTCCAGCGCGATCACGACGACCTGCATTGCGAAATGCCGATCAGCTTCACCGTCGCCGCGCTGGGCGGCGAAATCGACATTCCCACCCTGGACGGTCACGCCAAGATCAAGATTCCCGCCGAAACCCAGAGCGGCAAGGTGTTCCGCCTGCGCGGCAAGGGCATCAAGGGCGTGCGCAGCCAGCACCACGGCGACCTGATGTGCCACATGGTGGTGGAAACGCCGGTGAGCCTGACCGAGCGGCAAAAGGAATTGCTGCGCGAGCTGGAAAGCATCAACCAGGAAGACGGATCGCGCCACAATCCCCGCGCCAAGTCGTGGATGGACAAGGTCAAAGAGTTTTTCGGCTAACGACACGGGCCGGGGTGAGCCGAGCATAGCGCACTCACCCGGCTCGTGTTTTTAATCGCCCCCGTCCATGTCTGAAGAAAAAAACCTCTGCGTCGTCCATGAAGCCATCATCGGCGCCTTCGGCCTGCCGCCCGGCAAGCTTTACGTCAGCATCAAGGGCGACCCCAGCCTGCGCGAAACCGTGCCCCTGCGCCCGCGCCAGGAAAGCCGCATTGACCGCAGCGCCGACCAGGTGCTTGAAACCTGCGGCTGGCTGCTGCGCAAAACCGGCTGCTACGGTATCTACATCGGCTTTAACAGCAGCGAAGTGCGCACCGAATCGGTGTTTAACCCTTTCAATTATGAAATCCACGACGCCGAAACCCTGATCCAGGACGGCTACAAAGAGCGTCACTTCGTCAAGGTGCCCTACCAGAAGAAGATGAAAATCATCCGCAAGGTCAGGGACTCCGTGCAAACCGGCCCCCTGCGCGCATACCTGCCACCCCACTGGCAAATCCTGATGGACCGGCAGCGCAAGGAGTGGCAGCCCATGGACAAGAAGGACATTGAGCGAATCATGCAGTCTTTCAACAAGCTGCGCGAAATAGAGGGCTTCTATTTGCGCAATGCCGCAGTTTCGCTGGCGCAGGGACTGGTACGCGCCACCTTCAACTGCGATGGGACTTATATCGTGGCGGCGGAATTTTTTCCCCAGTTCGTTAGGGACATTACGCCGTAGGACTCAGCGGGTTCTGATGTGACGCAAAGCGTCACATCCTGACCAGATAGGCGGGCGATTTGGGCGAACCTACCAAGGGCTGTTGATTTGCCACATGCAAGAACAGTGAATTAAGCAGAAAAGTGCGTCGCAAGCAATTAAATTCAGGCTGGCACGCATTATGCTAACATCACGGACAAACACCTTACGTGTTTTGCTAGTTTCAACAACTCATGAGGAGAAGTACCATGAAACGTGTACAACAAGGCTTTACATTGATCGAACTGATGATCGTTATCGCGATTATCGGCATTCTGGCCGCCGTCGCATTGCCGGCCTATCAGGATTACACCGTCCGCGCGAAAGTTAGTGAAGGCATTTTGGCGGCCTCTTCGGCACGTACCGCTGTCGCAGAAACCTATGCAAACGCCGGCAAAATGCTGGTGTCCGCCAGCTCCATGGGCGTCCAAAGCCAAAGCTCGAAATACGTGTCTAGCGTAGACTGGGTAGGCGACAACGCTGACGCCGGCACTGTGACCGTAACGCTGTCGAACGATGCCGGCCTTGCCGCGGCAACTGGCAAAACGCTCCTGATCACAGCATCGGGCACTTCCACAACGGGTGCGGTTGCATTTACCTGCAAAAAAGGCACCATCGACGCGAAGTATCTGCCAGGCTCCTGCAAGAATTAACCTGTACGCCAGATGCTCAGAAACCCCGGGGCTTTGCCTTGGGGTTTTTTTTTGGATAAATTGTGACCCATTCATTGTTAATTCTCCGTCAAATTTCCGCTTGGATTACCATCCTCGCCTTGACGCTTACCGTCATGCTGCCTGGCCTGCATGGCGAATTTATTTTTGACGACAACCCCAATATTGTCGACAACAGTGCCATTCAGCTTGAAACCTTAAATTTAGACTCGCTTCACGCCAGCATTTCAGGCCCGACGGCGGGCCCTTTGGGTCGCCCAATCAGCGTTATTAGCTTCGCTCTTACCTATTATTTCTTTGGCCTTGACCCGTTCGCATTCAAGGCAATCAATCTCGCCATACACGCCATCAACGGGCTACTTGTTGCTTGGCTCGTAAAGTTACTGCTGCGCGTATCACCCGGCATTCAAGCCTCGGAAAAAACGATCGTCTGGCTGCCAATCTGGGTCGCAGCCGCGTGGCTGATTCACCCCATTAACGTCATAACCGTGATGCTCGCCGTGCAGCGCATGGCCCTGCTGTCCGGAATGTTCTTGCTACTGGCGCTTATCTGCCAATTGAAAGCCATGTCGATGCCACAGGGAGAGAAAAAATCCTGGGCGTGGGTTGCCGCAGGCTGGTTGCTGTTTTGGCCGCTATCAATATTAAGCAAGGAAACGGGGTTGCTTTTCCCGCTTTATAGCCTTGCCATCATGTTACTGCTCCGATCACCCTCTGTTACGACTCTTCGACGCCCATCATGGGCGATCCCGGCATCGCTTTTATCGCTTCCAATCATAGCAATCACCATGCTGATCATTCTTGGCGGGAACTGGCTTGAAAGCGCTTACGCAATGCGCCCATTCACACTGAGCGAGCGCCTTCTGACCGAAGCACGCGTGCTTTGGTTTTACGCCGCACAAATTATCACGCCCAACTATGCGTCATTTGGACTCTACCTTGACGACTTTTCTTTATCGACAGGGATTCTCCAGCCGCCCACAACACTGCTCTCGGTCATCGGATGGGGTGCGACCATTCTGGGGATCTGGCTCTTCCGGAACCGCCAGCCATTATTGTGTTTTGGGGTAGCATGGTTTCTCGTGGGGCACAGCCTCGAATCAACCTTTCTGCCACTTGAAATTGCCCAGGAGTACAGGAACTACATTCCATCTATTGGACTAGTCTTTGCAGTTGGCCACTTGGGCTTGGCAACCCTGCAAAAGCTGGACTCCGATTATCGCCCTTTGACAATTCGCATGCTGGCGGTTACTTCCATATTGGTTCTTGCATTATTTACTTGGCTACGGGCGGGCCAGATGGGAAACCCATTACTTGGAACCCAGATGGAAGCGACGCGCCACCCACAATCCGCGCGGGCCAATCACGCTGCGGCACTCGCGCTGATCAAGGCTGGTTATGGCGGCGCAAGCGACCCTATTGCTGGAAATAATATACGGTTTTATTTGCAGCAATCGGAAATGGCAGACCCATCATTCAAATTCGGCTACCTTGGCCTGATCGTCTGGTCATGCGGGTCAGGAAGACCTGTAGAGAAACAATGGCTCGACGGCTTATCGGACCGCCTCGAACATACTCCGTTTGCGCCGAAGGATTATGCGCTGCCAGACCTTCTTTTCAAACCTTTGATCAGCATGCCGAAGTGCTTAAGCAGGGAAGATGCGACGAAGCTGTTTGTAGCGGGAGCGAATAATCCAAGTATCCGCAAGTCGCTGCGGGCGCGCTTCCTTGAAACAGCGGCCGACTATGAATTGCTGGCATCCGCCGACCCTCATGCGGCGCAGGGTTATTTAGAAATGGCACTAGCACTCTCGCCAGACAACCCTGAACTGAGGCGAAAATTAGAAAGCTTTGATTTCCTGAAACCACACAAAAATAAAGCCCCTTAACTCACCTCTGTCGCCTGCGTTCCAATCTCCTTGACCTTCTGCCGCCACATATTTCTTAACGCTTCTTCCAAGTTCCGCGCAAAAAGTGGTGCGTCAAAGAGTGGCGATGCCAGCACTTTTTTGCGCAATTCCAAACGCAGACGCGCCAAACATTCAAGATCCACGGCGTGAGTCAACGCCCGGGCTACGTAACTCTCCTTATCGTAAGCTATCCAATCCCCCAATCCGGCGCAAGCCAGCAGACTGGCACCTTGGCGGGCGAGCAAAGTGTCCCCGGCAAGCGTTATCGTTGGCACCCCCATCCATAAAGCCTCGCAAGTAGTCGTACCGCCAGGATAAGGGAAGGTATCCAGAATGATATCGACATCAGCATGTGCCGCCAGGTAATCCGTCCTGGGAACCGCTCCCTGAATCGTTACACGCATGGGATCAATCCCCACTTGGGCCAACCGTTGGAGCAATTGATCACGGACAGCCGGTGAGCGCACTTCGTTGTTTTGAAGCCGCAGCCTGGCTTGAGGTAACGCAGAGAAAATCCGTCCCCACAATGCGAGAACGTCATCATTGATCTTGCTCGTCCTCTGGAAACAGCCAAAAGTGACATAGCCATTGCGCGTGGCCGGCAAGGGCGTCGGCTCAGAATTTGCGCCTGTTGTTGGAGCAGTAAAACATAGGCGGGTATCCGGCAGATACCACACCGTCTCGGTAAAGTGACGGCGGTGAGATTCCGGAACCGATATGGGATCCGCCAACAGGTAGTCCATCCCGGGCACTCCAGTGCTGGCGAAATAGCCCAGCCAACTCACTTGCACTGGGGCTGGTTTCCAGGCAAAAATCGGCAGGCGATTCTTGGCTGTGTGTCCTGCCAGGTCGATAAGAATATGAAGGCCATCGCTGTGAATTTTTCTGGCAGCGACTTCGTCGCTCAGCCCCACAATGGGAGACCATGCGTTAAACCGGGATTTGATGCGCGCAGTAAGTTCGTCCTCTTCAGGCTGTGTAGGATATGCCACCAATTCCACTCGGTCTGGATTCAAGTGCGAAAGAATGCTTTCCAAAAAGAAACCTACTGGATGACGCCTCAAGTCTCCTGATACAAAACCAACCCGCAACGGCCGCGCATCGACATCAATCGGATTGACCAACCAGCGTGAATAGGGCTTAGCCCGAGCCAACACTTTACTTCCATAAAGCCGGGCCTCAGCCAAATACTGATCTGGCGAACACCCAGAATAGAAACTCAAGCTAAACAGCAGGTTGCCGCGGACCTGCGGATGTTCTGGGTTAAGTGACAGAGCGTGACGATAGCACGCAATCGCCTCGTCCAGATCACCTTGCGCCTGAAGAGTGTGCCCCAGATTGTTATGTGCTTCGACATAATCCGGTCTGAGCGATATTGCCCGGTGATAACTCTGAATCGCCTCATCCTGCCTGCCTTGTTCCTGGAGTGCGTTCCCCAGGTTATTGTGAGTCTCGGCCATATTTGGCGTGAGAACGATCGCGCGCTGGTAGCACTCGATCGCCTCATTCAATTTGCCTTGCACCTGAAGTGCATGACCCAAATTCGCATGGGATATAGCCAGATCTGGCTTTAGCGAGAGGACATGCCGATAATGCCAGACCGCCTCGTCCCACTTGCCCTGGAGACGGAGCGCATAGCCCAGATATTCATGCACAACAACGCTATCCGGATTCTGCGACAATAACTGTCGGTATCGCGCGATCTCCTCGTCCAGCCTGCCTTGCTCCTGAAGCAACCCAATGAGGTTACGATACGCCTCGGGGAAATCCGGCTTGAGCGATAGCGTCTTGTGGTAACTTTCAACCGCCTCGTCCAGTTTGCCTTGTTCCTGGAGGGCATATCCCAGGTTATTATGTATTTCGGGAAAATCTGGCTTTAACAGAAGCGCTTGGCGATACTGTTCGATCGCCTCGTCCAACTTGCCCTGCCTGTGAAGGGTGTGCCCAAGGTTGCCACGTACCGCAGGATCGTTCGGCTTAAGCGAGAGCGCATGACGATAATGGTCAACTGCCTCATCCAGTTTGCCTTGCGCCTGAAGAACACTTATCAGGTTAAAGTGAGCCTCCGCAAATTGCGGTTGCAGTGTTAGCGCATGACGATAATTATCAACTGCGTCGTCTAGCCTATCTTGCGCCTGAAGCGCACTCCCAAGATTGTTATAGACCTCAGCGTAATCCGGCTGAAGGGTTAGTGCATGGCGATAATGCGCAATCGCATCATCTAGTTTCCCTTGGGCCTGAAATACATGCCCAAGATTGCAGTGTGCCTCAACATGTTCCGGCTGAAGGGACAATGTTTTCAAAAAACAGTCGATTGCCTGGTCACGTTTTGTGTCTTTGACATATAGCGTTCCGAGATAATAGTGAAACTCTGCGTTATCTGGATTAAGCGCGACGCCTTTTCTGATTATGTCCTCGGCTTGTTGATATTGCCCGTTCTGGAAGAGCGCATAAAATAACTCACCATAAACCATCTCAAAACCAGGCTTGAGTTCAATGGCCTTGCTGAAATTTACTATCGCCCCGTTCAGATTGCCTTGTTCCTGCAGGACAGTCGCTAGCAGGTAGTATGCGTCTTCCATCTCCTGGTTTATTGAAATGGCCTGCTTGAGGTAATGCTCCGCTTCCGCGAAAAGCTTCTGTTCCTTTGATACAAACCCCAGGTTGAGGAAACTTTCGGCATCACCGGGATTGATCGCAACTGCCCGCCGGTAACATTCTGCCGCCTCTTCGATCTGGCCTTGGGCGAGATACGCATTGCCCTGTTTTTTATGGACAGCGCTCTCATTCTGCAAGCCGCGCGCCGACGAATCATTGCTTGGTCCCGCCGCAGGCGCATCAGCTGATTTTTCAGGTGCGGGCAAAACCTTCTTGAGCCAGTTAAACATTATGTTCCCACGAATTAAGTGCATGGGAATGCTGCCACATGCCGTGCAGCGCATCTTCCAGATGCTGCGCAAAACGGCGCGCGTCAAAGAGAGGCGAGGCGAGTATCTGCTCGCGCAAGCCTGAGCGCAGTTGCGCCAACCGGCTGACGTCGGCCGCGTGGAACAAGGCACGCGCAACGTATTCCTCCTCGTTGCTGGCGATCCATTCCTCCAGCCCCGCGCAAGCCAACATGCTCGCGCCTTGACGAGCAAGCATGGTATTTCCGGCAAGCGTCAGTGTGGGCACACCCATCCACAAGGCTTCGCAGGTAGTCGTCCCGCCAGGATATGGAAAAGTGTCGAGGATAATATCCACTTCAGCGTGCGCCGCCAGATAATTCTCCCTAGGCATTGGACCTTCTATGACCACCCTGTGCTGGGCAATCCCAGCTTGAGCAAGGCGGCGCAGCATTTGCTCGCATGCGGCCGGGCAATCCATTTGCTTGCTTTGCAGCCGCAGCCGGGCCTGAGGCAAGGAGTGGAAAATCCTTGCCCATAAGCCCAGCACTTCATCATTGATCTTGCTCACATTCTGGAAGCAGCCAAATGTGATAAAACCCTTTCGCACAGACGGAGGAAGCATCGGAGTCAGCGCAGCACTCGACTCGGGCGGCGTGAAACACAAGCGGGTATCCGGCAAATACCACACCGTTTCTGTGAACTGCTCCCGCTGAGACTCTGGTACCGATATGGGATCTGCCAGCAGATAATCCATGCCGGGCACCCCGGTACTGGCGAAATAGCCCAGCCAGTTCACTTGTACAGGAGCAGGCTTCCACGCGAATACCGGCAAGCGGTGGTGGGTCGTATGCCCTGCAAGATCAACGAGAATATGGATACCATCCGAGTGGATTTTCTGCGCTGCGGCTTCGTCATTCAGTCCGGCGACAGAGTTCCAGGCGGAGAAATAAGGCTTGATGCGTGAGGTAAGATCATCTTCCTGCGGCTGCGTGGGATAGGCCACCAGTTCGATCCGGGAAGGATTCAAATGCGCGAGAATGCTTTCCAGAAAATATCCTACCGGGTGGCCCATCAGGTCACCGGAAACCAAACCAACCCGTAAGCGTCGGCCGTTTGTTGGGCAAGCAGGCCAGCTTGCGTAAGGCTTGGCTTGAGACAGCACTTCACTGCCATAGTGCTTGGCATCCGCAAGGTATTGGGCGGGTGAATTTCGAGGATAATAATTTTGAAGAAAAAGCAGGCTGCTCTTTGATCCGACCGCGACAGACTCGGAGTCAAGCGACACGGCCTTCCGATAACAGTCTATGGCCTCATCTATTTTGCCCTGCTCGATGAATGCCTTCCCCATATTTGAGTACACGACAGCATATTCCGGATCAACTGACAGCGATTTCCTGTAGCAAGCGATCGCCTTGTCAAACTTCTTCTCGTGAACGTAAAGGTTCCCCAGGTAACAGTGGAACTCGGCTGATTCCGGATTAAGAGAAAGCCCTTGTTTAATGACGCTCTTGGCGCTTTCATTTTGTCCGCTTTCAAAAAGCACCTGACACAAGTCACGGTAAACAATCTCAAAGTCTGGTTTGAGCTCAAGGGTTTTATTGTAATTTTCAGCAGCACCAGCCAGATTTCCACGTTCCTGTGAAAGCGCGCCTAACAGGTAGAATGCATCCTCCAGTTCTGGATTTATTAGAACCGCCTGCTTGAGACAAGCTTCTGCCTCAGCATAAAGCCCCTGTTCCTTTAGAACAAAACCTAAGTTGAGGAAACCTTCGGCATACTGTGGATTGACAGCAACCGCTTGCCGGTAACATTCCGCAGCGTCTTGCAATCGACCCTGGGCCAAAAACTCATTCCCGCGCTTCTTGCAAGCCACACTTTCAGTATTCAACGGATCAGTTTGCATCAACGATTATTGGCTAAGCTCGGATGGGATTACGTCAGACAGATTGAAAAGGGCCATGGCATCGTCGGTTGGCTTACTCTTGAACGCAAAGGCTGATATTTCGAGATTCCCTACGCGGACGAATACCACTGGGAACCCAGCGTTGAGCAGACACACTTCTAGTGATTTTTGCGTGAAACCCGTCTTATGTGCGAAGAAATCGCAACCGCTCCTCTCGATCTGTTCGCCGTAACCATAAATGACATCGCAGACCGTTATTGGCCCGCAGGGTGCCTGGTACAGAAAATCATCTATGTCCAGACCGCGTTGAACCACAATTTGCATCAATTCACCCACATCCGGCACCCGTATATAGGCAAAACCATCATCTTTCAGGACATGAAGGAAACCAGCCAGCACCTTCTTGACGTCATGTCGATAGTAATGTTCCAGATTATGTGAACAATAAACGGAATCGTAATCGGCTTCGGGCAAACTCGTCAGATCCCGAGCATCACATACAACATCCGGCAAGCCTTTCGGGTCGATGTCCAACAAAATATGTTCCCAACCATCATATGGCGCAGGAATCGGAATATCCTTGTTATTGCCGCCCACGTTCAGTACTTTCAATTTTTCTGCGGAGGAAATGTCACGACCGCCCGTTGAGTCCTCAGGGAAATTTTGTTGGAGATCGTGATCAATCGCACTGGGCTGACCAACATTCCCTCGTTTGATGGATTTATCGAAAAACATCTCTTTAATCAGGCTAAAAAGCACACTCATCGCCAACCTCTTTCAGGCCTATGTTCCAAGTCAAGGGAGAAAACCACATCGAGTGGCCACTGAAAGCATCAGCATTTCAGCATCAACTCCTTGGTAAAGTGATCCACGAATTCGTCCGCATATCCCGCATCTTTTAATGCCCATTTAAAAGCATTCCCCATCTGTGCTTTCTTGTAGATATTCAGCTTGTGCTCAAGTTTGAATCGAGCCATCTGCTGAAACATCTTGTTTACCACTTCCTGTTGTTTTTTGGCTGTAGGCTTGTTTTTGCCACCGGCGTCGCCCGGTGGAATTCTTTCAATATAAAAACGAGCCAGGGATGCGCCAAATTCCTTGGCCCCACTTGCATTAAACCAACTTAAAACCATTCCGCTTCTCCTGCTGAATTTGATATCCAACATTACATTAACATTTAATCCTCGTTCAAGTAACATACATCCTCCTGTGTGCCCCCCCAAGCGCGGAAACACACTTAACTCAACGAGAAAAAACCAATAATATTCTTCTGGATGTCGATGTGAAACAAGAACTATTGAGTTTGATTCTCCCCGCGCGCAACGAAGTTGAAAGTTTACGTTGCTTGATACCGACACTCGTGGCAACTTTTCCGGACAGTGAAATTATCATAGTCAACGATGGCTCGGACGATGACACGCTGGCTTTATGCGCACAATTTCCCGTGCGAGTTGTCAGCCACCCTTACCCCAAAGGCAATGGGGCGGCGGTAAAATCCGGCACACGCGCCGCGAGAGGAGATGTGCTGATTTTCATGGATGCCGACGGCCAGCACCAACCGGAGGATATCCCTCGCCTTTTGGAGAAATTCGCCGAGGGTTACGACATGGTGGTGGGCGCGCGTCAAGCCGGCTCGCAAGCAGGTGCTCATCGAGCGGTGGCGAACGACGTTTTCAGCCGTCTTGCGACCTGGATGGTTGGGCGGCAAGTAGAAGATCTTACCTCGGGTTTTCGAGTGGTGAAGGCCGACAAATTCCGCAAATTCCTTTATTTGCTGCCAAATGGCTTTTCCTACCCGACCACCATCACTATGAGCTTTTTCCGGGCCGGCTTCAGCGTGGCTTATCTGCCCATCCATACGCCTCGACGCACCACAGGGAAAAGCCATATCCAGCCGACGCGAGATGGTTTGCGCTTCCTCCTGATTATCTTCAAGATCGGAACACTGTATTCACCCCTAAAATTATTTTTGCCGATCAGCCTGGCCTTTTTTTTCTCGGGCTTGGGCTATTATCTATTCACGTTCGTTACAGAGCATCGCTTTACCAACATGAGCGCGCTGCTATTAACCTCTTCCATGCTGATATTCCTGATCGGGCTAATTTCAGAGCAGATCACCATGCTGATCTACAAAGACAGTGATTAGCAACAAAACCACACCACAAAGAAGAAAGCTGCTGGTACTTACATCGACCTTTCCCCGCTGGGAGGGGGACAATGAACCACCCTTTGTGTTTGAACTTTGCCGGCGCCTTAGTGCGAATTTCGATGTTCTAGTGATGGCACCGCATACTCCGGGTGCAAAAACACGCGAGACGATGAGCGGGTTGACGGTGGTGCGTTTTCGTTATTTTTTCGAGTGGGGCGAAACGCTAGCCTATCAGGGGGGAATTCTAGCCAATCTTCGCAGCAACCGACTCCGTTACCTGCTTGTCCCCTTATTCATTATTAGTCAGTTGATTGTCCTGATGCGGTTGTCCGCCCGGGAAAAACCCGACATCGTGCATGCTCACTGGCTGATCCCACAAGGCTTGGTTGCTGTCGCAGCCGGACTGTTTTCCCGCCGCCGCACCGCGCTGCTCTGTACCGCCCACGGTAGCGATCTGTACAGCTTGCGGGGGCAGCTACTTTCAGCGCTTAAGCGCGCTGTGATGCTCCGATCAGACAGGGTAACCGTGGTTAGCGGCGCCATGAAGAGCTACGCGATTTCCCTTGGCGCTGAACCGGATAGCATTTCGGTCATCTCCATGGGTGTGGATATGGCAGATACCTTCACTCCCGCCACGCACACGATGCGCCGCAATAATGAATTGCTTTTCGTAGGCAAGCTCACCGCGCAGAAAGGCATAGAGTCGCTTGTGAGAGCCATGCCTCGAATAGTTAAAACCCATCCCGACACCATACTTTCTATTGCAGGGAAGGGCCCCGATGAGAAATCCCTGCGCGCACTGGCCGAAGCTCTGGAGATAGCAAAGAACGTAAATTTTCTTGGCGCCATCCCCAACGAGAAGCTACCCGAACTCTACCGTCGGGCGACAGCTTTAGTGTTTCCCTCCACGACCGAGGAAGGTTTTGGCTTGGTATGCGTAGAGGCGATGGCTTGCGAATGCCCAGTAATAGCTTCTGATCTGCCTGCCGTGCGGGAAATCCTTCAGGATGGTGAAACCGGGCTGCTATTTAAGCCAAATGACAGCGACAAACTTGCCGCCAAGATACTTACCCTGCTGGCTGAACCAGCATTACGTCAAAGCATGGGGCGAGCCGCGAGAGATTCTGTATCACAACGATTTGACTGGAAAGTTACCGTCCAGCGTTATGATGATCTGCTAAATGGCCTATTGACGAGCTGACCCTGCACTTTTGCGACAAACGTAGAATCAAAGCAGTCTGACGAACAACACATGCGAGGTCGGCCCGCATCATCCGCCCAGAACAATACGTATGGCGGCCGCCACGCCAATGCCAACCAGGATACCGGCAACGATCTCGGTGCGGGTGTGCCCCATGCGTTCCCGCAGCCTCTCTCGGGCGTTAGATGATGCCACCAGACTGTTAATCGCAACAGCATGCTCGCCCACTTGCCGACGCAGGCCGCTCGCATCCAGCACGACAACAAACGCCAAGGTGAGCGCCACGCCAAAAGCGGGGTGACCGACGCCCTCCTTTAACGCAATGAGTGCCGCCATGCTGCTCACGATAGCGCTGTGATTGCTTGGCAGGCCGCCATATCCTATCAATCCAAATGCCAGTTGCTTTCCCTTAATACTGTTGATCAGAAATTTCATCATGCCGGCTACGAGCCAAGCGAGAAAGGGGGTGAGTGCGTACGAGAAATCCATAGTCACCCCTGCACCGGTCTAAGCGCCCAGCCACAGGCCACTACCCAGATAACAATCGTCAACAGCAACTGCCAGTCAGCCAGCAGTGCATCTGTTGGAGATTCACCCTCACCCATTTCCTCAACCACATACCAGTACCGAAACAGGCCAAACAGTACGAGTGGAACCGTGACAACCAACTGAGGCTTGGTCGACATCACGAACATGCTATAGAAAATTAGCGCACCGGTGGCGGACATTTCCGCGTAATGATTTACTAACGAAACCGAGTATTGTTCAAGCACTTTTCGGCCCTCAGTACCGCTCTGGATCAGTTCCTGTCGACGCTTCAGAGCTGCAAGATAAAGTGCCAGGCACAGCGTTGTCACAAACATCCAACCTGACACCGGCACGGCCAGGGCTACCGCGCCGGCATAGACACGCAGGACGAAGCTAATCGCGATGGTAAAAATATCCACTACTGGTTGGTTCTTCAGCGCAAAGGTGTAAGCGACGTTCAGTGCCATATAGGCAGCGATGACAAGCACTACCTTAGGGGCAACGAACCAGCCCCAGACCAGGAGGCCATAGAATACGACCAACAGGCCCAACGCCATGGGTATCGAAACGATGCCAGAGGCTAGTGGACGGGTTTTGGACTTTTTAGGGTGGCGACGATCTTGATCGACGTCATGGATATCATTAACGATGTAGGTTGCCGACGACCCCAGGCAGAAAAGCAGGAAAGCCAAGCATGCATGGCCGACCGCTCCCAGGTTAAGATACTCGCCAGCGAATACCAAGGGCGCCAAAACAAAACTATTCTTGACCCACTGCTTGGGGCGCATCAGCGCGAGCAGTCCACGTACTTGAGATAGAGGCGAACGTATTATCACGTTATCATGCATGCAACTTGGTCTTTTTTGTTATTTGAACCTCAGTTTATATTCAAAAGTCTTAGTGAAGCTAGCAATTACATATGCAATTCTGGCATTTATCGCGACGGTGGCGAATATCGGCGTCCAGGACCTCTTTATTCGCGGCTACAGCGGCGCATTTGATGTCCTGTTCTCGATGGCAGCAGGCACCGGGATCGGACTCGTCGTCAAGTACATCCTCGACAAACGCTATATCTTTCAATTTCGCGCCGACAATGCTATCCATGACGGACAGACCTTCACTCTGTACGCACTAACGGGACTTGCGACCACTGTTGTGTTCTGGGGATTCGAGTTGAGCTTCCATCACGTCTTCGAAACGAAAGAGATGCGCTACTTCGGTGGCATGATCGGCCTAGCAATCGGCTACGTGACGAAATACCACCTCGATAAGCGTTACGTCTTCCGCACCGGGGGCGCATGAGGCTGGTTTCCTCTTGGGGACGTCTGAGCGCATGCCCGCATGATGTGCTTGTTCTGAACGACCGCAGTAAGGTTTCCAATGTACTGGCCGGACACCATCCCGGCATCGCCCACGGCATGGGCCGGAGCTATGGCGACGTCTGTCTGAACCCTGAAGGCGTCCTCTGGAACACCACGGGACTCGATCGCTTTATCCGGTTTGATGAAAACACAGGCCGGCTGACATGTGAAGCTGGTGTCCTGCTGCGTGATGTTCAACGACTGGTGATTCCTCGTGGCTGGATACTGCCGGTCACACCCGGGACCCAGCTAGTAACCGTGGGGGGAGCCATTGCCAACGATGTGCACGGCAAGAATCACCATGTACATGGCACCTTCGGCGATCACGTGAAACTGATCAAGCTTGTGCGCACCGATGGGGAAATCATCGAGTGCGGCCCACAACTGCGATCCGAATGGTTCGCCGCGACAGTCGGAGGACTGGGACTGACGGGCGTGATTGTGGAAGTAGAAATTCAGTTGAACCGGGCCGCCGGCCCTTGGCTAGAGACCGAGACGATCCCCTATGCCAATCTGGACGAATTCTTCCAATTGGCAGACGACTCAGAAGCCGAATGGGAGCACACCGTGTCCTGGATTGACTGCGTCTCGCGGCGAGGGGGGCGCGGCCTTTTCATGCGGGGAACCCCCCGTGGCGACTTTGATCGCCTTGAGCCCCAGGGCCACAAATTGACCATGCCATTGCTACCGCGAATCTCTCTAGTTAATCGACTATCACTGCCGCCAATCAACATGGCCTATTTTTATTTCAAAAAGTGGCAGGCTGGCCGCACCGTCACGCATTACGAACCGTTCTTTTATCCGCTCGATAACCTGCTAGAGTGGAACCGAATGTACGGCCCCAAGGGATTCTTCCAGTACCAGAGTGTAGTGCCTCGTGAGTTCGGCAAGGACGCGCTCCAGGCCATGCTGGAGCAAATCGCGCGCTCTGGCGATGGCTCTTTCCTCGCTGTTCTGAAGACATTCGGCAACCGCCCGTCTGTGGGGATGATGAGCTTCCCTCGGCCCGGGGTAACCCTGGCGCTGGACTTCCCCAACAAGGGGGCACGAACACTCAAGCTGTTCGAACGATTGGATGCCATCGTGCGCGAAGCCCGCGGGCGCATTTACCTCGCCAAGGATGCTCGCATGCCGCGTGATCTTTTCGAATCAGGGTATCCGCGTCTCAACGAGTTTTTAAAATACCGCGACCCAGAAATCGGTTCACAGCTATCACGCCGTTTAATGGGGGCCTAACGTGGAAAATAAGAAAAGAATCGTCATTATCGGCGCCACTTCGGCAATTGCCGAGCACTGCGCCCGGCTCTGGGTCCAAGGCACAACAGTGGAACTCACGTTGGTAGGGCGTGACGCAACTCGAACCGAGCGCGTAGCGGCAGATCTGCGTGTAAGAAGCCCACAATCGAATATTCGCGTAGTGCAGGCCGAATTCCTTGATCCGATTGCCATACAAACGGTGGTAGACGCCATCGCTGGGCATGGCGCAGTCGACGCCGTTTTGATTGCCCACGGCTCATTGCCAGAGCAGAGCCTTTGCCAAGCTGATCTCACTACATGCCATGAAGCATTGGACATCAATGGCATTTCACCTGTGCTCTACGCCGAAGCCTTTGCCAAACACATGGCTAAAACAGGCCACGGCACGCTGGCGCTGATCGGTTCCGTCGCAGGTGACAGGGGGCGCAAATCAAACTACGTGTATGGCGCGGCGAAAGGAATGGTTACGCGATACGCGCAAGGTCTGCAACACCGTTTTGCAGGCACTGCCGTCAAGATTGTGCTGATCAAACCGGGGCCAACGGATACTCCGATGACGGCACACCTGAAAAATCAGGGCGCGAAATTGGCGCCGGTCGAGGATGTTGCAAAAAAGATTGTGGATGCGGTGGAGCGAGGTCAGGCGGTTGTCTACGTCCCAGGAAAATGGAAACTCATTATGTGGGTGATTAGACACATTCCCGCAGTCATTTTTAATAAAACAAATTTATAAACACTCTTGTGAATTGCCTGCTTATTTGGACTTCGAGACCACCTCTGGCAATGGAAGGGCGAAAACTTGCACCCCGAAACTCCGGAACTCGGGCAACTCTATAAATGAATTCGCGTTTGCCTTCCGGATCGCTTGTATCGCATTACGCATCTCATTTGTACTAACCAACAAGACCCCCTGCCCATCCGCCTCTCGGCCCATTTTTGCGAGCATTTCCGCATTCACATTTCCGGGAATGGTCTTCACATTTGCGCCAGTCAAATGATGTAACAACATAGGCTTGCCATCAAAATATATAGTTTGGCTTGGATAACTTTTTTTCAGCAATTTGAAAAAGTCGTGAAACGCCTGAAATCCGGGGTTCGCTGTAAAATTGTTGTAATGCACTCCTTCAGACGCCAGAAACATGGGCTCTCCATTTTCAAGCCAGGAACGTAGCGTTTCTTTATACACTGTCAGGCCATATCCAGCCTGGAAGACAACCCATATCGCTATAGGCAGAAGCACCATCTTGTATTTTTCACTTCTGCCGAGATGTCCCACAATTCCAAGTCCAAACAAGAGCAGGAAAGGAAAAGCGACACTCACCAAACGTGTGTCAATTGGATCAAACGCTTTCCATGTACTCAGAAAAACCAGCGCGCCCAAATATGAAACCAGCCAGACCAAGGGCAGAGTAATCGCGCCTATTTCATACCTATTCTCGACATAAGACCGCTGTTCGGCCTTCCTTATTCTAAAAACATAAATAGCTGCGACTACGCTCCCTCCAATTAGCGTGACAAACTGCAACGCATCAAAGTGAAGAAGATGCAAGCCAAACACTTTTCCTAATGCGTGCAAGTTCATCCAGAAAGACTGGTCCGAGAGCGCGCGTTGTACTCCGGAAATGGATCCGGTGAGAAGATAATTCCTGACAAAAAGTGGCAACATGGAAAGTAGCATGAGAAGAGACATGCCGACCACGTACCTCCCCCTCTTGCCTTTTTCCATGCTCAAATAGATTGTCCACAGCAATGGGGGTGCGAAAACAAGGCCGATATACCGTGTATAGCAAGCAGCGATAAGCGCCAGCACGGCGAAAACAGCGGATACCTGCGCCCTACCCAACTTTACGTCACGCTGCGAAGCAAAATAACCGTGAGCAGCCAATGCATAGGCCAGCAGCACGAGCGGGACAAACAAGACTTCGCTCCATGCATATGTATACACGGCAAAAACTGGAACCTGCAACATGAGGAACAGGCTTGCCAAAATACCGCCAAACACCCCAACAATTTGGGTCGCCAATACAGCAAAAATCAACACCGACAAAGCAAAGAGCAATATCCCAAGATATTTTGCGGCCATTTCCGGGTCGGCGTCAGTTCCCATAACGCTAGACAATACAACAGGGTATAGAGGTGGCCAGGATGTCATCGGCTTATAAGGGGCGGCCACATCCAAGTCAAAATTAGTTTCAACGACGCCCAATCCTTGTGAAATATGTTGTGCTACATTTAGGTAATACAACGAGTCTGGCGATGTCGCCGCACCTTTCGGTGTTAGCGTCCATTGAAATATCACCGCCACAATAACAAGCAGGCAAATAAGCACATATTTGGTTACATTGGATGCTCTATTTAACATAAAACCTTTTAAAATGCTGTCTTGACTAAGAAGTGAGCAACTATATGACAACCGCAGTAATTCAAACAGTCAGTTGGTCAGAATAATCTAAGGCCGGTACCGGCCTGGTGATTTCTTGGTTTTCCACGACTTTGTCATCGATGGCATGGCACTTCTTTCCCCTTGTCATCCCATGTACAGGTGCGGACTATCATCAGACTCCCCCATAATTCGAGAGTATCCATGATTCACCTGCCCCTAAAAATCCGAAGAGACCCTGTTGGCTTCATCCGCCGAGCATTGTACAAGACCCTGATCGCCCCACTAAAATACCGTACCCAGAACGGTTACGATGCAGCCCGGTACTGGCGTGACCGTCTCACGAGATACGGCATGTCACTGAAAGGGGTGGGAGACGAGGGGCTGTCGGAGCAGGATAACCGCGAGATGTACGAAAATGCAGCAGAGACCTTCCTGAACGTGTGCCGGCAAGAAGGCGTCAACTTTACGTCAGCCCGAGTACTGGAAATCGGCTGTGGTAATGGCTTCTATACCCGGCTACTCCAAGAGCATGGCGTCAAGCGCTACTTGGGCTTGGATATCACCGATGCACTATTCCCTGACTTGGCAAGGAGCTTCCCCAGCTTCCAGTTCATCCGCTGCGACATAACAAACGACCCAATCGATGGAAAGTTTGACTTGATACTAATGATCGACGTGATTGAGCACATTGTCGGGGAAGAGAAACTCAATTTTGCGATAGCCAACGTACAAAACTGCTTGGCAGAAAACGGCCGGTTTCTGGTCGCTCCGGTCGCCAACCAAGGGAAACGCTCACTGTTCTACGTCCGGTTCTGGTCGATCGAGGACATCAAGCGAAAGCTTACTAATTGCCTGTTTGGCAAACCGATCCCGTTCCGCTACAGCCACCTCCTGGTCGCAAGAAAGCCTCCTAAACCCATGGATAAAACCGGTGCGCATTGATGGAGCATCGAGTAAATGCGCCGTCACAAGGAACAAAGGAACCCATCTGCTCAGTCTGCATCGCCAACTACAATGGGGCAGAAGTTATCGCAGATTGTCTGAATTCAGTCTTTGCTCAGGACTGCAATTTCCCCTTCGAAGTCATCGTCCACGACGACGCTTCCACCGATGGTTCTATCGACATCGTTCTCACCCACTACCCAAGTGCTACACTCATCGCCAGCGAAAAAAACGTGGGATTCTGTATTAGCAATAATCGCATGGCAGCTCACGCCCGCGGGGAATATATCCTCCTGCTCAACAACGATGCAGCGCTACTTCCGGACGCGCTAAGCACACTAAAAAAGGATGCGGAAAGGATTGGCGGGCCGGCCATCCTCGGACTTCCCCAGTACAATTATGAAACAGGCGATTTGCTCGATATTGGTAGCTTATGTGACCCTTTCCTGAATCCAATTCCCAATCTTGATGCGTCAAGGCGTGATGTAGCCATGGTCTCAGGTGCATGCCTTTGGCTTCCCCATACGCTGTGGGATGAGCTGGGAGGCTTCCCCGACTGGTTTGGATCTTTAGCCGAAGATTTGTATCTGTGCTCACTGGCTCGCCTCAATGGTCATTCCGTGCAGACATTAGCGACCTCGGGCTTCCGACATCACGTAGGAAAAGTCTTGGGGGGTGGAAAAGTAACAGGAGAAAACCGGCTTGTTACCTCCATAAAACGGCGCGCCCTATCCGAGCGCAACAAAAGTTTTGTCATGGCGTTGGTCTACCCAACCCCGCTGTTCCAACTGATTATTCCCCTGCACCTTATTCTACTTGTACTTGAGGGTGCGACTTTGGCACTGATTAAGCGGGATCAGGCCTTATTTCATGACATCTACTGGAACTGCATCAAAGCACTTTGGCAGGAGCGAACCAAGCTCTTTCACCTGAGACATGGCATCCAAGCTAAGAGGGCGATTGGAACAAGGGCGTTTTTTTCCGTTTTTAAGTGCCTCCCCCATAAATTGAGGATGTTGCACCGTCATGGACTTCCACACCTGAAATAATGCCCTGCATTCAGCGAACACCGTTAAATACCCACCTAACAAACCTCCGGATGCGAGGAAATCTTTTCAGCAAACCAACCAGTCGACCGACAAAAACTGCAAAGTGATAGGAAACCACCCATCTCAAGTCGCGAAATAATGTCCGTTTTTGACCATCACCAACCGACGGTAAGGCAGCTTTGGAGAACCCTTGTAGTTGGGTCATCCCATTCTTTGCACGCAATGTGGCTTCGAGGAACTGGCGCTGATACTTGCGGTCGGGCTCCAGATGGCACCCTTCTGCCCACTCGTTCCAGGCGTTGATAAAAACGAAACGCTCCTGCCCGGGGAAACGATTCATCGTTTCTCTCAGCGTCTGTGCCAACCAATATTCATAATTACCCGGCGTGCTGTCGCGCACAATTACTCCGCGATTACCTGTTCGAGCTGTATTGTCCCATGAAGGGAACACGCCTTTGAAAACATTGTCGTGCCGATATTTCCGTTCCAAGTAGGCCCGTGCAATTTCCTGATATTGCGCGACGTAACCACGGAAAGGTTCATGAAACATAATCTGGTCCGCGACATTCCGGCACTGTATGTTGTGGGGTGGAAACTCGACCCCACTGTCGAACCCAAACTGACTGTAATCCTCATTTCCATGAGTCAGCGCCGCGCAGAGATGGATCTCGCCTATACCTATTGACCGGCAATAAGCCCGCCATATTGCAGCCGTCTTTCTGGCATCAGGCAAGTGTTGCGGCCGGTAGATAATCAGGAAGGGGATTCCGCTGATCCTGATGTAGCGAGAGTCGGAAAAAAACGGAATCAGGCTCTTGATAAAATTCAGATCGTCGTCGGGCTGGTATCGCTGTGCAATCAGTATTTCATGCTCGGCGGCGTCCCAGCGCCGTGTCCAGTTTTCGTTCGCCCAGCACAGACAGAATGGCATATCACTCTCTGAGTCACTGAGCATGTCGTCCAAAGGTTGATTGAGCAATCGGGTGCCGGAAAACCAGTAATAATGATAGCAAAACCCGTCTATGCCGAATTGCTTAGCCAGTCGTATCTGGTCATGGCGCGTAGCGCGCACACGGAGATCATAGAACCCGAAATCCGTCGGTAGGTGTGGCTGGTCATGGCCCTCAAAGAGCGGCTTCGCCTTCGTAACATTTATCCATTCCGTGAAGCCCTTTCCCCACCATGCATCATTTTCAGGGATTGGATGGAACTGGGTGAGATAGAAAGCAATCAGGCGCGGGCGGATTGAATGGCTGCCGGTGTCCGTCTGCCCATCAGCATTTTCGGGTGTTGTGGAATCGTTCATGATAGTCAATTCAATGCAATATCCCATTTCAAAACCGGAACCCGATCTGTTCGAGCATTTGGGCAATTCTCTTCCGGGTGCGCAGGCTAAGAAAGGAAAGCACAAACCCCAGCAACCTGCTACCTCCGGCACCAATGCTAAAAGAGTCCACGGTTGGCGTGGGAATGGGCAATAACTCGAGTTGTAGACTCTTGCCGGGAGCAGAGTGAGGCACTGCCTTTACCACGACTTGATAAATCGTTCCGAATCTATTGGAAGCGAAAGCCTGTCTGGTACTGGTTGAGAGTTGACGCCATCTGTTAGCGAATTCCGTCTGTTCGGGCGCTTTTACCACGAAGTCGGCCTCGACGATCTTGAACCCTGCATCGTTGAACAGTCTTTGAATGTTCTTTATGCCAAAGAAGCGAATGTGGGTCTTGTCGAGCAACCCCCATGGCTGATATTCAAAGTCTCCAGTCAGAAGGCAGGCAACGAGGGCGTTGTGGCCCGCGTGGGGCAGCGAAATGACTACACGGCCATCATCTGCAAGTAGCGATTTCAAACTGCTCAGTGTAGTCCATGGATCATACAAATGTTCCAGCACATCCCCGGCAACAATCACATCGAACTTTTCAGAACCAGAAAACCTTGCAGGCCACGCCGGATCGTTCAGATCGCAGGGAAAAACTTTCTCGCAAAATTCAGTGACGATTTCGATGGCCTTCAAATCAAGTTCGAGGGCGGTAACTCGACATTGATTCTCCTTCAACAAACGAGTGATCGACCCCGGTCCTGAACCCAGTTCCAAAACCCGCTTATCGGCACCTACCATGCGTATCACCTTGGCGGCGGCAGTGTTGGGATTCACTTTGTATTCGTATTTATGGCGCTGATTTGTCATATTTATTGAATGCAACCTTATCTATCCTGCAATTATCCCGATGATGCGGACTCGAATGCACAGCACGTCGCCGGCTTTACCCTTTCGCCTGGGCATGAAGCGTTTCATCCGTCCATTCGATGCCGTCCTCGGCCATCAAGGAGATCGTTTCTCCATAGAGGTCCTTGAATCGCTTTTGTCTCGAACTGTCGAGGTCATTCGTGAAAAGCATGAATTTCCTGATCAGATCCAGGTCGATGCTGTCGCCCTTTTCCTCAAGCTCTCGTGCCAGCGTTTCGGCCATCTGGCGATGGGCATGAACCCGCGTAGAGCCGGCATACACCCTTAGTCGATCTATGGCGACACGCCGCGCCTTCGGCGGGAGCACCGAAGCGGCAAGAAAGCGCGGAGACCCAAGCGTATTGAAAATCAGCCTGAGTTTCCGGTCGTCACAGAAGCGGAATACATCAGTAATATTTAGCGCATTGTAGATATGAAATGTAGGCAGGACATACCGCCTCACATTCTTCATCTCGGCATATTTGTCCAAGTGCTTAAGAATATCTGCCCACTTTCCAGGATAGCGGATGTATTCAAAATACTCGCCAATCCCGTCGATGCTGATCGAGAACGAAATTTTCCAAAATTCGGCTATTTTACTGAACAAGGACGGATCGAAGATTGTTCCATTCGTCGTCAGATTGAGAGCCACACGGTCCGGCATGCCCTTGCTGGCAATGTGGTAGATGACGGGCGCGAGTTGCCGTGCGACCATTGGTTCTCCGCCGATAATCTGAAGACCGGTGATGTACTCCGGGTGCTCCAGAAGCTCTCCGATCAGAAAATCGTGGTCTTCATACCAGGGAAGTTTCGAAGGGAATCGACTACGCACAAGGCAGTCTTCAATATCGCTTGGCTTTGGGCTAGCGGTGCCATCACCTCCAGAGCACTTCCCACCATGGAAGCCGACTTTTTCCCAGAATCTATGGACGGGGTCGGCTGCTATCCTCGAGCTGTATTGGCTAAAGCAGGTTCGACACTTCAGATTGCAGACATTGCCCAAGTCCAACTGGTAGTCACGGGGCAATGAGTGACTGTGAAACGAGTCCCTCTCAGTGGCCGACTTTAATTGACGGATGGACTTCCCTTCCATCAGGAAGATGTCGTTGGCCTCCATTCGCTTGCTACTGCCGCCACGTTCCTCGACCTCCCAGCATTTGCGGCACCCCTCCACCTTTGCGCCCGACACCATCGCGCGGCGAATGGTCCGCATGTCCGCAGAGTTCCAGATGTCGACAAGAGAATGTTCATAGACAGTCAACGGGTTGCCGTGGACATCCTTCAAATGCGGCCCTTGGCAGCAAAGCTGGACAGATCCGTCAATTTTCAGGTTGAGGTGTTTCCAAGGAAGGACGCAAAGCGAATGCTCATCGTGCCGTGCAGCGCGGATTGCAGGGAACCTCCGTTGAAGCATGCTGATAGCACGAAATAAATAGCTTCTCAGAAGGGACATTGGTTGTCTTTCAGCAAACTGGGATTGATGCGGCGAGTACTGAACTGAGTTCGAGCACGCGCTTACCGACGCTTACCATATGTACCACCTTGGTGTGGGGCTCACCTTATATTCGTATTTTCGACTTTGATTTGTCATGTTCAATGAATGTAACCTTTCCAATCCCGAACTAGTCGGAGCATGCTTCAGGCGCTCTTAATGATAAACTAATATAATTATCTAACACTAACCCATTACTCAAAAATGCAAGAGCCATTCACTCAGGACATGTTACTCGCCACATCACCCAATGCAGGCGGTACTTCCTTGATTGCACTTGGTACAGCAACAGTTATCGACCAGGAAGATACCACTGGGATATGGATTTCAGAAGGGGGGTTATTCCGCAACGTTATTGCAAGCATTCCAGACGACGAAACCCCACATAAGAGAACCATGCAATTGCAGTCCTTCTCCTCCGTGTCCGGGAAAAAGGTTCTGATGGAAGATGAACAATTCGATTTTCACGACATTTTATATCATGAAAACCGGTTATATCTGGTTTCCACTGGGACAAATGAAGTTATCACCCTCACGAAGGAGGGCGCAGAAATAAAACGCTACTCATATCCCGGTCACAATGACTCGTGGCACATTAACTGTTTGGGGATTTGGGATGGAAGGGTGGTTGTATCAGCATTCGGGGAATTCGACTCGATGCGCGGCTATAAGCATAACAGCACTCATCGAGGTTTCATTATGGACCTTGAAAGTGGTCAGAAATTATGGGAGGGTCTCTCTCAGCCCCACACACCAGTGCAGCGTAGCGACAAATATTACGTTTGCAACTCAGAATCCAAACAAGTGCTGATTAAGGATCGCTCTGGCAATGTCCAATGCCTCCAATTTGATAGTTATACGCGCGGTCTCGCGTTTGGTAAGGAGTTCATGTACGTTGGCCTAAGTCAATCAAGAAACGTGGAACATGCCACTGATGGTCCATCAACAGCGCGCATTGTTGCGGTAAACATTTTGACTAACCAGATTTGTGGGGAAATTTCCCTTCCGTACCTCGAAATCTACGATGTCCGGATTGTCCAGAATGAACATTATTTCGTGCTACCGATGATGTTAGGACTTAATGGAGAAGATCTCAGAAAGAGGTTGCATGAGTGCTCCTGCAAAGCAGCAGGACTAGCAGCGGGACTCAATCGAATAAAATCCCACATCATTACAGGGAGTATTATTCGCCTCGTGAGCCGACTAAAAAAGGACAACACATTCGCCAATCCTTCCTGTTAATGTCAACTATAGTCCTTCGATGTTTTTGATCTCTAATGTAAGGTACATAAGTGCCAGCAGCGCGTACACGCAGGAGCATTAGCAGAAGCGCAAGAAAAAGCTCCTGACGAAGGATGAAGAAACATTCATTCACACCACTCGAATTCTGCTTAAGAGATTCTGGCACTTGCTGTTCTAATAATGCACCCCGCATAGCACCCATTCCGGTTTTAGATCAAGCAACCGCGGAGGTCGGTCAAATTCACGCGAATCCGCTATTACAAGAAAAGGGCATAGCCCCTCGCCTGCAAACACAATCCTGAAAGTCTTGTCCCGTATCACAAAACGGATGAAATATCGACCAGGCGCCAATGGAAACTGATCCAGCAGGTATTCTACAAGGTGCTCACCCGGCTCTAGTCGGATCGGAACACCTAGTTCGGCTGTCGTTGACGAACTCAGAAATTGCATATCTACGGCTTGGGTTCCTACAATAAGCTCGGGCTGAGTCAACGACACAAACAGCCTGAACCGAATTCTGACTCGCAAAGGATCGCCGGGACATATCTCCTGAATTTCCTGTCCATTTGAATCCATAATATTGATATTGAGCAATTCAACCTCGCCAGAGCTGTCAATCTTTGCTCGAGACCAACTCGCAGCAGATGAATTTTCGAGTTTTATTTCCTCATTTGCCTTTTCACAATACAACTGGCAGACATCGTGTGCTGGCCCGTCGGCCATGATTTTTCCGCTCTGCAGGAAAATCGCCCGCGAACAAAATCTTTCTACTTGCCGGAGATCATGACTTACCAAGAGAACTACGCGCTGCCTGTCTGACAGCAGTTGACCAAGTCGTTCAAAGCATTTCCTCTGAAATGCCATATCGCCAACGGCGAGCGCCTCGTCCACGACGAGAATATCAGGATCCACGTGAATAGCTGTCGCAAATGCCAAGCGCACAAACATACCGCTGGAATAGGTTCTTACAGGCTGATCGAGAAATTCACCAATATCTGCAAAAGCGGCGATGTCGGCAAAACGAGAATCCATTTCCTCTTTGCTCAGACCCAAGATAGTCCCTTGAAAATAGACATTCTCGCGCCCTGTGAACTCGGGATTGAATCCCGCCCCCAACTCGAGTAGTGCCGAAATGCGCCCATTAACCTCCACCGCCCCCACGGTCGGCTTGAGAATGCCGCAAATGAGCTGCAGCAGAGTGCTTTTACCCGAACCGTTACGACCGATGATACCAACCGTTTCTCCCCTCTTGATTTCAAAGGAAACGTCCTGCAAGGCAGTAAATTCCCGGTGAAAGCGAACCCGGCCAAAGGTAAGCGCCTGCTTGATGCGGTCGCCGGGGTGGCCGAAGATTCGGTATTTTTTTGTGAGGTTTTTGACCGAGATGGCGATATCAGAGGACATCTGCAAATTCCTCGCGGCTGTGCTGAAAGAAGGCATAGCCGAGAATGGCGGTAGCCAAACCCATGGCCAGAGCAGTAACCCAGGGAGCCCAAGGAATCGACGCTCCCACGGCGGCAGCCCGTCCAGCCTCTATCACCGCACCGAGCGGATTATGCAAATAAATGGGGCGCAACACTTCGGGCACAGAACTAACCGGGTAGAACACAGGTGACATAAACATCAGCATCTGCACAAATAGCGGCACGATCTGCGTCATGTCCTTGATGAACACTCCCCAGGCGGCGAGGAACCAGGAAAAGCCTAGAGCGAGCAGGAGGATGGGAATGAGCAGAAAGGGGAAAAGCAACACCTGTCCATGCAGGTTTCCAGTCCAAGCCAGCGCCCCCAGCAAAATGGCGAAATTGAATGCGCCATGAACCAGCCCTGCACCGAGGGGAACCAGGGGCAAAATATCCACCGGGAAGATGATTTTTTTTACATAGCTGGGGTAGCTGCGCACCGCGGAGGGCGCGCGGGAAACAGCTTCGGCAAAAATATTGAATGCGATCAGGCCGCTATACAGGATCAACCAGAAGGGCAGACCCTCCTGCTGCTGGGGCCAGCGCGCCTGGAAAACTTGACCGAACACAAAGGCGAAAATGCCCAGCATCAATAGTGGGCTGAGAAAAATCCATAACACGCCGAACATTGCGCCCCGATATCGCAACAGGACATCGCGCTTGATCAACTGCCCGAGGAGGTAGCGGTTGACATAAAGCGCGGCGACGATTCGGAAAGGGTTGAAATTACCTGCTGCCATGCTCAATCAAAGTAAGGCGATCTAATCGCGAGATGTTGCGCCAGAGTGGCCTGGATCATGGTCTCGATGGTAGTCATTTATCTGCAACTGTGGCTTGAGTGGTTTGAAGAATACCTGATTTAGGGTTTTAAATGCCAACGTTTTGGCTTTACCCGCGCGGATGGTGCACCGCATGCAGCCGCTTCAAGCGTTCCCGCGCAACATGGGTGTAAATCTGTGTAGTGGAAATATCGCTGTGCCCCAACAGCATCTGCACCACCCTGAGATCCGCGCCATGATTGAGCAAGTGAGTGGCGAAAGCATGGCGCAGGGTATGGGGCGAAAGCGTGCTGGTCAAACCTGCCTGGGCCGCATAGCGTTTGATGAGATGCCAGAAAGCCTGGCGCGTCATGGGCTGGCCACGCTGAGTGACGAATACGGCGCTGCTGACCTTGCCACCGAGCAAGGTGGCACGCCCTTCGGA
This sequence comes from Sulfurimicrobium lacus, assembly GCF_011764585.1. Lineage (GTDB taxonomy): Bacteria > Pseudomonadota > Gammaproteobacteria > Burkholderiales > Sulfuricellaceae > Sulfurimicrobium > Sulfurimicrobium lacus. The sequence goes on from NZ_AP022853.1 coordinate 3,412,209, forward strand.
GAGATACTGTTTGAGCCAGTTTACCGCCTCCTCGCCAAGCGGCACCAGACGCTCCTTGGAACCCTTGCCCATCACTCGTATTACACCCATCTCAAGGTTCAGCCCCTGCAGCGGCAATGCCACCAGTTCAGACACACGCAAACCGGTGGCGTAGAGGGTTTCCAGCATCGCGCGATCGCGCAGACCCAGACTCACTGCGCTATCAGGCGCATTGAGCAACGCTTCCACGTCCGCTTCGCTCAGGGATTTCGGCAGGGAACGCGGCAGCTTGGGCATTTCGACCTGCAGGCTCGGGTCCGCGGCGATTTTCCCCTGACGCAACAGATAACGGTAGAAACGACGGAGACTGGAAAGCGCTCGACTGGTTGTGCGCGCCTTGGCGTGCATCGTGAATTGGTAAGAAAGGTAATCGAGAATTTCCAGTCGCCCGGCCTGCAGCAGCTCAGTGTTGCGCTGCCGTTCGAGCCAGATGGCAAACAGGCTTAAATCGCGGCGGTAACTTTCAAGCGTATTGCGCGCCAGGCCATCTTCCAGCCACAGCGCATCGCAGAATTCATCCAGCAGGTCGGAGTTGGACATGCTCATGTTCCAGTAACCAGCGCTTGATTTTCAGTGCCCCGCCATCGCTGTGGTTCATGAAGCCTCCCAAGCCATCCTTGCCCAGCACACGGTGACAGGGAATGATCACGGGGATGGGATTGGCGCCGCAGGCTTGCCCGATGGCGCGTGGCGCCGAGCCGAGTTGGCTGGCCAGTGCGCCATAGCTTTCGCTCTGCCCGGCCGGAATTTTCAGCAAGGCTTGCCATACCTTTTGTTGATAAGGTGTGCCGCGAGGAAGCAACGGCAACTCGAAACGAAATTGGGAATCGGCGAGATACGCCTGCAATTGGGCACATACCTCCCGCGCAAAAAGGCTCTGTGGCTCCAGCGCCGTGGCTTCCACGGGGAGGAAATCGATCCCCGTGAGTTGTTCGTGATCAGTAAGGATGCCCAGCACGGCAAAAGGCGTAACCAGCCGTGCCTGGTAAACTTTCACGGCTGGCGCTCCTGCAAGTGCAGCAGGTATTCCGTCGCCGGCCCATATTCGCCGCGATCCTTCGCCTGCACCGCCAATTCGAAAATCACCTTGCGTCGCAATGCGGAATTATCCAGCCAGGACGGATCGTCCAACAAGCTGAGTGCCAAGTCCGGCTTATCGGCGAACAGTTGGAAAACCGTGCGCACGAGTCCGGCCCGCATCAGAAGCGCAGTCAGGTGGGATTCGGCATTGGCGCGGACCGTCATGTCCGCCGACTGGCGCACCAAATTCGCGAACAGCGCACGCGCAGCCAAGGGGTTTTCCTGCTCAAGCTGTTCCGCCAGTTCCTGCCAGCTGGTATCGTCGCCCAACAACAACTGACGCTGATTACCCAAGGCCAGTGCGTAAGCATGGTAACTTTGCCAGAGTTTTTCCGCACTCGTCTGCAACGCCGCAGGAAGGTTCGCATTCTGAGCAGCAGCCAGCAGATTTTCCTGCGCTTCTGCCTGGCCCGCCGCGTCTTGTTGCAAGGCGGCGGCTTGGGCCAGCACACCCCAATATCCCGCATCGCCGGATTTTTTTAATGTCGCCAGGGCCTGCTCGGCGGCCATCGACGGCGTAACCGCCCCGCTGTGCAGCCCGACAAACAAAGCCAGTGGACTGTCGCGCAGTTGCGGCAGCCAGGCCGTCGCCTCCCCCGCCTTGCCATGAAGCGCCAGCCCTTGTACGAAGCCTCCAATTTCGCTCTGGCTCAGCGGCTGGAAATCTTGCTGGAAGCGCAATATCGCGAGGTAGGCGTCGTCACCCCGGTTCTGGGAGAAATAGGTGTCGATGACCAGGCGTCGCGCCTCCCGTGACTGGGCGGCATCGAGTTCTCCTTGCCACAACAGCCGGGCAAGCGACTCGCGCGCTTCATCGTCCTGGTGCAGCGCAACCAGCGCTTGCGCGCTCCGCCACAAGCCATAGTTTCGCACCGCGTCTGGTGCGTCAGGCGGCAAATCCCGGGCTTGTTGCAACAGGTCAGGCCAGCGTTTAAGTTGATAGAGCAGGTCCCAGCGCAAGACCTCCCAGGTGAACCACTGCGCGCGGTCTGAGCTGGCGGTCTGGAGACGTTCTGCAGAAGACAATGCATGTTGCGGCGCACCCAGACGAGCAAGGTTCATGACGGCTTCGGGCGTAGGACCTGGAGCAGCATGCAGACTAAAAACGGGAAAAACGAAGAGGAAAAAAATGAGATAGCGCATGGCGCTATTGTAAACGAACTGAACCGTAATCGAATCGGTCAGGCAAAGCGGAACATCCCCGCCCCGGAAAACCGGTAGCGGGGACACGGGCACTGTTACGCCGCTGCTTGAGGCTTGCGGTTAGGCAGTTTTTCCTTGATACGTGCCGACTTGCCGGAGCGGTCGCGCAGGTAGTACAGCTTGGCGCGGCGCACGTCGCCGCGGCGCTTGACTTCGATGCTGGCCACCAGCGGGGAGTAGGTCTGGAAAGTACGTTCCACGCCTTCGCCGGAAGAAATCTTGCGCACGATGAAGGCGGAATTCAGACCGCGATTGCGCTTGGCAATCACCACGCCTTCATAGGCCTGCAGACGCTCGCGCGTACCTTCCTTCACTTTAACCTGCACCACGACCGTGTCGCCAGGGGCGAAATCGGGGATGGTCTTGCCCAGGCGGGCGATTTCTTCCTGCTCCAGTTGTTCGATGATATTCATGTTTCAACTTCCTTTTCTTATGCGGAATCTTGTTCCTGCTGATACTCAGCCAGCAGCCGAGATTCCTCTTTGGTTAACTGGCGTTTCGCCAGCAAATCAGGACGGCGTTGCCAGGTGCGTCCAAGCGCCTGTTTCAGCCGCCACTTCTGTATCAGGGCGTGATTGCCGGACATCAACACCTCCGGCACGCTATCGCCCTGATAAACTTCGGGCCGGGTGTAGTGCGGATAATCCAGCAGGCCATTCACGAATGAATCCTGCTCGGCCGATTCCGCGTCACCCAGCACCCCCGGCAGTTGCCGGATAATACTGTCCATCAGCACCATGGCCGGGAGTTCACCTCCCGACAGCACATAGTCGCCGATGGAAATTTCTTCATCCACCTGGCGCCGCAACAGGCGCTCATCGACACCTTCGTAGCGCCCGGCCAGCAAAACCAGCCCGCCCGTAGCAACCAGTTCCATCACCAGGGCATGGTCCAGCATGCGTCCCTGTGGCGAGAGATAAACCACTTTGGGTTTTTCGGCTCCCGCGGCCGTTTGCGCCTGCCGCGCCGCTGCGATGGCTTTTTCCAGCGGCTCCGCCAGCATCACCATGCCCGGGCCGCCGCCATAAGGCCGGTCATCCACGGTGCGATAGTTGTTGCTGGTGAAATCACGCGGATTCCACAACCGCAACTGGTAGCTTTCCCTTTCCTGCGCCCGCCGAGTGATGCCGCTGGCGGTCAACGCCTCGAACATCGGGGGAAACAGCGTTACGACATCGAACTGGTATGGATTCAACTTAGTAATCCAGACCCCAGTCCACCCGGATCGTCCCCGTTGCCTGGTCCACTTCCAGCACGACTTGAGCGATGAACGGGATCAAGCGCTCCCGCTCCCCCTGCACCACCAGCACGTCATTGGCACCGGTTTCCAGCAGGCCGCTGACGCTTCCCAGCTTCTGTTGCTCGGTATTCACTACTTCCAGGCCGATCAGGTCGGCCCAGTAATATTCATTTTCGGCGGCCGGGGGAAGGCTTTTCTTCGGCACCGCAATCTCGCAACCGCGCAAGGCGATTGCGGCTTCCCGGTCATTACTGCCGGCCAGATGGGCAACCAGAGCCTTGGGGTGCTCGTCGCATCCCAGCACCTCGTATTCCTGCCATTGACCGTTGCGACCCAGCCACCACACCGGATAATCCAGCAGGCTGTCGCTATGCTCGGTGTAAGTATGCACTTTCACCCAGCCACGCACACCGAATGGGACACCGACGTGCCCCATCACGGTCAGGTCATCAGGCTGATGTGGCACCTAATATATTAGGCGGCCGCAGCGCCCGCGCGCTTGACCAGCTTGGCAACGGCGTCGCTCAATTGGGCGCCCTTGCTCTGCCAGTAAGCTACGCGCTCGCTGTTGATACGCATGGATTCCTGGCCTTCAGGAGCGACCGGGTTGTAGAAACCCACGCGCTCGATGAAACGGCCGTCGCGACGCTCGCGCGAATCAGCCACCACCAGATTGAAGAAGGGACGCTTTTTGGCGCCGCCACGTGCGAGTCGAATAATAACCATAGTTTTCAGCCTAACCGTTAAAACTTGAAAAAAGAGCGCGATTTTACGACATTCCCACCCCACATTGCAAGGACGTTATCGCATTCCCGGCAGCATGCCCTTCATGCCGCGCATCATTTTCGCCATGCCGCCGCCCTTGGATAGCATTTTCATCATTTTCTGCGTCTGCTCGAACTGGCTGAGCAAGCGGTTCACTTCCTGCACCTGCACCCCGGCGCCCGCGGCAATGCGGCGCTTGCGCCCGGCCTTGAGGATTTCCGGTTTGCGCCGCTCCTGCGGCGTCATGGAATTGATGATGCCTTCCAGGCGACCGATCGCTTTATCGTCCACCTGTGCCCCGGCCGCAGCCTGGCTCAACTGGCCGGGCAATTTGTCCATCAGGGCGCTGATGCCGCCCATTTTCTTCATCTGCTGCATCTGCTGCTTGAAATCTTCCAGGTCGAATGACTTGCCAGACTTGAGTTTTTTCGCCAGCTTCTGCGCCTCATCCTGGTCCACGCCGCGCTGCGCGTCCTCGATCAGCGACAGCACGTCCCCCATGCCGAGCACGCGCGAAGCCATGCGGTCGGGATAAAATGGCTCCAGGCCTGCGACCTTTTCGCCCACGCCGACAAACTTGATCGGCTTGCCGGTCACCTGCCGCACCGACAGCGCCGCACCGCCGCGCGAATCGCCGTCCAGCTTGGTGAGGATCACGCCGGTAAGCGGCAGCGCGTCGCTGAAGGCCTTGGCGGTATTGACCGCGTCCTGCCCCTGCATCGCGTCCACCACGAACAGCGTCTCGATGGGGTCGAGCGCGGCATGGAGACGCTTGATTTCGTCCATCATCGCTTCGTCGATGCCCAGACGGCCGGCAGTATCGACGATCACCACATCGTGGAAATGCTTGCGCGCAAAATCCAGTGCGTCGAGCGCGATTTTTTCCGGTTGCTGCCCCACTTCGGAGGGAAAGAAATCCGTTTCCAGTTGCTGCGCCAGGGTTCTCAACTGCTCGATCGCCGCCGGACGGTAGACGTCGCAACTGGTCAGCAGGACTTTCTTCTTCATCTGCTCGCGCAGGAACTTCGCCAGCTTGCCGGCCGTTGTGGTTTTGCCCGCGCCCTGCAAACCTGCCAGCAGAATGACTGCCGGCGGGCGCGCCGCCAGGTTGAGTGTGGCGTTATGGTCGCCCATGAGGAGGGTGAGTTCCTGGTACACCACCTGCACCACCGCCTGGCCGGGGGTGAGGCTGGACATGACCTCCTGGCCCAAGGAGCGTTCCCTGACCTTGGCGATGAAATCCTTCACCACCGGCAGCGCCACGTCGGCCTCCAGCAATGCCATGCGCACTTCGCGCATGGCATCCTGGATGTTGGCCTCGGTCAGCCGCGCCTGGCCGCGCAGGGTCTTGATAACGCCGGAAAGGCGCTGTGAAAGGTTGTCGAACATGTTCGTTCCTAGATGCTGATGGTGTAGAATCGGAAAGACTGAATTTTATCCCAAACCATGCCTGATTTATTACCTCTTTTCCTGACCGCCCTGCTTTATGCCGGACTGAGCGCCTATTTCTGGCGTGTCCTGTGGCAAGGCGACAGCGCCCGCGCCCTGAGTCCCACCCTGGAAAAGCTGGCCATCCTGGTCCCGCTGGCGCTTCATGGCATGCTGCTGTACCACTCCATTTTCCAGCCCGAGGGGCTGAAACTTGGTGTCGGCCATGCCATTTCCGCCATTGCCTGGCTGACCGTTGCAGTTTATTGGCTGGCGAGCATGCGCAACGACCTGGAAGGTTTGCAAGGCTTCGTACTGCCTTTCGCTGCCATCAGCCTCTTCACCCCCCTGCTGCTGCCCGCCACCCACACCCTGCTGCATTCCGAATTGCTGCTGTTCAAAATTCACCTGCACATCGCCATCCTGGCCTACAGCCTGTTCACCATCGCGTCCTTGCACGCGCTGCTGATGGCACTGGTGGAGCGCCATCTCCATAACCGGCCGCTCTCCACACTGCTGCAGCGGCTGCCGCCCTTGCTCACCATGGAACACCTGTTGTTCCGCATTCTTTGGGCAGGCTTCACCCTGCTCACTCTGACGCTGGTAAGCGGCATGCTGTTTTCCGAAGAGATATTCGGTCAGGCGTTGCAATTCAGCCACAAAACACTGTTTGCCCTGATCTCCTGGGGCATTTACGCAGCGCTGCTCGGCGGTCGGCATATATATGGCTGGCGCGGACGTACCGCCATTCGCTGGACCTTGAGCGGGTTCGCCGCGCTGCTGATGGCCTACATCGGCAGCAAGTTCGTGCTTGAGATCCTGCTGGGGCGTTAGGCGCCTGTCATGACTGTGCATCCATTCCATAGCTCAAGGCCCTACGCTTCTTGAACGACATACCTTTAGGCGTGCTGATCGGCGCGCTGGCTGTTTTGCTGATCGTTTCCGGTTTCTTTTCCATCTCGGAAACCAGCATGATGGCTATCAACCGCTATCGCCTGAAACATCTGGTCAAACAGGGCCATCGTGGCGCAAAACTCACGGCTTACCTGCTCGACCATACCGACAAACTGCTGGGCATTCTCCTGCTTGGCAACAATCTGCTCAATGCCGCAGCCGCCGCTCTGGTTACCGTTATTACCATTAGACTGTTCGGCGATAACGAATGGTCCCTAACCATCGGCACCCTGGCGGTGACCTTCCTTATTTTGGTATTCAGCGAAATCACCCCCAAGGTACTGGGAGCGGCCTATCCGGAACGTGTCGCGATTCCCGCCAGTTTCGTGCTCACCCCGCTGCTCAGGCTTGCCTACCCGATCATCTGGTTCGTCAACCTGTTCGTCAACCTGCTGCTTTGGCTGATGCGTCTTAAACCCAAGAACGCCGAAGCACATTCTCTCGGCCCCGAGGAGTTGCGCACTCTGGTTCTGGAGGCGGGTCACTACATTCCGCAGAAGCACCAAAGCATCCTGCTCAATCTGTTCAGTCTGGAAAAAATCACGGTGGACGATGTAATGACGCCGCGCAACCAGATCGAGGCCATCGACATCGACGCGGCGGCTGAAGAAATTCGCCATCAGCTTTCCACCAGTCACCACACCCGATTGCCGGTCTACCAGGGACAACTGGATAACATCATCGGCCAGATTCATATGCGCAAGGTGCTGCACCAGACACAGAGCGGCGAACTGGACGCCGAAGCGCTGCGGGAAGTGATGCGCGAACCGTATTTCATCCCCGCCGGAACCGCGCTTTTTACCCAACTGCAACACTTCCAGGAAACCCAGCGCCGTGCGGGACTGGTGGTAGACGAATATGGCGAATTACTCGGCCTGGTGAGCCTGGAAGACATCCTGGAAGAGATCGTGGGAGAATTCACTACCCACGCCCCGGCACAGGGAAGCGCCTATCGCCTCCAGGAAGACGGCGGCTGGCTGGTGGACGGCGGCAGCTTGCTGCGCGACCTTAACCGCAAACTCGCTTTGCAGTTCCCGCTGGACGGCCCGAAAACCATAAACGGCCTGATTCTCGAACATCTCGAAGATATCCCGGAAGCCGGCATCAGTCTGAAGATTGCCGGTATCGCGCTGGAAATCATTCAAACCCAGGACCGTGCGGTGAAAGTAGTCAAAGTATTCCCGCCCTCCGGAGCCCCCCAATAACAAGGCCGTTTGCTTTACAAAAAAACATGCAAGGGGCATCATTAAACTATTCACGTACTCTTGGAGCACCCAATTAGATGGTCGCAGCTGCGCCTCCCACTAGCCTAAGCGGTCTGGCTCGCTCACTGGTTCAACAGGGCCTGCTTCTTGACGTCGACGCCGAAGCAATCAAGGCCCAGGCCAAGACCTCCAACATCAGCTTCGTCTCCCAGCTGGTTTTGAGCAACAAACTCGGTGCCGCACAGGTAGCAGAATTCGCCTCGCAGAACTTCGGATTCCCCCTGCTCGACCTTAATGCGATCTCCGTCGATCACCTGCCCAAGGGCATCATCGATCCCGCGACCATCCAGAGCCGTCGCGTCCTGCCTCTGCACCAGCGCGGCACGCATCTCTTCATCGCCACTTCCGATCCTACCAATCTGCAGACCATCAACGACCTGCGTTTTCAGACCAACCATACAGTGGAACAGGTGGTGGTCGAGGACGACAAGCTCGGCAAGCTGATCGAGAAAATCGTCGAATCCAGCGACACGTCGCTGAAGAGCATGTCGATCGAAGACATGGGAGACCTGGAATTCACCGACGACGAGACCCAGGAAAAAGCGCGACAGGACGAGAACGCCAGCATTGAAATCGACGATGCGCCGGTGGTCAAATACCTGCAGAAGATACTGATGGATGCGATCAACGCCGGGGTGTCGGACATCCACTTCGAGCCTTACGAGAAATTCTTCCGCATCCGTTACCGTCTGGACGGCAACCTGTATGAAGCGGCCCAGCCGCCGTTGGCGATCAAGGACAAGATTTCTTCGCGCATCAAGGTGATTTCCAAACTGGACATCGCCGAGCGGCGCGTGCCGCAGGATGGACGCATGAAGCTGGTACTGTCCAAGAACCGCGCCATCGATTTCCGCGTCAGCACCCTGCCTACCCTGTATGGCGAAAAGATCGTCATGCGTATTCTCGATCCCGCCAGCGCCACGCTGGGCATTGACGCCCTCGGCTACGATCCGGACCAGAAAGAACTTCTGCTCGCCGCCGTGCAGCGGCCTTACGGAATGGTACTCGTAACCGGCCCGACCGGCAGCGGCAAGACCGTATCGCTCTATACCTGTCTCAACATCCTCAACAAGCCGGGCGTCAATATTTCCACTGCGGAAGATCCGGCCGAAATCAACCTGCCGGGCGTCAACCAGGTCAACGTCAACGACAAGGCGGGGCTGACCTTTGCCGCCGCACTCAAGTCTTTCCTGCGCCAGGATCCGGACGTGATCATGGTGGGCGAAATTCGCGACCTGGAGACCGCCGACATCGCCATCAAGGCGGCACAGACCGGTCACATGGTGCTCTCCACCCTGCACACCAACGATGCCCCTTCCACGCTGACCCGCCTCATGAACATGGGCGTAGCGCCTTTCAATATCGCTTCGTCAGTCATCATGATCACCGCGCAACGCCTGGCGCGGCGTCTGTGCAGCTGTAAAATCCCCATCGATATTCCGCGCGAAGCGCTGCTGCGGGCCGGCTTCAACGAGGAAGACCTGGATGGCAGCTGGCAGCCTTACACCCATAAACCAGGCGGTTGCGACCTGTGCAAGCAAAAAGGCTATAAAGGCCGCCTCGGTATTTATCAGGTTATGCCCATTACTGACGAAATGAGCCGTATCATCATGAAAAACGGTACGGCCCACGACATTTCAGACCAGGCGCGGCGCGAAGGTGTGCGCGACTTGCGTTATTCCGGCCTGATCAAGGTCAAATCCGGCCTGACTTCACTGGAAGAAATCGAAGCCGTGACCAACGAATAAGGATTGACAATGGCACTCGCGAAAAAAATAGCCGTAAAAGAATACAACTTCAGTTGGGAAGCCAAGGACAAGAAGGGGAAAATCGTCAAAGGCGACATGGTGGCGGCGAGCGAAACCGTCGTCAACGCCAATTTGCGGCGCCAAGGACTGCTTGGGGCCAAGATCAAAAAACAAAGGACCCGAGGCGGCAAGATTACCGACAAGGACATCACTCTGTTCACACGCCAGCTTTCCACCATGATGAAAGCCGGCGTGCCGCTGCTGCAGTCTTTCGACATTGTGGGCAAGGGCCATAGCAATCCGGCAGTGCAGAAACTGCTGCTCGACATCAAGTCCGACATTTCCACCGGCAGCAGCATGAGCCAGGCGTTCAAGAAATACCCGATATATTTCGACGCGCTCTACTGCAACCTGATCAACGCCGGCGAGCAGGCCGGCATTCTGGACACCATTCTCGATCGGCTGGCCACTTACAAGGAAAAAATCCAAGCCATCAAGGGCAAGATCAAGGCCGCTCTGTTCTACCCGATCTCGATCATCATCGTAGCGTTCGTCATCACCGCCGTGATCATGATTTTCGTGGTGCCTGCCTTCAAGGAAGTATTCCGCAGTTTCGGCGCCGACTTGCCGGGCCCCACCCTGGTCGTGATGGCCATATCCGACTTCTTCGTTTCCTATTGGTATCTGATCTTTGGCATTATCGGTGGCGCTTTCTGGTTCTTCTTTTACACCTGGAAACGTTCACGCGCGATGCAGGAAGTGATGGATCGCCTCTTGCTGAAAGCTCCTATATTTGGGCCGGTCATCGAAAAAGCCACCATCGCGCGCTGGAGCCGTACTCTGTCCACCATGTTTGCTGCCGGCGTGCCGCTGGTGGAAGCCATGGACTCGGTGGCGGGCGCTGCCGGCAACATTATCTACTACAATGCCACCAAGAAAATCCAGGGCGAGGTTAGCACCGGCACCAGTCTGACGGTGGCGATGCAGAACACCAACCTGTTTCCCAACATGGTGCTGCAGATGGTCACCATCGGTGAGGAATCCGGTGCACTCGATTCCATGCTCAGCAAGGTAGCCGATTTTTATGAAGCGGAAGTGGACGATGCCGTGAGTGCTCTCTCCAGCCTGATGGAACCGATGATCATGGTGGTACTCGGCACCCTCATCGGCGGCTTGGTGGTTGCCTTGTATCTGCCGATCTTCAAACTAGGCGCAGTGGTCTAGCTTTTCTTTGCCCCGGGTCCGGCAGCAAGCCGGACCCGCACCCTCGCATTCGGAATCCACCGATGGAACTGTTGCAACTTCTGCAATCCACCCCTGCCGCCTTTATCGCCTTGTGCGGCGTATTTGGCCTGTTAGTGGGCAGCTTTCTCAATGTCGTCATCCACCGCCTGCCCAAAATGATGGAGCAGGAATGGCGCGAACAATGCGCTGCGCTGGATGCCGCCACCGAACCGTCTTCCGCTGCGCCCGGCCCGCGTTACGATCTGGTTGTTCCTCGCTCAGCGTGCCCCAGTTGCGGGCACCGGATCAGTGCGATGGAAAACATCCCCGTTCTGAGCTACCTGGCCTTGCGCGGACGCTGTTCCAACTGCAAAGCCGCCATCAGCCCGCGCTACCCTCTGGTGGAAGCGCTTACCGGCGGACTCAGCGCCTTTGTCGCATGGCATTTCGGCTTCGGTGCTGCGGCATTAACTGCTTTGCTTTTCGTCTGGGCGCTCATCGCGCTTACCTTCATCGATTTCGACACCCATCTGTTGCCGGACAGCATTACGCAGCCCCTGCTGTGGCTGGGTCTGCTGGTCAATTTCAACGGCACTTTTACCCCTCTCAGTTCCGCAGTCATCGGCGCGGTTGTGGGATACCTCATCCTGTGGAGCGTGTACTGGCTGTTCAAACTTGCGACCGGCAAGGAAGGTATGGGGTTCGGCGATTTCAAGCTGCTTGCTGCGATTGGCGCCTGGCTGGGCTGGCAGGTGCTGCCGCTCACCATCCTGCTGTCCTCCATGGTCGGCGCAGCAATCGGCATCGTTCTTATCCTTTTCGCCGGCCACGGCCGCCAGGTACCGATCCCTTTCGGCCCCTATCTTGCCGGAGGCGGGCTGATCGCCCTGTTCTGGGGTAAAGCGATCACCCAGGCCTACCTCGGCGTAGCCTAGTGCTGATCGTCGGCCTCACTGGCGGCATCGGCTGCGGCAAAAGTGCGGCGGCTGAGATATTCGAGCGACTCGGCGCCACTGTCATCGATACCGACCAGATAGCACACCAACTCACTGCATTGGGCCAACCGGCTGTGACTGCTATCCAGAAACAATTTGGAGCAGATTATGTCTTGCCCGATGGCAACCTGAATCGCTCCCGGTTGCGCAATCTGGTGTTTTCCGATGCTGTTGCAAAAAAGCAGCTGGAAGCCCTGCTCCACCCCTTGATCAAGGACGAAGTATGCTGCCGCCTGGCCGTGGCACAAACACCCTACACCATCATCACAGTACCGCTCCTGCTTGAAACCGGCGCATACCGCGAGCTGGTGCAACGTACCCTGGTGGTGGATTGCGCCGAAGACCAGCAGGCTTCACGCGCCATGGCGCGCAGCGGATTAAACGAAGAGGAAGTTCGCGCCATCATGGCCTGCCAGGTCAGCCGCTCCGAGCGGCTGCGACTGGCGGATGACATCATTGACAACCACGGCGAGCGAAGCGAATTGCAGCAACAGGTAGAACAACTGCACCACCAATATCTGCAACTAGCTTAAGGCTGTGCCTGCTTGCGCGTTTCTTTTTCCATTTCGCGCAACTGGCGCAGGCGCGCCTCCGCGATGGAAGAATGGTAAAAATCCCCATCCCTGGCCTTGAGGCCGATCTGCAACTGTATGACCGCTTCGTTCAAACTACCCATCAGAACGTAGGCTTCCGCCAGTGCCATATGCTGCTGCAGGTTTTTTCCCAAGGCAGCGTAGGCCTCGGCCTGTAACTGGTAGAGTCGGTAGTCACCGCCACGCGCTTTCAACTCTCCGCTGACCAGGCTCAGTGCCTCATTGGGTTGTCGCATCTGCAATTGCGTCTCGGCACAAACAAAGATCAAGGCGCGATGATGGGGATAGCGTTTCAGGGCACCTCGGCAGGCGTCCAGAGCAGCGCCCGGCTGATTGGCGGCAAGCTTGATTTGCACTGCCAACGCATCGAACATCGGGTGCGCCATGACAGGCTTGCGTGCCAAAGCCAGCTCCTTCTCCGCGCCGGCATTGTCCTTTCCGCGCAGCAGCGCCACTGCCAGACCATAATGTTGCGCCGCTTCATTACTGTATTTCTTGTCCTTCAATGCTGCCTGGAAAATTTTAATCGCCTGCGTCGAAGGTCCCTGTGAAGCCTCGACCTTGGCCCGCACCAGTTGAAAATCCAGGCTATCCGGTACCTGGCGATAAGGCAGCGCCTCCACCCGGTTTTGCACATCCGAAATCCGCTCGGTAGTGAGCGGGTGGGTGCGCAGATAAACCGGCGCGTTGTTTTCATACAGGCGCCCGTATTTCTGCAGCCGCTCGAAAAAGTTTTCCATGGCACGTGGATCGAAACCCGACCGCTCCAGTGTCTTCAATCCGACACGGTCGGCTTCGCGCTCATGTTCGCGCGTGTAGTCCAACTGGCTCTGGATGCCGGTGGCCTGGGCGGTCGCCATGGCCGCGTTGGCGACTTGCGGATTGGAACGCGAGGCGAGTATTGCAACCGCCAGCGCGGCCAGCGAGGTGATAGTGTTTTTCTGCGTGCCGGCAATCATGCGCGCCAGGTGATGCTGTGTAACGTGGGCAATTTCGTGGGCCAGTACGCTGGCAAGCTCGGATTCGCTCTGGGCCGAAAGGATCAGGCCGGTATGCACGCCGATAAAGCCGCCGGGAAGCGCAAAGGCATTCAGTGTCGCGTCTTTGACTACAAAAAACTCGAAACTGCGGGCCGGGTCCTCACTGTTCGCGACCAGTCGCGCACCCAGGGAATTAAGGTAATCGGTAACCTCGGCATCGTCCAGCAGCTCGCTGCTGCTGCGAATATCGCTCATGACGGATTCGCCGATGCGACGTTCCTGCTGCGGCGAGAGGACGGCCTGCGAAGCATCGCCCAGGTCGGGCAGGCCATCGGCAAGAACCCGGGGCAGAAAAACCCCGAGGGCCAGCAGTAAGTAAATCAATTTCATGGTGATATGATAGCTGCTCCAAACAATAAGTTCACGGTTAAAAGGGAGCAGCGGTGAGTCAGTTCACCCATTTCGATGCACAAGGCCGGGCCCACATGGTGGACGTGGGCGACAAGACGGAAACGCGCCGCATCGCCCGCGCTGCCGGCGCAATCCGCATGCTCCCCGCAACCCTGCAACTCATTCTCGCCGGCGATGCAAAAAAGGGCGACGTGCTCGGCGTGGCGCGCATTGCGGCAATTCAGGGGGCAAAACGTACATCGGACCTGATCCCCTTGTGCCATCCGCTCGCCCTCACCAAAGTATCGGTAGAATTCCACGTCAATCAGGCCGATGCCAGCATCGAGTGCATGGTAACCGCGCAAACGCTGGGTCGCACCGGGGTGGAAATGGAAGCGCTGACCGCCGTTAGCGTGGGCCTGCTCACCATCTACGACATGTGCAAAGCCGTCGACCGGGGCATGCAGATCGGCGCCATTCGTTTACTGGAGAAACAAGGCGGCAAATCAGGCCACTGGATACGTACAGGCGCGTAAAACACATGGTGCCGACCCGACTTTTCCCCTCACCCATCACTCCTCACCCCTCACGGCCTTGACACCATGTTTGAATTTATGTTTTTCGATAACGAATTGCGTCAGCAGTTCATTGATTTCGCGCATGAGCGAGGCGTTGCGTGCGAGGTTGTGGAAGACAACATGGGCTTGATCGCCGCGGTGCCGGAAGATATTCCGGATACGGTGTCCGACGCCCTCGATAGCTACTACGACGAATTAATGGACCAGCAGGCAGAACGGGTCGACCAGGCCGATGGAACTTCCACCCACCAGGTCGCGGGCATCCGCGTCACGCTGCAGAACGGCCAGCCCTGCATGATCCGACTCGAGCCCGCTCTGGCCAACAGGCTGCTTTCCGCCTTCGCCCTGGAAGAAATGCAGACCCTGGTGCAGGCCATCGCGCGCAACCTCGAAAATCCCGACGACGGCCCTGTCTGCAAGCGCTGACCGCCGCTTGGCAAGCCCGACTAATGAAGCTTGCGGTATACTTGCCGCCATGACTTCAGCACCTGTTTCTCCCAAAAAACACCTGTTCGAGCACTTCGCCCGCGTTGCCAAAGCCATGGCCAGCCCCAACCGCCTTGAACTGCTGGAAGCGCTGGCGCAAGGCGAACGCAGCGTTGACGCGCTGGCGCAAGCATCTGGCATGTCTGTCGCCAATACCTCCCATCACCTGCAGGCGCTGCGCGATGGCGGCCTGGCCAGCTCGCGCAGGGAAGGCCAGCAGATATTTTACCGCCTGAGCGACGACGCCATCCCGGCCATCATCGCCAGTATTCGCGGCGTGGCTGAGCGCCATCTGGCGGAAGTGGAACGCATCGTGCGCGATAACTTCGACAGCCGCGATGATCTCAAACCGCTACGCCGCGACGAACTGATGCGTCTCGCCAGCGCCGGCGAAGCCATGGTGATCGACGTGCGCCCTGCCGGCGAATATGAAGCCGGCCACGTTCCCGGTGCGGTCAACATCCCCATCGATTCCTTGCCGCAACGCCTGATGGAGTTGCCGCATACCCAGGAGATCGTCGCCTATTGCCGCGGCCCTTACTGCATGCTGGCATTCGATGCCGTGGAGCAGTTGCGCAAGTCCGGCTTTCGCGCACGACGCATGGAAGATGGCTTCCCCGAATGGAAAGCCGAGAAGCTGCCTGTGGAGACCGGACACTCGTGATCCGTTGACTGTCATGCCTTTCCGCACGCCGGGGCCATTTAGATCAAGTCTACTTATTATCTGATTAAAAAATTTCAGTTGAGCAAACAGCTGTTTTCTTGATAAATTCCTGTTTTCAGCATGATCGGACTGCGTCCTTTCCTGCAAACCTTGCAGACGCATCGCAAGTCACAAATCTCTCGACCCGCCCAGATTCCCCAGAAAGAAGGAAAGAACGGCGCCCGGTTGCTATACCACCCGGCGAGGTGTCGATTTGGTTTTGAACATTAGAAAATGCTGTTTTGTTAATAGATGGTGCTGCCATCCAAAGTAGGAATCAAATGAGCGCTGAAATTCAGTTCGATAATCACGACAAACAGGAAGTCAAGAATACCACCTGTTACATGTGCGCCTGCCGCTGCGGCATCCGCGTCACGTTGCGCGGCGGCGAGGTGCGCTACATCCAGGGCAACCCCGACCATCCGCTCAACCAGGGCGTGATCTGCGCCAAGGGCTCGTCCGGGATCATGAAGCAGTACTCTCCGGCGCGCCTGACCGTGCCGCTGCGCCGCAAGCCGGGCAGCGAGCGTGGCGCGAACGAATTCGAGGCGATTTCCTGGGACGAAGCGTTCAGCATGATGGAAGAACGCCTGGCGCACATCCGCGCCACCGATCCGA
The DNA here is from genome assembly GCF_011764585.1 of Sulfurimicrobium lacus. Taxonomy (GTDB): domain Bacteria; phylum Pseudomonadota; class Gammaproteobacteria; order Burkholderiales; family Sulfuricellaceae; genus Sulfurimicrobium; species Sulfurimicrobium lacus. The sequence continues at coordinate 3,428,498 of NZ_AP022853.1, forward strand.
AAAAATTCGCCCTCTTTACCGGGCGCGACCAGATGCAGGCCTTGACCGGCCTCTTCGCCAAGCAGTTCGGCACCCCAAACTATGCCGCCCACGGCGGCTTCTGCTCGGTCAACATGGCCGCGGGCATGATCTACACCATCGGCGGCTCGTTCTGGGAATTCGGCGGCCCCGACCTCGACCGCGCCAAGCTGTTCGTCATGATCGGCACCGCCGAGGACCATCACTCCAACCCGATGAAGATCGCCCTGTCCAAGTTCAAGCGCAACGGCGGACGCTTCATCTCGATCAACCCGGTACGCACCGGCTATTCGGCCATCGCCGACGAATGGGTGCCGATCCGCCCCGGCACCGATGGCGCCCTGCTGCTGGCGCTGAACCACGAAATCATCCGCCAGGGCCTGTACGACCGCGAATTTCTCGTTCAGTACTCCAACGCCGCGGAACTGGTGAATCTCAACGATGCCAGCAGCGAATTCGGCATGTTCGTGCGCACCGAAGTGCCCGAGGAAGAGGGCTGCTTCGACCCGCAGAACAAGTTGTGGTGGGACAGGAATAGCGACAAGCCGGTGGTGACCCATACCGCGGGCGCCGACCCCTTCCTGCTGGGCGAATTCAAGCTCAAGGACGGCACGCCGCTCAAGCCCGCCTTTCAGCTTTTGCAGGATCGCGTCAAGGACTACACCCCGGAATGGGCGGAAGGCATCACCGGCATCCCGGCTACCACCATCCGCCGCCTGGCGCATGAAATGGGCGTCACCGCGCGCGACCAGCGCATCGAGCTACCCATTGCCTGGACCGATACCTGGGGCAAGGAACACGAAACCGTCACCGGCAACCCGGTCGCATTCCACGCCATGCGCGGGCTGGCGGCGCACTCCAACGGTTTCCAGACCATCCGTTCGCTGGCCATCCTGATGTCGCTGCTGGGCACCATCGACCGCCCCGGCGGCTTCCGCCACAAAGTGCCGTTCCCGCGGCCCATCCCGCCCTGCGCCAAGACGCCCAAGGGTCCGGAAGGCGTGCGTCCGAACACGCCGCTCGACGGCATGGCGCTGGGCTGGCCGGCGGAACCGGACGACCTGTTCGTGGACGAGAAGGGCGACCCGGTGCGCATCGACAAGGCGTTCTCCTGGGAGCACCCGCTAGCGGTGCACGGCCTGATGCACAACGTCATTACCAACGCCTGGCGCGGCGACCCTTACAGCATCGACACCCTGCTGATCTTCATGTCGAACATGGCGTGGAACTCCACCATGAACACCGTCTCGGTGCGCGACATGCTCAACGACAAGCGCGAGGACGGTGAGTACAAGATCCCCTTCCTGATCGTGTGCGACGCCTTTCACTCGGAAATGACCGCCTTCGCCGACCTGGTGCTGCCGGACACCTCCTACCTGGAGCGCCACGACGTGATGTCCATACTCGACCGGCCGATTTCCGAATTCGACGGCCCGGTGGACGCGGTGCGCATCCCGATCGTGCCGCCCAAGGGCGACTGCAAGCCGTTCCAGGAAGTGCTGATCGAACTGGGCACGCGCCTGAAACTGCCGGCTTTCACCCAGAAAGACGGTGCGCGCAAGTATCGCGACTACCCCGACTTCATCGTCAACTACGAGACCGAACCCGGTTCGGGCATCGGCTTCCTCGCCGGCTGGCGCGGCAAGGGCGGCGAAAAAACCATGCGCGGCGAACCCAATCCGCGCCAGTGGGAAATGTATGCCCAGAACGGCGGCTTCTTCCACCACGAACTGCCGCGCTCGTACCAGTACATGCGTAACTGGAACCAGGGCTACCTGGAATGGGCGCAGCGCAACCGCATCACGCGCTACGCCGAGCCGATCTCGATCCACATCTATTCGGAAGTGCTGCAGAAGTTCCGCCTTGCCGCACAGGGCAAGACGGACGGGCGTCAACCGCCGCAGCATCTGAAAAAACGCATCGAAACCTATTTCGATCCTTTGCCGTTCTATTACGAGACCCTCGAGTCCCAGCTCACCGACACCCAGAAGTATCCGCTCAATGCCATCACGCAGCGGCCGATGGCGATGTACCACTCGTGGGATTCGCAGAACGCCTGGCTGCGTCAGATTCACGCGCACAACTTCCTCTTCGTCAATCCGAAAACCGCAGCCGCGCAAGGCATCGCCGACGGCGGCTGGATGTGGGCCGAATCCATGCACGGCAAAGTGCGCTGCATGTGCCGCTTCTCCGAGGCGGTGGAGCCGGGCACGGTGTGGACCTGGAACGCCATCGGCAAGGCCGCCGGCGCATGGGGCCTGGACGCCGATGCCAACGAGGCGAAAAAAGGCTTCCTGCTCAACCACCTGATCGGCGAGGAACTGCCGGCTCACGATGCCGGCGCCCATCTTTCCAATTCGGACCCGATCACCGGGCAGGCCGGCTGGTTCGACGTGCGCGTGCGCATCTACCCGGCAGGCCCCGAGGAACCGCAACACACCTCGCCGCAATTCGAACCCCTCAAGCCAGTGCCGGGAATGGCGCAGAAAAGACCGAACTGGTTTGCCTTCTTTGCCGGCAAAGGAGACTGGAAATGACCCAACTCGCCCTCGTTATCGACCTTAACGTGTGCGTCGGCTGCCATGCCTGCGTCACCAACTGCAAGGAATGGAACACTTCCGGCATGGCTGGACCGCTGTCCGACTTCAACCCCTATGGCGCCGACCCGACGGGAACTTTCTTGAACCGGGTGCAGACCTTCGAAGTCGGAACCTTTCCCAACACTGAGACGGTGCATTTCCCCAAATCCTGCCTTCACTGCGAAGAGCCGCCCTGCGTGCCGGTGTGCCCGACCGGCGCCTCCTACAAGCGCAAGGAGGACGGCATCGTGCTGGTGGACTACGACAAGTGCATCGGCTGCAAGTATTGCTCCTGGGCTTGTCCGTACGGCGTGCGCGAGATCGACGAGAAGCAGAAGGTGATGAAGAAATGCACCTTGTGCGTCGACCGCATCTACGACATGGGACTGCCGGAGAAAGAACGCAAGCCCGCATGCGTGCTCGCCTGCCCGACCAGCGCGCGCCTGTTCGGCGACGTGCACGATCCGGAATCGGCCGTGTCGGTGGCGATCCGCGAAAGCAGCGGCTACCCGCTCATGCCGGAATGGGGCACCAAGCCTTCCAACCACTACCTGCCGCGACGCAAGACGCAGTTGCGCATCCACGACGACGAACTGGTCCGCGCCGACAACCCGCTCAAGAAAGAGCGCCTGTTGCCCAAGCCGGACAAGAGCGAACCTTCGCTGGACGATGTGACCTCGTGGTAATTTGAATAACTGGAGTAATTGACCGTGCATCCTGCTTTTTCCGTGATTTTTCTCACCACCCTGATCGGCGTCGGCCAGGGCTTGTTCCTGGCGCTGTATACCGGCCAGGTGTATGCCCTCTTCCACGTGCTTTCTGCGCAGGGAGACCGCCAGTTCTATGCCGTAGGCAGCATGATCGCGCTGGCATTCCTGATCGCGGGACTGGTTTCTTCGTTCTTCCATCTCGGCCACCCCGAACGCGCCTGGCGCTCCGCCGCGCAGTGGCGCACTTCCTGGCTGTCGCGCGAAGTGATCGTGTTGCCGGGATTCATGGCCTGCGTGTTCGGTTACGGCGTGGCGCATTATTTCGGCTGGAATGTTCCGCTATTCACGCTGGGCGAAACCTTGCAAGTCGACTTGATCATGCTGATCGGCGCTGCCGGCACGCTGTTGTGCTTCGCGCTGTTCGTCAGCACAGGCATGATCTACGCCTGCCTGCGCTTCCTGCAAGAATGGCACACCCCGCTCACGGTGATTAACTTCATCCTGCTCGGCGGCGCATCCGGGTTCGCCCTGGCCGCTGGCTACGCCGCACTCGCGGCGCCGGCATTGACGGGCTTTTACGCAAAGTGGGCACTCATCATCACGGTACTCGCCTTTGTTTCGCGCAGTGCATCGCTGGTAAGAAACCACAAGCTCAAGCCGAAATCCACCCTGCAAAGCGCCATCGGCATACGCCACAATGTCATTGCACAAAAATCGCAGGGATTCATGGGTGGCTCATTCAATACACGCGAATTTTTCCACGGCAAATCCGCCGCCATGCTGCGCTCGGTGAAATGGCTGTTCATTGCCCTGACCTTCGGGCTGCCGTTCGTTTTCCTCACCTGGGGCCTGTCAAGCAGCAACCCCGGCCTGCTGTTGATGGCGTTCTTCGTGCAATACGCGGGGCTGATCGCTGAACGCTGGTTCTTCTTTGCTCAGGCCAACCATCCGCAAAATCTTTATTACCAGACGGTTTCCTGACGTCAGGCCGACGTGAACCAGCCCGTGCGCCAAGCAGCCGCCCAGCCAAAAAGATGCAAATATCATTTTTAATTAACGGGTTGCATAAAAATCGGAATTTGGTATATTAGCGATCTCTAAAGTTCTACCTGATTTAACGCGAGGAGAAACAATGTTCGGTATCCAGGAAATTGACATTAGCGGTCTGGAAAAAATGCGCTCGGAAGGCAAGATAAAGCTGATCGACGTCCGTTCAGAGGGCGAAGTGGCGCGCGGTTACATCGAAGGCGCAGAACATATTCCGATGCACCTCATTCCCTTGAAGGTGAGCGAGTTGTGCGCGGACACCCCCACCGTGTTCTACTGCCAGAGCGGTGCACGCTCGGGACAAGTCACCGCATTCCTGTCGCAACAAGGGTTTCGCAACGTCATGAACCTGCAAGGCGGCATCATGGCATGGATGCGTTCCGGCCAGATGTTGGCTACTCCAGCCTAAATTCAGGTTGCAATAATTCCGTAACTCATCTATAAATAATCCCCTTTTTCGTTTGCTTTAATTAACCTTCTGAGGAGAGAACCATATGAACGCTGATAAAGAACTGGATGCACGCGGCCTGAACTGCCCCCTGCCTATTTTGCGCGCCAAGAAAGCCCTGGCCGAAATCGGCTCCGGTCAAGTCCTGAAGATTCTCTCTACCGACCCAGGTTCCGTTAAAGACTTCCAGGCCTTTGCCAAGCAAACCGGCAACGAATTGATGTCGTCCACCGAAGCCGGTGGTGAATACACCTTCTTCATGAAGAAAAAATAATAAAAACATATTGCTGCAGAAACAAGCGTCCGCTAAATCATAATAGCAACGAGGGGTTAAGAAGAGATGGATGACCAAAAGAAACTAACGATTATCGCCACCAAGGGGACTCTGGACTGGGCCTACCCGCCCTTCATCCTGGCTTCCACCGCAGCGGCACTGGGCTACGAGGCGACGATATTCTTCACTTTCTACGGCCTGCAATGTTTGCGCAAGGACCTGTCCTGCCTCAAGGTCAGCCCACTCGGCAACCCTGGCATGCCCATGAAGATGCCGTTCGGCCCGCAATGGTTCCGCGACATCAACTGGAATATCCCGAACATCATCCAGGCCAACGTGCCCGGCTTTGAAACCCTGGCCACTACGCTGATGAAAAAAACCATCGGCAATAACGGCGTGGCGACCATCGCTGAATTGCGTGAACTGTGCCAGGAAGCCGAAGTCAAGTTTCTGGCTTGCCAGATGACGGTCGAACTGTTCGGTTTCAGTCACAGCGACTTTATCGACGGTATCGAGTATGTCGGTGCGGCCACCTACTTCGAGTACGGCGGCGAAGCTGATATCAGCCTGTTCATCTAAGCGACTGAATGACGAGAAAAACCGGCCTTGCGCCGGTTTTTTTTCGCCCCTACAATGGCTTAAGCGGCCGACCAGCCTGTAAAGCCTGCCGCGCGTCACATGACCTGTCCCCAAAAAACGAAATTAAAGGGGATTCCGGCCAGATGAACAATCAGGCGCCCCCGTCCGGGCGCCGATCCCGGAAGCCGCCGGGGTCTCGTCATAAATGGAAACCTTGATGAAAACGCTCTCCTTAGTTCGCCTCGCGGCATTGTGCTTATGCGCCGTGCCGGCCATATCGGGCTGCGAAAAGAACAGCAAGGAGGTCCAGTCAGGACCACCCCCGGCCATCATCACCGTCACCCAGGCGGTAGCACGCGATGTGCCCGTGGTCGAACGCTCCATCGGTGAAATCGACAGCGTAACCACACCCAAAATCGGCGCCGAAGTTGCGGGCCGCATTACCAAGGTTTTCGTCGACGTTGGCGATCCGGTCACAAAGGGCCAGTTGCTCTCGGAAATCGACGCGACGGATTATGTCGCCGATGCCAGACGCCTGAAATCCGATGCCATAACGCAGCAAAAACTCGCCGCGCGCTATCGCGAACTGGCCAAGAAAGGTTTTGTATCCTCATCCAACCTGGAAGGAGTCGAAGCGCAGAACATATCGGCTCGCGAACAGTACACGCGCGCCGCGAAGAACGTGCTCCGAACCCGCATCGAATCGCCGGTCGACGGCCGCGTGGATAGCCGCTTTATATCCAAGGGCGACTGGATCGATCTCGGCAAGCCGGTTTTCCAGATCGCCACCAGTCAAGCGCTACGCATCCGTCTGCCGTTTCCCGAAACCATATCGCACCGCATCAAGATGGGCCAGACGGTCAAACTGTCCACGCCTACGGCCCCGGGCGAAACAATCAATGGAAAAATCGCTCAGCTACGCCCAACGGTAGGCGCGGATAGCCTCTCTTTCGATGCCATCGTGGAAATAGACAACCCTGGCGACTGGCGTCCCGGGTCATCCGTTAACGGCGAAGTGCTGCTCGAAACCCATTCGGGCGCAGTTACCGTTCCCGAGGAAAGCATCGTGCTGCGCCCGGCAGGCGATGTCGCCTATGTTGTAGCTGACGGCAAAGCCTTGCAGCGCGTGGTCAAAACCGGCGTCAAACAGGAAGGTTACGTGGAAATAATCGATGGCCTGCGCGTCGGCGAGAGTGTGGCAGTCGACGGCGCAGGCTACCTGACCGATCAGGGGCGCGTGGAGATCAAGCAGGCAACACCAGCCGCCGAGCCGGCAAAATGACGCTGCCAGAGCTATCGATCAAACGCCACGTACTCGCCTTCATGATGTCGGCGGTGCTGGTACTGCTCGGCGTCATCAGCTATCAGCGCCTGGGCATCGACCGCTTCCCCAGTATCGAGTTTCCCATCGTCTCCATCACCACGACACAAAAGGGCGCCAATCCGGAAATCATCGACGCAGCCATCACCAACATCATCGAATCCGCCGTCAACAGCACACCGGGCATCGAACACATCAACTCCACCTCATCCCCCGGCGTGTCGATCGTCGCCATCACGTTCGATCTGGACAAGAACGTCGACGTGGCGTTCAACGAAGTACAGGCCAAAATCAACCAGATATTAAAAACCTTGCCCAAGGATGCCGACCCTCCCGTAGTCGCCAAGGTGGAAACCAACGCCAGTCCGGTCATGTGGCTGGCACTGCAGGGCGACCGCACCCAGCAGCAACTCAACCAATACGCCAGCCATGTCATCAAGAAACGCCTCGAAACGATAGATGGCGTGGGCCAGGTTCTCATGGGCGGACTCCGCGAACGCACCATTCGCGTCAACATCCTGCCCGACCGGTTGGCCGCATATAACGTCACCGCCCAAGACCTGATCAACGCCTTCGACCGCGAACATATCCAACTGCCGGGCGGCTTCGTCACCGGTGCCAAGACCGAGTACTTGCTAAAACTGGACATGGAGTTCCACAAACCGGAACTGCTCGAGCAACTGATCGTCGCCTACCGCGACGGCGCGCCGATCAAACTGAATCAGGTTGCCGAGATCGAGGACGGGCTGGCGGACTACCGCCAGATGGCATATTACAACGGCAAACCCACCGTCGGCATCGGCATTGTCAAAGTGGCAAACGGCAACACCGTAGCCATTATCGACGCGGTACAGAAACGTCTCGACAACGAAATCATCCCGCAGTTGCCACCCGGCATGACCATCCAGCTGGCCTCCAACGACGCCATTTTCATCAAGGATATGGTCCAGGCGCTGCAGGAGCACCTGATCGAGGGAACCCTGCTGGCCGCGCTGATCGTGTTGATCTTCCTCAAGAGCCTGCGCTCAACTCTCATTATCGCCCTGGCCATCCCGGTATCGCTGCTCGGCGCAATCGCGGTGATGTATTTTGCCGGTTTTACCTTCAATGCCCTTACCATGCTTGCCCTGCTATTGCTGATCGGCGTGGTGGTGGACGACGCCATCGTGGTGCTGGAAAACATTTTTCGCCACCGCGAAACCATCGATAAGGACCCCATCAGCGCCGCCACCTTGGGCAGCAGCGAGGTGGTATTCGCAGTGATGGCAGCCTCCCTGTCGCTGGTCTCGATCTTCGCACCGGTCATTTTCATGGGCGGCATCATCGGCCAGTTCTTCAAATCCTTCGCGGTAGTCGTGACCTTTGGCGTGCTGGTCTCGCTGTTCGTCTCCCTGACGCTGACCCCGATGCTGTGTTCGCGCTATCTCAAGGTGGAGAAAAAACATGGCTGGCTTTACAAGCTGCTGGACCGCTTTTTTCATCGCATGGACGACTTTTACCGTGCGATGCTCAACCATGCCCTGACGCACCGCTGGAAGATCGTGTTTCTGACCGTAGTCATCGTGCTGGGTTCGAGCTGGTTCTTCGCCAACGTGGGCAAAACTTTTGTGCCGGAAGAGGACGAGGGGCGCTTCATGGTGCTGGTCAAGGCGCCGCTCGGCTCGAGCATCGACTACACCGATGGCCGGCTCAAAGCCGTCGAAGCAGTGCTGGCAAAGCACAAGGAGATCGCCAGCTATTTTTCGGCGATCGGCCTGGGGCAGGCGGGGCAGGTAAACGAAGCTTTTATCTATGTGCGCATGGTCGACCGCAATGAGCGCAAGCTCAAACAGTACGAGCTGATGCCCATCCTGCGCAAGGAACTGGCACTGGTTCCTGGCGTGCACGCCTTTGCCGCCCTGGTGCCGATTGTCGGGGGGCAGCGCGGCGAACCGCTGCAATTCGTCGTCTCCGGACCCAACCTGCAGGACGTAGCCAAATATTCCCAGCAACTGCTCGCCAAACTGAGCAACGAGCCGGCCATGGGGCGCATCGACATGAACCTGCAACTCGATCTGCCACAACTGGTGATGCACCTCGATCGAACACGGGCGATGAGCCTCGGGCTCTCTGCCAGCGAAGTGGCGCAGGCGGTGAACATGCTCACCGGCGGTATCGATGTAGCGCGCTACAACGATGAACCAGGGAACGGCGAACGATACTTTGTGCGTCTCAAATCCAAGGACGGCGAAATCACCCAGCCCTCGGATTTGTCCAAGATTTACCTGCGCAGCACCAGCGGCGAACTGGTACGCCTCGACACCGTCGCCGACTTCAAGAAAACCCTCGGCGCCGCAACCATCGGGCGCATGGACCTGCAGTATGCAGCCCAGTTCTTTGCCACGCCCACCATGCCGCTGGGCGAGGGGGTGACAAAAGTCCAAGCGGCGGCAGCGGAAATCCTGCCCATGGGTTATAGCGTCAAGATGGTCGGAGAAGCGGAGGAGTTCGGAAAAACCGTGAGTTACATGGTGTTTGCCTTCACGCTGGCACTGGTTCTGCTCTACATGGTACTCGCCAGCCAGTTCAACTCTTTCATCCAGCCTTTCATCATCATGGTGGCTCAACCGCTCGCCATTATCGGCGGTGTCATGGCCTTATGGCTGTTCCACCATACCCTGAACATCTATTCCATGATCGGGCTGGTGCTGCTGATCGGGCTGGTGGCGAAAAACTCCATCCTGCTGGTGGACCTCACCAACCAGCGGCGCGAAGAAGGACTGGGCATCGACCAGGCCCTGCGCGAAGCCTGCCCGATCCGTATGCGCCCGGTGCTGATGACTTCCATGACGGTCATCCTGGCCCTCCTCCCCGCAGCGCTGGGCCTGGGCGCAGGCGCCGAGACCAACGGCCCGTTGTCGGTAGCGGTCATCGGCGGCATGATCACTTCCACCCTGCTCACTCTGGTGGTGGTGCCGGCGGTGTATTCCCTGGTGGAGGGCGGTCTGGAACGCTGGCGTGCGCGGCATCCGCGTGTTTTGGAAGATTGAACTGGAAAAGCGATTAACCACGGGGCACACGGGGTTGAATCAAGAACAAACCCTGGTTTTCCCCGTACTCCCCCTGTACCCCGTGGTTCAAATGGATTTTTAATCAGGTTGAACCAATCAGTTCAAAACACACGCGCCCCGGCAGGTTGCTGGTCATGGACAACTGGTAACCTGCCTGTCGCGCCTGGCGCCCGGCCTGGTAAAGGCCGATCCCCAAGCCGTTGTCCGATTGCACCGGAGAACTCAGCAGCCTGGCTACCAGGGTTTCGTCCAGCCCGCTGCCATCGTCGCACACGGTCAGACGCCCCCCGCCTTCGCAGGAAAATCCCACGCGGATGACCAGGTCACGTTCCACCTTGCGCTTCTCCAGCGCGTTCTGCAGCAGGTTGTCCGCCGCGCTGTCGAACAATTCGCCGGGGATATGGATATGCCGCCCCCCGGACATATCGTAAGCGCCGAACTCGACACGCTCCTGGGCGTAGCGTTGCTGCAGGGATTCCCACCATGACTGCGCGGAAACGCGTTCCACCGCCTCGACCGCACTCACCTTGGGCGACTTGAGTTTATCCAGCGTCAGTTGCAGGCGCTGCACGATCTGCGGTAATTGCCGCTGCATCAGTGCCTGCAGCGCCTGCGCCTGTGCCGGATCGCTGCTTTCCACCGCGGCGCACAGGGTTTTCAGCGATTGCAGCAGGTTCTTCACGTCATGGGTAAGACGCGCGCCGGTTTCGAAGATCGCCTGCGTATAGGCGTTGTATTTCTGCTCCTGCTCGCGCTGCTTGGCCTGGTAAAAATAGCCCAGCAACTGTGTCAGCAACTTGATATGGAGGATCATCGCCGGACTTAATGCCCAGCGCGTGTAAAGCACCAGGTTGACGCGGTGGAAGGTGAATTCGACCGAATATTTCGACACTGCACCGAACTCCCCGCCATTGCCCGGTGCCTGCCATTTTCCGCCGGTCACCCAGGGCAGGGCGGCAATATCGTCGAGCGCCAGGCGCAGAAATTCCTGTGCATCGTGCTCCTGTTCCGCCAGCGTCGCAAGATTGCGCAACCAGCGTTCAAACGGCAACCCGACGCTCAACAGGTAGCGCGACATCAGCTGTCCGCCGCCGGCAAATCCGCCGTGCGGATTCCACAACCAGCTCAGGGCGAACAAGGCGCCGGCGATGACCATCAGCGTTTGCGCCAGCGCCATGGGGTAATTGCTCTGGCTGATCACTTTCACCGCGAAACTGCCCAGCACCAGCACCACCACCAGCAGGAACAGCATCAGGCTGTAGAAGAAATCCACGGCATAAAAGGGTTTGGCTTGTTGCTTTCCCCACGGCAGCACCGCAATCATCAGCAGCACGAAAAGCAATCCGTAGCGGACCAACAGGTCCAAGGCCAGGTTGCCCGACACATCGGCAAACAGGTGCGGCACCACCCCCAGCAACAGCATGGTCAGCAGGTAAAGCAGGGCGAGCAAATGTCCCATGCGCTGGCGGCGCCCGGTCATGCCCACCACGTCGCCGCCAACCAGGCCGACCAGTACGCCCAGCCACAAGGCAGGCGTCCACCAGTTGTTCCACAGCAGGATCAGGGCGCCGCCGCCGAGCAACACCCACACCAAATGCCGATAGGTCAGCTCCCGCTCGCCACGCCACAACGGCTGCCACAGGAGAAAAATGCCGAAATGCACCAGCAGGGCGGAACTCGACCACCAGGTATTCACGCCCCAGGCGAGAGCCGCGTGGAGCGACAACAGCATGCCCGCCAGCAGCCAATGCGGACGGCTAACGATGAGCTGTTGCGCGTTAATGGAAATATTGCCGTTCATGAGCGACTCTCTGTCTCCCTCTCCCGCATGCGGGAGAGGGCTGGGGTGGGGGGGTGCATTTTATAATCAAGGGTGACACACTTGCCGTGACCGTTTGGATATACTTACGGCGTCCGTTATTCAAGTGGTTACTGATGTCGCGCGCCATTTTCACGATTGCCTATTTCACGTTTCTCGAAGCCGCCCGTGCACGGCTTACGCGCCTGTTATTGTTGGTTCTGCTGGCGGCCTTCGGCGGCAGCGTGTTCCTGCAATCCATCGCCATCGCCGACAGCCAGCGCATCCAGACCGCCTTCCTCGCCGCCCTGCTGCGGCCGGCCAGCGTGTTCGTGCTGAGCCTGTTCATCATCAGCAGCCTGTCGCGCGAATTCAACGAAAAAGGCCTGGAACTCATTCTATCATTGGATCTTCCGCGCGCCAGCTACGTCATCGGCAAACTGCTCGGCTTCATGGGAATCGCCCTGCTGTTCGCCGCCGCCATCTCCCTGCTGCTCGCCGCCTTCGCCCCGCCGGGGCAGGTCGCGCTGTGGGGCATCTCGCTGCTGTGCGAGCTGTGGATCATGACCGCGCTGAGCGTGTTCTGCATTTTCACCTTCAGCCAGATCATGCCGGCGATGAGCCTGGTGCTGGGTTTTTACCTGCTGGCCCGCGCGATGAGCGCCATCCAGCTCATCGGCCACACGCCGCTCAATGAAAGCGGCCTGTCCCAGCAATTCATGGTTCACGCGATCGACGGCATCGCGCTGTTTCTCCCGCGCCTCGACATTTTCACCCAGACGGCATGGCTGGTGAACGCCACCGGCAGCTGGCCCCAGCTTGGACCCATAGTGGCGCAAACCGCCATTTACCTGGCGCTGCTGACTGCCGGGGCGCTGTTCGACCTGTCGCGCAAGAATTTCTGATGAGCGAACGTTCCATTGCCGCCGTGCCGCGCACGATACTCTCCATGTTGGCGCTCGCGCTGGCCGCGCAAATATTCTGGCGCCTGCAAGCCCCGCCGCCCACGGCGAACGCCCACGCCCTGCCGCCGGCCCCCAGTTACCAGGCGGCATCGGTGACGAGTTTCGGCGAAACCATCCTGGCGTCGCAGTGGCTGGCGCTATATCTGCAGGCTTTCGACAACCAGCCGGGCATCAGCATCCCTTTCCTCGACCTCGACTACCGGACCGTCACCGGCTGGCTCGGCCGCATGCTCGAACTCGACCCGCGCGCCCAGTATCCGCTGCTCATGGCCAGCCATCTCTACGCGCAGGTGCCCGACCTCGGCAAAGAGCGGCAGATGCTCGATTTCACCTACCGGGAGTTTTTCGCCGCGCCAAACCAACGCTGGCAATGGCTGGCCCACGCCGCCATCATCGCCAAGCACCGTCTCAACGACCCCGCCCTGGCCCTGAAATATGCCCAGGCCATCGCGAGATACGCAACCGGACCGGACGTGCCCCACTGGGCACAGCAGATGCCGATCTTCATCCTCGAAGACATGGGCGAAACGCAAAGTGCAAAAATTCTGCTGGGCGGGCTGCTCGCCAACAACACGCTCACCGACCCGCACGAAATCCATTTCCTGACCGAACGCCTGAACGCGCTGGAAGCGCAATCCGTCGACAAATCATCACCGCTGTTGAAAAAACAACGCAACTAGCCCGCGCAAACCCTTTCAGGCTACAATTCACCGCGGAAAAAACAGGCACACATTTTGCTCATTCACACTCAACAATAGATATTGAGGAATCAACACAAAATGAAAAACCAACAACAAGGCTTCACCCTGATCGAAATCGCCATCGTGCTGGTGATTATCGGCCTGCTGCTGGGCGGGGTGCTCAAGGGCCAGGAACTGATTACCAGCGCCCGGGTACGGAACATGATTTCACAGCAGGACGGTATCAAAGCGGCTTATTTCGGGTTTCTCGACCGTTATCGCGCGCTGCCAGGTGATTACGCCCAGGCCCAGGCCGTCGCGAACATCAAGGGCGTCACCGCCGGTGGCAACGGCAACGGCCAGATCGAGGCCGGCGCCGAGTCCATCCTGGCTTGGGACCACCTGAGCCATGCGGGCTTCATCAACGGCTCCTACGCCTCGGACGGCTCAATTACCACCGACAGCGACGCCACAACGCCGAAAAACCCGTACGCCGGATATCTGCAACTGATTTACGACAACGTCTACAGCGACGCTGGTACCGCCTCGATGCGCCACAACCTCAAAACCGGCATCCAGGTGCCGGTAAACATCCTGGCCGAGGTCGATCGCAAGATCGATGACGGCAACCCGCAGGGTGGCGCATTCCGTTTCTCCGTCTATCCCGGCGGCACCACCAACCCACCGACCGCTGCGACCTGTATTGACACGACGACCACTCCAGCGAGCTGGAAGGTAGCCGGGGAGCAAAATAACTGCGGCGCAGCCAGCATCTTTATAAGGAAATTCACAACTCGCAAAAAACCCGCAGCAGCGGGTTTTTTGTTGCCCGAACCAGCACAGGGACACGGATGAAAAGCGCCTCAGCAGGTTTCACCCTGATCGAAATGGCCATCGTGATGGTCATCGTCGGCTTGCTGCTGAGCGCCGTGCTGAAGGGGAACGAGCTGATCACCAACGCGCGCGTGAGAAACGTCATCGCCCAGCAGGCCGAGATCAGGACGGCGTTCTACGGCTTCCAGGACCGTTACCGCGCGCTGCCGGGCGACTATCCGGGAACCAGCGCCGACCACAACATCCCGGACGTGCCAGCCGCCATCGGAGGAAACGGCGACGGAAAGCTTCTGAACGCGGACAGCAACGAACAGACCATTGCCTGGGAGCATCTGTCGCATGCCGGGTTCCTCAACGCCAGTTACAGCATGTCGAGCCCCACCGAGGCATTGAGCGAAACCAACACGCCGAGAAACATCTACAACGCCTACCTGCAACTCGCCCAGAACAGCAATTTCGCCAATGCTGCGGGGTCCACCCCGCTCAATGTCAAAACCGGCAACGCCATTCCGCCCGACGTTCTGGCGGAGATCGACCGGAAAATCGACGATGGCAACGCCGACCGCGGCACCTTCCGCTTCAGCTCGTTCAGCGCCTCGGGCACGGCGCCGAGCGACAGCCAATGTTTTTCCGCCGCCGGAAGCTGGAACATCGCCAGCGGCAGCGTGAATTGTGGCGCCGCAGTCATCCTCTGAGTCTCGTACGTATCCGTGCCCCATCACATGGCAGAATCTTAGTGTTATCATTCAAATCGAACAAATCCTGAATAAAATGATAACCGCATGCAATTCAATGAATTAAACGATAACCAGCGGCGCCTGCTGGTCAATTCCATACAGACATACGACGCTTGGCGTGATGTGGCGTTACGCCATGCACGTTACAAGGGCGGCATGACGTGGAAGACCGTCAAGGGCAAGCAGTATCTTTACAAAATCCTGGATCGCTTCGGCCATGCCAAGAGCCTGGGCGCCAGATCGCCGGAAACCGAGGCGATTTATAACGATTTCGTTTCTGCCAAAGCCAGCCTCACTTCCCGCCTCAAATCCCTTGAGGAAAAACTGGCGGAGCAGGCCAGGTTCAATCGGGCGGGGAGAATCGGCAGGCTGCCAAATATGATAGGTGCGATCATCGCTCAATTGGACCGCCATAATCTGATGGGCAATAACCTGATCATTATTGGTACCAATGCGCTTTATGCCTATGAAGCCATGGCTGGAAGTAGGGAGGTAGGAGAAACAGGATAGTAAAAATGGCGGTAAATTGGCCTCGAAGCCCCGTCGTTAAAGGAAAGTTGCCAGAAACACAAAATTCATGATTTCCGGACGGGCGGGGTGAAAAACTACGGGAATTCTTGGAGAAAAATAAGGTTAATACAGTAGAGCATTAGGGTATTTACCCTAGTTTGAAGAGCGTTTATTAGGTCATCGAACCCGATTTAATACAGCAGTCAGATGATCTACGGTGACATCGCTCACCAGCTGCTGGTCAGATGTCGGAAAACCGACCAACTGACGGTCAGGCAAGCCGGGGTGATTCACCCGCTTGCGGTACATGCCTCCAAATTTGAGCGCCTTCCCTTTCTTGGCAGTGATCGTATATGGATCGCTGCCGCCGTGATGAATTCCGGCCAATTTACCATCGCGCTCTCCATCAAAGCCAAGCCTCAAGGTGTCCCCAAGAACCTGGTATTGGAAGCTTTGTAGCATACGACCTGTTTTATTGAGCGGGCCACCTTTGCGGCCACCTTCGGCCAACGTGGATGGCGCCAGTTCTTTCCATGCGGTTCCATCCGGCGCTAGCCCTTGGCTGTGGCGTTCCCTATTTACGATCAGGAGTGATTCGCCGATACCACCCAGCATCTCGGCCGGCGTGGCGATCTCTCTACGAACAGCCTCAAGGGCGCGGTCTAAATGGTCGGCTTGAAATTCGACGGTAAATTGCATATAGTGTCCTTGCGGTGACGTCAGAATGCGCTTCGGCGCAACTGCACCATATCTGATCCGCAAACCCGGCCGCTGCGCCGGGTTTATTTTTTGTAAACGAGCCGGCCCTTGCGCTGCCTGTCGAAATAGCCCAGCTTACTGGTTGTAAACGTAGTCGCGCCGCTCCAGCCGGCCCTTGACCACTCGAAAACAGATATCGCGAACTTGCCCGAGCCATCGATATCGAAGGCACGCAGATAGCGCCGCTTCAATCGCCAGTTTCCGGGCTCCGATGCATCCTTTTCCCAGTCCCACCAAATTTCATCCGGCTCGATAATCGACATGGCCATCAGGTTGATGTAGCGCAAACGGTCGATCTTGTCCGGCTCGGCCAGCCACTTGAAATTGTCCCCGCCCTTATCCTCACCTTTGATGAACAGCGCCTTGGAAATGGCCAGGGTGCTGCCGGCCGCGTCGGTGAATGCGACACCTTGATCAAGCGTGGCGCCAAACACGTCCAGCAGGTCAGTCACCGCGACTACCGGCGCCGTACTGGCGGGCAGGACGATGTCGGCGGGAACCGTCGTCGGAATGGGCAGCGCCGGGGGCTTGAAACCTGTCGGCCACGGTGTGCCGCGCTCTTTCAGCGCTGCGTTGTAGCCCGTCAGGGGCGGAACTGTATGCGGTTCCAGCCAGGCCTTGCCGGGGTTATAAGCGAAGCCGGGGTCAATGCCTACCGGGGTGCGAACGGTGCGCGGATTGCTGCCATTTTTACCGACTACGCGCTCTTCCCATTCGATGGGCGGGGCTTCGTCGGGTCCGGTCTTGCCGTTCTTCGGCCATTCGCGGCTGGCTTCAAGGCGAGAGAGTGAATATTTCTTGCATTTGCAGCCCCAGCCGTTTTGAGGCGAATGAGTGTCCCACCACGGATCGTCTAAAGGCAGGATCAGGCCGTCCCAAGCCAGATGATGCAGGCGCGGATGCTCGGTACTGGTGTGCCGGTAAACCCCGTAAGGCCTCAAGTGCTTCACTGCCTGCATTTGTTTTTCTCTGCCCGCGTTATAAGCCTGGGTGATGTTCGTGTCGTAGATGATCTTGCTGCGCCAGCCGGGAGTACCGTTGTAGGCCCAGCCGTATTTGCTGGCAATGTCCTGGAAGCTTTGTTTGAACTCATCGTATCCGCCGCCCGCCCATTTCGCTTTTTGAATGGCGTTGAAGAGGTCTTCCACCAAGGCGTCATGGGCCGCGCCCGCTACTATAAAGGCATGGCTATGCTGTTCCTGCCAGATATCCGTCCAGCCCGATGAAGGCAGGCGGATTTTCTGCTTGAAGAAGTCGATGGCTTCGGTAAATGGAAGTTTGTCTGGAGAGGCCGGCATCGCTATCTATTTCGATTCCGGGGTCAAAGTCCCGCACTGTACTGAATACGCCATGAATGCTTTCACTTTGGCTTTTTTTGCATCCACGGCGCCACGTTGCAGACCGTCAATGCTTTTGTCTGCTATCAGCATTTCGGCTACAGCCGCCAGGTCGTTAAGTTCCTGAGTGATTCGCTGCGAGTTGGTTAACTTCTGCCCAGGCTGTATTTCATCAAGGCCGAAGCGTAGCGCCTTGCTTACCCGCTGCGCCACTTCCGCGCACTCTTCAGCCAGGCATACGAGCAGATACTGCTCACGATTCATTTCTGATCCCTCCAAGTGACAAACCGGCATATCGTTTCAAGTTGCTCGGTTGCACGTGATTTCTTGACGGTGGAGCCGCAGGTGTTCTTCCCGATCTGCACGCATTCAGACCAGGTGCGTTTCCCCGTCTTGCCGGTTAGCTTCGAGTCGCAGAACTGGCTCGGAACCTCGGTTACCGGCTCTTTGTCAGCGCACCCACAGCCGGTAATGGCCACCAGCGCAATCAAGGCAAAAACCCTCATGGATAGCACTCTCATCATTCCGCCCCGACATCCGCCCGCCCCGCCAAATCCGCCGCCGCCATCCCAAGCGCCATGTCTTCCGCCCATTTCGGATTATTCGCCGTCAACGCCTCAATCCCTGCCAGCGCTTCGTCGAAATCTCCCGCCTCGGCCACGATGGCGCCGATCTGCTGGATCAGGTCTTGTTCATGCGGGGCGCACAGGGCAGCGAGTTGGGCCGCGTAAGCGCTGGTGATGTCCGGCGCTGCGCCCTTGGCCAGCGCCGCCAGGCGCACCAGGGCGGCGTCCGACGGGCCGGGTTTTGCCGCCGCCTTGCCCGATGAAACCAGCAGTGTCGCGCCCTTATCCGCCTTGGGGATCTGCATGATCTTGTGGGCGTAGTCCACGTCGATCTGCATGCCCATTCCGGCCGCCTTGTCGAGCACGTCGACCATTTTTCCCTGGTCTACCGTTTCCTCGGTCTGGTACTCGAATACCGGCAAGCGGTTTTCCGGGAACATGCCATTTATGAGCGCCACCGGCTTCACGATCTGCCCGTTCATGGTCGGCGCAATCTGGCGCACATCATGCAGCATGATTTCGCGCCGCACCTTGTCGTGGATCGCGCCCAGCGCATTCGTGCTGGTCTTTCCGTCGGCCTGGCTGGTCAAGGTGCCGCCCAGGATCGCCATGGACTGCTTGCGTTCCCAGTAGGTTGTCGCATTCAGGAAGTCATCGACCGTGCCCGCCTTCATGGCCTGGATGAAATCGATAGTCATGTTGCCGGGCACCACGCCCGCACCATCGTTGCCGATATTGCGCACCGCCTTGAGCAGCTGATCGCGCTGCTTGTCGCCGATCCCGGCCGGATACTTGCCCAGCCTGAGCGGCAGGCCGTACATTTCAAGAAAGCGCTGCATGTCGCGGATGTTGTAAGCCTTGTAGGCATAGGTCCAGCCCAGCACGCGGAACAGCGCCGAAGATTCGATATAGCCCGACTTCGCCCGGTGCTCATGCACCACCCAGCCCCATTCCCGCAACGGTTCCGGCATGCTGTTTTTCAGGTACATCAACTTTCCGGTTTCGCGGTCGATCCGGAACATGCGCTGGGGCACAAAGAGCAAGCCCTTCGGATACCAGGTACTGCCGGTTTGCCAGTCGATCTGCAACGGCGCCAGCCCCTTGCCGATGGCATCGGTCAGATCGTACTGGGCATCCTCAAAACGCGGAATCTTGCGCAGGATGTCATCCAGCTCCTTGGTGCGGTCTATTTCTGACTGGTTAGCGTCCTCTGGCGGCGTCAACTGCCAGCCCAGGCCGGTGACCGACCTGCGGCGCTTAGCCAGCTCGGAGAAAATGTGCGGGTCTTGCTCTTCGATCAGTTCGAACAAGGTAGCCTGCTCGGTGATGTACCCTTGATCCGCCGCCGCGAAGGCGCTGGCCAGCCGCGACGGATCCAGCGTATTCACCGACATGTAATTCACCGACGTGCCCTGCGTCGAACGCGGGCCGGCCTGCAACACGTCCAGCCCGGCGCGGCTCACCCTGGCCAGCGCTGCCTTGATATTTTTAATCATCGTCATCCCAATCATTGTTGTTGCTACTGTGGCGGCTGGTGCTGCGGGTGTCGCGCCGCGAGCGGGCCGCAGAGGTGTATACCCATTCGCCTGCAAACTGCTGTGCCTGGCGCCAAAGCATTTCGAGCCCATCCGGGCCATCGTCGTGATCTGCCTCGGGGTAGAACTTGAGTTGTTCGATCAGAACGCTCTGGCTGCGATGCAGTCGAATCTGCCCATTGGCGACATAGGGCTGCAGAGACATAATCGCCAGGTGCTTGTCCCGGCCAGTCGACCCCTGATAGGCCGGGAACGCGATGCCGGCCAGCGCCGCCCGCTTGATCAACTCGGTGTAGAGAAATTCCTGGAAGGCGATGGATTCGACCGACCATGCCAGGCATTGATACTCCCGCTGGAACTCTACCGCCCTGGCTATGATGAGGTCCGGAACGCGCCGGGCGATATCGGCCTCGACAACATCAAGTGTCATCTTTTCCCGGTTCAGGCCTCCGACAAGGATCGCTGACGGGTCATTGCGTTTTTTCTGCTTGCCCATTGACGGGTCAAGGGCGCCGAAAAACAGCCAGTCATTGCGACGGTCGACCCAGAACTGGATGTTCTTGAACGGCGCTGTGTCGTCGTTGCCGGCCTCGTTCTGCTGTTCCTGGTTGAAGGCGTCGTGGTCGCTTGCGTACATGCAGTACAGACGGTACAGCGGGCGAACATCCGGCCACGACACCACGGAACCGGCATCCATCGCTTCCTTGTTGGCCTGGTAGAAGGCCAGCGCCTCCGCTTCTGCCTTTTCTTGAGCATCGTCCTCGTCACTAGCCGCCGCAGATGTGTAGATACCTTCCCACTTCTGCCACAGGTCTGTTCGATCCGGCCATTTCATGATCGACTTGAAGACCTTGCGGCGCCAGCCCGGCTTGCGCGAGACGCGGTTGATTGCGGCGTCGTAATGCAAGCTGGTGCCTACCCAGAAGATGTCCATTCCGCCGGCCGGTCCGGCGAGGCCGACGACGGCCTTGATGACGAAGTTCTCGCAAGCGTCGCGTTGATCCTTCTGCTTTACGTTTTCGTCGTTTTCCAGATCATCCAGGAAGATCAGACCGGGACGATGCGGGCCGTGCCGCATGCCGCGCATTTTCTTCCCGACGCCGCCGACCCG
Source organism: Sulfurimicrobium lacus (assembly GCF_011764585.1). Lineage (GTDB taxonomy): Bacteria > Pseudomonadota > Gammaproteobacteria > Burkholderiales > Sulfuricellaceae > Sulfurimicrobium > Sulfurimicrobium lacus. The sequence goes on from NZ_AP022853.1 coordinate 3,449,356, forward strand.
AACCTTGATTCCGTTGACCGTGACGATGGTTGCGGCCTGCCAGATGCGGCCTCGGCCGACTGCCTTGGGGAAGTCGGCAGCCAGACGTGGATTGCTGTCCAGCTCAGCCTTGATCGCTTCGAGCATTTCAATCGATTGCTCCAGCGTGTTCATGATGATGCCAATCAGCCACTTCCGGGCCTTCTTCGAGGCAGTCGGCACAAGCTCGGCCAGGTAGTTGGCGCGGCAGATGCACCACAAACTGCCGAGCTGGGTTTCGTAGGTCGACTTGGCCTCACCTCGGGGCGCCTCATCAACATTCCGTGCATCGCTCGGCCCGTCGATCAGCTCCGGGAATCGCTTGAAGATGTAGCGGTGGAACAGCGAGAAATGATCGGTAGGAACGTAGTGCGGAAAGTAAGTCCGGCAGAAGAACTCATAGTCGACTACGGCCCGCTCGCGCCGTGCCTTGCTCGCCGCCGGATCGACCGTGAAAGCTTGGCACTCCAGCTCAATGGTCTGGCGCAGCTCTTCTGAGAACTGTTCCATCCGCTGTTGGAAATCGCGGATGTTCTTGACCTCGGTAAGGTCTTCATAGTCATCGCTCCAGTCGAAGTCAGCCATAGCGCTTGCCCAGGATGGCCCCCACCTCTTCCAGATGAGGATGCAGCGCCCGCAGCGCCGGAGGGTCGCTCTTCTTCAGGTGCTCGGCGAGCGTCTTGAGCGTATCCAGGGCCACCGACAAGCCCGAGAAGGCCGGATTGATCCGCGCAAACGCCTTGCTGAACTTGGCATAGGCATCCGCCAGCTGGGCCAGCATCTGCGCCTTGTCGGCGGCGGGAATAGTGGCGGCCTCCAGCTCGCGGGTGGTGGTAATCACCTGGCGGGCGAAGTCTTCCACCAGCTGCTGGTTGAGATCGTCTATGCCCTGGTCGCTGATGCGATAGGCGGCGCGGGCGGTGTCCCAATCATCCCCTTTCGACTTGGCCCGCGTCTTCCAGTCCCGCGCCGTGTCATAGCTCACGCCGCAGGTGATGGCCGCCCCGTTGAGGGGCAGTCCCTCGATGAAAAGCTGGCGCACCTTGTCGCGGGTATCTTGGCTATGGGCCATCGTCACATCCGCTTGATGAGTTCGACCGCAGCCGCAGCCAGCGCGCCGCCGATCCCGCCGCCGAGCGCCGAGAGCTTGGCCGTCTTTTCGATCAGGCGCTTGTCTTCGGCTTCCAGGTTGCTGACGCGGGTTCCGAGGCCGTCGATGCGCTTGCCCACGCTGGTTTCCAGCGTTTCAATACGCTTGCCGACACCGGCTTCCATGTTGTCGATGCGCTTGCCCAGGCCTTCTTCGATACGGTCCATGCGCTGGCCCTGCGCCTCCTCCAGGCGGCGAATATCGGACTTGATGTCTTCGATCCGCGCGGTCAGGCCCGTGTGCATCGCATGCACTGCACCGGTAAGCTGGCCGATGCTGTGCATGATCTGGGCGTTGTCGGCGCCGTTATTTTCTACGCTCATTGCTTCTCCCCTGGTTGTTTGCGATCTGCGTTAACGACTGCCTGGCAGGCCGTCAATTGATGCACTACTTCATCGGCTTCGCTGGCGAGTCCGACAAGAAATTCAGAAGCCTCGACAGAAAGTTCGGCTCGCGTTTCACCATCACGTCCGGCGGGGCCGGTGCCAAGCGCGGCGGTTCTATCTCCAGCGGCTGGAACGGGGCAGGTAACGGGGATGCGCAGCCGCAAATCGCCCCTACGCAGATCAGCAATAACACGGTCTTTTGCAGCTTTCTCATGCTTCAAATCCTCTTGATATTTGGCCGATGCGACGGCCATGTCCTGGGCGTGTTCGTGCTCCCTGGTGCGGGCTTGTTCTTCCAGTTCCTTGATGCGGCCGTTGGCTTTGGTCAGCGCGCCATTTTCACGCGCCAGCCATGTCGCCCGCTCGGATGTCATCCCAAGGCCGAACTGCTGCTGGCCGTAGGCGTAGAAGGCGGCAACCACAGCCGCAATAAGTGCGACGGCGGCCAGCCACTTCACCCACGGCGGGATAACTGAGATATTCATGCCGATACCCCCCGACCCCAGCTGAGATAGCGGGGCTGCAAGATAGTCAGGATACGGCGGGGGTAGCCGAGGTTTTCCGGGCAGAAGCTGGCGTGTCGATGGGCCTTGCCGCAAGCGGCATCCACCGCCATCCGGCCCAGCGCCGGGCGCACCGTGGCGGCTTCCTGCTGCCAGTGCCCCAGCCCGCCGTTATAAGACCGCAAGGCGGCCCACAAGCGGTCAAACTCCGAAGGGCCGCGCACGCGTTCGAACAGCCAGCGGTCGTAGCCCACCAGCGCCCGCATCGCCCACACCGGGTTGGCCGGCCGACACTCGGCGGCGGAAAGCCCGTTCTTGTCGCACCACCAGCGCGCCGTGTCCGGCATGAATTGCGCCATGCCTCGCGCCCCTACACGGGAAACGGCCTCGGGGTTCCAGCCGCTTTCCTGGTGAATTTGGGCGGCAAACGCGGCAACGGGGGCATCCAGCCCCCAAGCGGCATGGGCGGCGCGGGTCAGGTCGGCGCGATGCTTGAGGGCGGCACGGGGGATGCCGTCGCCTGCAAAAGCCTTGCCGATAGACGCGGCGGCAAGCATGCCCAAAGCGAAAACGAGCATCCAGCGCAACGCCAGATGGAATTGTTTGGGACGCGGCGTCCCCCATCCCGTGCGCCTCATCTACGCCCCCAGCCCGATGGCCAGCATGGCGCAGCCGACGATAACCGCCCGGCGCAGCATGGCGGCGGCGAAGACGATCTGCTGGGAAGGCGCGACAGCTTTTTTCGGCACGAACGGCCCGCCCACCGAAACCGCCTGCGCCATGAATTCATCGGGCCGGGCATAAGGGAACAACTCGCGATCCAGCCAATACCCGGCCACCCCGGCCATGCTGACCAGGGAAAGCTTGTATAGGCTAACGGGGAGTTGCTGGGGGTAGAGCAGGCCGATGACGGCCAGCAATAAGACAGTGGCGATCAGCCACCCGGAAAGGCGGGGAAATTTCATGCACAAGCTCCGGTCAATGGGATGACCAGAGCTTACGCGGGCGCGCGAGGCGGGATTAGGCGGGAAACGTTTCCAGCTGGAGGGGCGGCTAAGAGGCTACCCGAAGGGTATAGCTGCGGCCCTTCTTTGCCCGAATAATGTCGCCGCGCATAGCCGCGTAGTAGAGCGCCGTTGAATCAATTTCTGGGTATTGCTTCAGCAGGGCAGATTGAAGAATATCAGGAGACTCATGGATGATCGCCTTGACCTTCTCCAGCAGCTTTTCGTTGGAGTGAATTTCACGAATCCGCTGTTTCCATTCGCCGCCCCACCGCTGGAAAGCGGCTTGTTCGCATAGCTTTATCGCCTCATCGGAACGGCAAACGCCGACCAGATACCCCTTGTCTGTCAGGTAGTCATAGCCGGCATGGTAACCGGGACCGCCGGCTGATTTGATAAAGCCGGAGCTGGTGTGCATCCCGACAGTGCTTAGCTTCTTCTGTTCTGCGTATACCCGTTCGGCGATAGCCACCATCTGCCTTGCCACAGATGCGGCCTCTGCATGCAAATGCTCTCTCAGCAGAAAATCAAGTCTTTCACTGAGTCGGGAATGCTCGTTCAGGGTGGGGCCGCGATCAAGCTTCACGTTTGCTCGTTACTGTCCCCATGCGACAACCCTGCCAGACATGACATTGACCCAGAGCGGCCCATAGTTATAGACGCTTGCTACGCCGTCCGGGCGGTTCACCTGGCCGGATAGCTTCACCGGGCCAACGCACTCTTGAACGCGCCAAATAGGCATGCCGATGCTTGGCGTTTTGTAGTCGCCACCACACCGGACTTTGAGTTCTGCCACGTCAGCGTTGTGCTTCTTCTGCGCGGCCCGCTCGCGCTTCTCTTCGGCGGCAACATCGGCTTCCATCTCCGCCTGTTTTTTGTCTTGTTCGGACTTGATCTGCTGATACTTCAATTCCCGTTGCAGGCGCTCGTTTTCGGCCTGGGCTTGCTTTTGCACCTGCGCGTCACGGCTGGCCTGTGCAGCTTGCTCGACCTTGAGACGAACATCTTCCGCCCGTACCGCCTCTCGCTGCGACTTGTCTTGAAGGTACTTTTCTCGGCGGGCCGTCTCCTGTTTTTCGCGTTCCGCCTTGCGTTGTTGAATCTTTTCTTTTGCGATGCACTCCCTATCTAGGAAGAAGCAATTGCTTTGCTCTGGCCCATTATCAGCAATGGCGTACTGAGAAAGCAGCAAGGAAAGGGTAGCCACAGTTATGGAATGCTTCATTTTTCTTCCTCTTCGTTTACTGTCGCTGCCAGAAGCGCGTCTACTCCGCGTTGGACGTCTTTGTGGCTTCGCCTGTAACGGTCGATCAGCGCCATTTCGTGTGGGCTAATTGACACATCAAGACGGTTTGAGCCAGCAAGTATGGTGGGCACGTCAAAACCGGCTTTTTTTAAAGCTATGAATACGTCCCCACCCGGCATTGCGCCGCGCTCGTATTTTCCCCACATCTCTCGGCTTACACCTACCGCCTCACCAGCTTGAGCTTGGCTCAAACCTAAGCGCTTTCGCTCTTCTTTCAATCTTTTGGCAAAAAGAGAACTTTCATCCATACAACACCCTTGACAAAGAGAACTTGAGTTCTCATAATTCACACATCACGCAATTCTTTTACTCGGAGAGCAACAGAAAATGAAGCATATCACAAGCACAAGACCGACCAAGTCCGCGCTGATCAAGAAGCGTGCAGAGCTTGCCGCCAAGGGCATCAACCTGCGCGAGTTGTGCGAGTCCGGCGGCGTCAGTTATCAGGCCGCACGTGAGCTGCTGTGCGGTAAAGCCAGCGGCCGCCGAGGCAATTCACATAAGGCCGCAGTTTTCCTTGGCCTCAAGCCCAACCCTGAAAAACCCAACTAAATTGCCTATTTGGAGTAAGAAATGCCCAGCTCAATCAAATATACGCACCCGCAAAACCCCGATCTTCAATGGACCGGTAAAGGCCGCAAGCCAATATGGGTAGACCGTTGGCTGAACGATGGCGGCACGCTAGAGCAGTTGGAGAGCGCGCCCGATACGAAGGATTACGACCTCGGCATCACGGACGGAGTTGTAACTCAGCCCGCCCTCGGTGAGCAACTCTACGCCGACCGGATTGCGGCCGGACAGGCCTCAATGCCTGATGAAGACGATCCTTCCTTCACGCCGGGCGTTAGGGCGGCGCTTGAGGAAGCCTTGAACCGTAATCGCAGCCGGATCGAGTCCGCCACTATGCAGGCCGTGCAGGCGTCTCACAGATCCGACTCCAGCAAGCTTGATTTTTCTGACGACAAGTTGCAGGTATGCCTGAGCGAGTTTGGCTTTTCCGCACTGACAGCGGATGAGTTCATGCAAGCAGGCGTGGATGAATCCAACAAGAGTTTGCTGCACGCCTGCCGTGCGGGTACCGCGTTTTGGGCCGCGCAGGAGGCATTGAAATTGTCGACTACGCCGGGCGTAGTCGACAATTCAGACACGAGTACGCCCGGCGTACTCGACACCTTCAAAGAATGGATCGGCGAGCGCGGGCTGAGCAAACCGCGTGTCTATGAGGCCATCCGCCTGGCGAAGTTCTACTCGCGCCTGCCCGAAGAAAGCCGCAGTCAGATGCTCTCCATCGGAAAAAAACAGGCGCTGCTGCTTGCCTCCCTCTCGCAGGAAGTTATCGACCAAGCCGCCGAATGCGGCAATGACCTGATCGGCAAAGCTGACCTGATGACGGTTGCCGAACTCAAGGGAGAAATCGCCTCCCTGCAGCGCCGCGAGAAGAATTACGAGGCGGAACTGGAGCGGGCCGGCAACCAGATCAAGCGCTTGTCTGAGGCCAAGAAGCGCACCACCGATTTCCTTCTGCGTACCGAGGAATTGCGTGAAGAGTGCATGGCCCTTCAACTGGGCGGTGAACTGCATTTGAATGGCTTGCGAAAACTGTTTGACGATACCGACACGCAGGCGCCAGAAGGTGGCTTGCAGGCGGAGCATGTGTGGATCGCGGCCAATACGCTCGCCGCCCGTGCCCTTGACTTGGTGGAATACCTGCACGCCCGCATGCCTGAAGGTGCGCCGGACCGCCCGCTGGCTCGCCACCTGCTCACCCCGGACGAGGCGGAGCGCTGGATGCTCGACTACCCCCTGATCGAAAACCGCCATGCCGCCGAGGCGGCGGTGCGCGAATCGCGCCGCGAGGCGACCCGCCCGCGTGGCCCCGGCCGTCCCAAAGGTTCCGCGAACAAGGCCGCCGGAGAATAAATCATGAAGGGAGCGCAAATGATCAAGCGCATCGAATCGGCCACGGGCGGCGCGACGGTAGTCATGCCCACCGCCAAGGTGCTGGCGCTACGCAGCCGCGACCCCTGGCGCGAGGCTACCGACCGCGCCCGGCAGGAAGCGTTGTCCCGAGAGGGCGTAGTGCTGTACGTGAGGGGGCTGACCGATAGCGGTGTCACTCAGAACAACGCGGTCTTGCTGCTCTTGGAGCGCGGCATGGCCGGCAATCTTCCGCCTCATGTTGCCTACATGCTGGCGGGCTCTGCCAAGGCTGATCGGGCCGCGCCGTCCCGCTCCGCAATTTGCGAGTGGTGCGCCCAGTACCGCGAAGGCGGCATCGCCGCCTTGCTCCCCGACCACAAAGGCCGGGTGGTTGAAGCCGCCGGCTGGTGGGGCCCCGCCCTGGAGTATTACAACGTGCCCGGCAAGCCCGACATGTCCGCCGTGCATCGCCGCCTGGTTGAGGTGGACGGCTTTGCCGTCAGCTATGACCAGGTCCGCAACTACCTGACAGGAGTGCCCGCCATGCTTGGACGCAACAGCCCCGCCCGGATCGGAAAGAACCTTTACCGCCTGACTGAGAAGGCCTACATCCGCCGCTCCACCGAGAACGCTTTGCCCGGCGACGTGTATGTGGCCGACGGCTACCGCGCCGACGTGTACCTGGCTCACCCGGTTACCGGCGACATCTGGCGACCGGAACTCACGGTGGCCATCGACATGCGCAGCCGCTTCCCGGTGGGCTGGCGAGCCGACGAGCACGAGGGCACTTATGCAGTGCAGAACATGTGGGCGGAATGCTTCGCCCGCTGGAACCATGTCCCGCCGCTGCTCTATGTCGATAACGGCTCGGGCTACAAGAACAAGCTGATGAGCGACGAAATGACCGGCTTTTATGCCCGTGCCGGGGTACAGCAGGTTATCCATGCCATTCCCGGCAACCCGCACGGCAAGGGCTGGGTGGAGCGCTTTTTCCGTATCGTCAAGGACGATTTCCTCAAGCTGTGGCGACCAGAGTTCTATTGCGGCACCGACATGGCCCCGGAAGCGTTGAGCCATACCGTGCGCGAGGTCAAGGCGGGGCGTCTGGCGCTGCCGACGCTGGCGCAGTTTTCCGATGCCTTCAACGAATGGATGCTGCGCTACGCCTACCGCCCCCACCCGGAAGACAAGAACGTGACGCGGGCCGAACTGTGGTCGCAGCTGGTCCCGATCCCGCCGCATGCCAGCGTGACCGAACTCAAGCGCCAGGCCGTCACACTCACGGTGCAGCGCGCCAGCGTCAAGCACGGCAGGCGTGAATACAAGCACCCCGAGCTGCATGCCTTCAACGGCCAGAAGCTGGTACTGGAATACGACCTGATGGATGACCGCATCGCCGTCATGCGCACCCTGGAAGGCCGCTGGATTTGCGATGCCCACCTGATCAGCGCCATCGATGCAATCGCGCCGAACCGCATGGAAGAGAAGCGCGTAGCCCGCGTAGACGACGCCATGAAGCGCCTGGAAAAGAAGATGGACGAACAGAAGGCCCGCGCCGGCCTGCTGATCGATGCCGACGCCGTAGCCGAGGGGGCTTTACCTTCCCTGGAGGGCGAGGCCCGGCGGATCGCCGACGGCGACGACGAACCGCTTTTGCTTGATTTGACGATTGATGACTAAGGGAGAAACCATGGAACAAATTGAAGAAGTGGGTGTGACGTCGTGGCCCGGCCACTACAGCGCCGCCGACGTGTTGCTGATTGCCGGCATCCAGGCTTGGATGAAACAGCGCCGCTATACCCAGGCGGCGCTGGCCCGGCTGGCTCGTATTTCGGCCAGCAGCCTTAACCAGATCCTCAAGGGCGTGTACGCCACCAGCCCGGCCAAGATGCTGGCCTCGGTCGAATCGGCCATGCGCCATGCCGACGAGACCAGCTCGGACGCCGTAGCGCCCGTGGATACCAGCGTTTTCAAGCTGGCCCACGCCGCCTGCGGCATGGCGCGGCGCTACCGCAACTTCGCGGTGTTCACCGGCTTTGTCGGCACCGGCAAGACCTTCGCCATCAAGCACTATGCGGCCACCCACCCCAACACGCACCTGATCGAGGCGACGCCGACCATGACCCCGCAAAGCCTGGTCAAGCTGCTGGCCCGCGTGGTGGCCGGCTACGACGGCAAGGGCAGCATCGACGACAAGTTCCGCGCCGTGATCGAGGCGCTCAAGAATACCGACAGCCTCCTGATCGTGGATGAGGCCGAAACCCTCACCCCGCACCAGCTGCACACCCTGCGCCGCCTGCGCGACCTGGCCAACGTCGGTATCGTGCTGTGCGGCACCGAACACCTCTCCGGCCTGATCAAGCCCCTGCACGGTCAGTTCGACCAGATCCGGAGCCGCACCGGCTTCTGGCCCGAGACGGTGCGCGCCATCAACGCCGAAGACGCCGCCGCCCTGGTGCAGTCCGGCTTCGGCACCGAGGACGTGCCCGACGAGGTGATAGCCCGCCTCTACCAGTATTGCAAGGGCAGCGCCCGGATGCTGGTGGAAGGGCTGATCGCCGGGGTCAAGGAATTCCGCCGGGGGCGCGTTTTGGACGTGAAGCTGGTGGATGCCGTAGCCAAGCAAGCCCTGTGCTTGCAATCGATAGCCTGAAAGGAGCAGTGATGATCAAGTTCTCCACCCAACCCTCTACCGCCCGCGAGAGAGGGAACGTTATACGGATCGCGAACCGCCCCACCGTCTTCCATCCGGAATTTGTCGCGCGCCTGAAGGAATCCAACCAGGCGTTGCGCCTGCTGCGCGCCATCGGCTGCAAGGTGATCTCGCTGCGGGTAAGCCTGGCGCCCGGCGCACAGACCGAGATCGTGGTAAACCGCAACCCGCAAATGCGGCTGGCGCATTGCCCCAGCGTGCATGTCACGCACGGGAGAACGGCATGACGGAGCGGAACGACGTAGCGCTGCTGGCCGACATGGCCTGCGAAATCGACTACCTGCGGGACAAGTTCCTGAAGCCGGAATGGCATGACGCCTTGACGGCATGCGTGAAAACGCTGCATGACGTGGCGCAGGCCGCCAGCACGGAGTTCGGTTTCGAGATCTACGCAACGGATGGGGACGACTGATGCGCACCCGCTGCCCGGCCTGCGGCGCGACCCTGTCGCTGGACGCCCTGATCGCCCACGATGGGGCGCGGGAGGCGCTGGTCGCCGTGTTCAAGCTCTCCGGCCCGCTCGGCTCTGCGGTGGTGCGCTACCTGGCGCTGTTCCGCCCGGCGGCGCGTGAGCTGACCATGGACCGGGTGGCCAAGCTGCTGGGCGAGATCCTGCCCGACATCCAGGCGCAGCGCATCGGCCGTGACGGGCAGGTGTTCGACGCCCCGCTGGAAGCTTGGGTATGGGGCATCGAGCAGAGCCTCGCCGCCCGTGACGCCGGTCGCCTGAAAGCGCCGCTCAAGACCCACGGCTGGCTGTATGAGGTCATCAGCAGCTACCGGCCAACGGCGGGCCAGACGGTGGTCGACGGGGCGCCGCGCCTCTCCAGCGGCAAGCAGCCGTCGCGGACGCTTTCCGGTATTTCCGCCCTGGAGAACTTCAAGCATGGCTGACTGGCTCCGCTGCGAGATCGCCTCTGGCCTGCAAAAGCTGCTGGCCCTGCGCCTGATCGGCACCCCGCCGGAGGATGCCATCGTCGGCACGGCGGAAGTCTGGCTGGAGGCCATGGCGCATTGCAGCATCCAGTGGTCCGAACAGCTCGACAGCCAGCGGGTGAGGCGCTCCTTTCAGACCCTGTTCCGCATTTGCGACCGCTGGCCGGCGCCCAAGGCGTTCCTGGACAACCTGGGCGCACGCGATCCGCCCAAGGCGCTGCCCGCGCCCCGCATCACCCCGGAAGAGCGCGCACGCAACAAGGCCAGGTTCCGCGAAATCATGGAACTGCTGGCCAGGAACAAACGATCACAACCGAATTGACATATAGGAGCAACCGCATGAACCAAATCCCCCCCAGCCCCCCTTTTTCAAAGGGGGGAGAAAGCCCCGCCGAATTCATGGAAGACGCCCAGGGACGGCTGGTGCCGCTCGCCCTGGTCAAGCCCATCGACCGCGCCCGCGACAGCCTGGTATATGAAATCGTTACCGGCGCAAAGCTCCAATCCGCCGCCCTGTCCGGCTTCAAGAACCGCGTGTTCGACGACATCCAGGCGTTCGTCGAACTGTCCGGCGAGCAGTACGGCGTCAAGCTCGGCGGCAAGAAAGGCAATGTCACCCTGGTGAGCTTCGACGGAAAGTACAAGGTTCAGCGCGCCATGGCCGACAGCCTGGTGTTCGACGAACGCCTGCAGGCCGCCAAGGAACTGATCGACCAATGCATCCACGAATGGGGCCAAGGCAGCCGCCCGGAAATCATGGCCCTGGTCAACGACGCCTTCAACGTCGACAAGGAGGGCAAGATCAACACCGGGCGCGTGCTCGGCCTGCAGCGTCTCGACATCCGGGACGAAAAGTGGCTGCGGGCGATGCAGGCCATCCGCGACAGCATCCAGGTCGCCAGCAGCAAAGCCTATTTCCGGGTGTACGAGCGGGTGGGGAATAGCGGCGACTACCAGGCTATTCCGCTGGATGTGGCGGGGGTGTGACCATGAAAACCTACCACGCGGACCCTGCCGACCATGATGCTGTGGCCGCTGCGTTGCTGGAAAAGTACCTAGACGTGGGAGCCAAATGCAAATGCGGCACCGGGCTGAATCACTTGGCATTGCTCAGCGTTGAAGATCCGAAAGGACAGAACGTCGAACTGGTGCTTGCCTGTTCTTGTTGCGACAGGACTTACAGCGCATTTCTGCCCCTCGACAGGGGCGTCCCCGCCGAGAGCGGCAGCAAAGCTGCTCGCTCTGGCGAGACGGGCGAAGGCGTTGATCATGTCTGACCTCACCAGGCATTACCTCCAGCTGGTCGGCATCGCCAAGGGCTGGGCGACGAAGAACCTGCCCGGCTGGTGCGACGAAACCCACCGCGATCTGCTTTCCCGTCATGGCGCGACGATGACGGATGGCCGGGTTTCCGCCAGCACCTTGAACGCGCAGCAGCTGCGCGCGGCGCTGGATGACTATGAGCGGCGGGGCTGGCCGCGCCGCAATGGCTTTAACCCCTCGCCCGCAGGCGGGAGAGGGGCAGGGGTGAGGGAGAATGCCAAGCCGGTGCCGCCCCGCATCGCGCACCTGGTGCGCCTGTGGGGCAAGCTCGGCGAAGCGGGCAAGGTGGACAAGGCTACCCGCCCGGCCTTGCTGGCCTTTTGTGCCCGCCAGGTGGACCGCGAGGTTTCCGACCTGGACGGCCTTTCCATCGCCGAGTGCCAGGCCATCACCGAAGCCCTCAAGGGCTGGCTGAGGCGCGCGTAAGCCATGGGAATCCCACGCCACCGCCGGAACTTGCCAGCCGCGCCGCAGCCCGAGGACGCGGCAAGCTTCCCGGCTGTCGACGACGAGCTGCTGCGCACTCTGCCGCCGCTGCTGCGGGCCGTGGTGCGCGCCCTGGGATTCGGGCGGGCGCGGGAATGGCTGGCGGAGCATGGCGGGGTCAATGTCACCCTCCCGGCCCGCCGCACCCAGGCGCTGCTCCTGGAGGCCGACGAACTGGCGCGGCTGCGCCACACGCTGGCACCGCATCTGGATGCGGCGGGCCGCTGCTGGATGCCCAAGGCGGACAAGCTCTTCATCCGGGTGCGCGATGCCCAGATCCGCAAGGATCGCCCCGCCACCAGCGTCAATGCGCTGGCCCGGCGAGAAAACCTTTCCTCGCGCCAGATCCTGAACATCTGCCGCGAAGACGACGAAAGGCAATTCGACCTGTTTTAAGCCGGATTCGGCAAAACTTGTGCAACAGACATGCAGCAGCACCACGGCAATAGCCTTATCTGGATTCGAAATCGCCTTTGCCGCGTTTACAGAAGTTCGGCTGATGCCATCGTAGCCGCCGCCCCCTGAAAAGCGCCTACGGCCCGTTTCTGGCGTTCCGCCCCAAGCCGCCGAGCGGGAAACGTTTCCAGCGGTGTTAAGAATTCCCCCTCACGCGATGATGCTTCCTACCCGATAGGAGCAAGCCGTGCAGAAAAACGTAACCAAGACTTCCATCGCCGCCCTGACGTTTGAACTGCTGTCCGGCGATGGCGGTGTTCCCACCGAAGCCCATCTGTTGCCGCCCGGCCCATTTCGCGCCGTGGATGGCCGCCCCTTTGAATGCGACGGCTGGAAGCTGGACGCCGCCATCGCCGCTCGGGTGATTGCGCGGGCCGCCGCCCAGAAGAACGACATCCTGATCGACTTCGAACATCAGAGCCTGCGCTCCGAGTGGAACGGCCAACGTGTCGAAGCCGCCGGGTGGATTCCGCGCACGATGGAATGGCGCGAAGGCAGTGGCCTGTACGCCCTGAACATCGTTTGGGTCGGCGACACCGCCGACCTGATCGCGGCGAAGAAGTTGCGCTACATCAGCGCGGTCTTCCTCTACGACACCGTGACCGGCGAGGTGCTGGAAATCATCTCCGTGGCGGCTACCAACACCCCGGCCATGGACGGCCTGGACGCCTTGGCCGATCTGGCCCGCAAGCATTCCGTTTTTTCAACCGAAGAGGAGGCCGATATGGCTCAAGAGAAGGACGTGGCCGCGCTCGCTGTTGAGCGTGACGGCCTGAAAACCCAAGTGGCGGCATTGGTCGCCGAGCGCGACGGGCTGAAAACCAGCCTGGCCGCGCTGACCGTAGAACGCGACACCCTGAAAGCCAAGGCGGACGCCGCCGAACAAGAGAAGGCCGAAGCCGCCCTTACCACCGAAAAGGCCAAACACGGCGAGCTGCTGCAAGCGGCGCTGACCGATGGCCGTCTGACCCCTGCGCAAAAGGGCTGGGCGGAAAAGCAGACGCTGGCCGCCCTGACCGAGTACCTGGACGCCAGCAAGCCGCTGGGCATCCTCCAGAAGCAAACCGACGGCATGGACGGCGGCGGGCATGGCCTCACCGAGGCAGAGCTGGCCATGTGCAGCCGCATGGGCGTATCCCCCGAAGATTTCACCGAGGCCAAGGGAAAGGCTTAGTCGCCGCCGGGCATAACAAACGACCCTATCCATTGCACCTTCTCCATCCGAGAGAAGGCTGGGATGAGGGCTACCACTGAACAGGAGAAGAACATGGCAGCACTGACGCAAGTACAGATCGACGCACTGAAGACCACGCTGATCGCCCGCTGGAACGCCGGCTTGAAGATGTCCCCCGACGACTGGAAGAAGATCGGCAAGCTGGTCAAGAGCAGCGGCAAATCCAACACCTATGAATGGCTGAGCCAGTTCCCCGCCTTCCGCGAGTGGGTCGGCTCCCGCCTGCACAAGGTGTTCAAGGAAACCGCCTACACGGTGGTGAACCGCAAATTCGAATCCACGGTAGACGTGCAGCGCACCGATATCGAAGACGACAACATCGGCCAATACGGCACCATCGCCGAATCCGCCGGGCAATCGGCCACCGACCTCAAGAACGACCTGGTGTTCCAGGCACTGACGGCCGGCTTCGCCTCCACCTGCTACGACGGCCAGTATTTCTTCGACACCGATCACCCGGTAGCCGCCAACGAAGACGGCACAGGCGCGGTAACGGCGGTCAGCAACATGCAGGCCGGCGCCGGTGCCCCCTGGGTTCTGCTCTGCACCAAGCGCGCAGCATCCCCGATCTACCTGCAGGAACGCATGGCCGCCCAGTTCGATAGCGTGAACTCGGTACAGAACAGCAACGTATTCGACCTGGACGTGTACAGCTTCGGCGGCCGTTGGCGCGGTGAAGCTGCCTACGGCTTCTGGCAGTGCGCTTTCGGCTCCAAGGCCGCGCTCACTGCCGCCAACTTTGAAGCCGGCTACGACGCAATGATGGCCATGACGGGCGACGGTGGTCGCAAGCTCGGCATCATCGCCGACACGCTGGTGGTCGGTTCCGCCAACCGCGCCGCCGCCGAGGCTGTGGTGATGAAGGCCAATCTCGCCAACGGGGAGTCGAACACCAACTACAAGCGTGTGGAACTGATCGTCACGCCCTGGATGTAATCGATAGAAACAAACGTCTCTCACTTTCGCCCCCTCTCCCGCAGGCGGGAGAGGGTTGGGGTGAGGGCAATTAGAAAGGAGCCTGAAATGGCCAAGACATTGTTTGTGCGAGTGCAGCCCAAGAGCGGTCAAAAGACATTTTTCCGCTGCGGTATCCAATTTAGCCAGGACTGGCTGCCGGTGTACGACGTCGACGCCGCCACCGCCAAGCGCCTGAAAGAAGAGCAGATGCTGGAGGTGTCGGAAACCCGACCGGCGGAACTGGAGAACGAAACGCTCAACGCAGCTGACCCTGCGGGCGGCTCCAGCGCCGGTTCGGCTTCCGACGCCCCGGCGGCTGCACCCGAAGACCAAACCGAACGCTACGCCGCGATCAAGACGGCAATCGCCGCCCTGGACAAAGCGGATGCCACGGCATGGACCAAGGGTGGCAGCCCCAATACCAAGGCGCTTGAGGCGCTTACCGGCTGGCCGGTGAACGCCATCGACCGCGATGCGGTATGGGCTGAAATCAACGCACAGGCCGCGCAGTAATGGCCTTCGCTTCCCGCTCCGACCTGCTGGCGCGCAGCAACGCCCGGCGCCTCGCCCAGCTGGCGGTTCCCGCCGACGTGGACATGGTGCCGGACGAAGCCCTGCGGGCCGCGATTGCGGGGGGCAACCTGACCGGCTTCACCCCGACAGAGCAAGCCGCCCTGGCGCTGGCCCTGGAGGCTATCGACAAGGCGCTGGCCGACGCCGACGCGCTGCTGCTGTCCTACGGCATCCCGGCCACGGTGCAGACCAGCCTGCTGGCCCGGCTGGCTTCTACCATCGCGCTCTATTACCTGCAAGGTGCGGAGCGCATGACGGACGATGTCCGCAAGGCTTACGACGGCGTGATCGATACCTTGACGGCGCATAGCCGGGGCAGTATCGACCTGGTCCCCGCCGCGCCAACCGACCCGCTGCCGAGCGAAGACGCGGCCATTATCGCCAGTCGGCCGCAGCGCTACGGCACTTATCAACCGGATGAGTTCGGGCTGTGATTTCCCTCAAGCCCCTGATCGAACACCTGACCCCCAAGCCCGCCGGGTTTGACGGGCTATGGTTCCGCCAGGTGGCCGGCGCCGCCGAGTTTGCGCGCATCCGTCCCGAGGCCTTGCCCTTGCCCGCCTGCTGGATCGTGCGGGCGGCGGACAAGGTGCAGCACGCCGGAGAGCGGGCCGAGAACGTTACGCTGGCGTTCGACGTGGTGATCGCCATCGAAAACGTCCGCTCGCACGCCCAGGGCGAAACCGACGACACGCTGCTCAAGTACCGCCAGGCTGTCAAGGCGTTGCTGCTGGGCTGGGAGATCGAGGCGGATATAAAGCCCATCAAGTTCGGCGGCGGCCAGGTGCTGGAATACACCGACGGCGATCTTTACTGGCGCGACCGCTACGGCTTCGAAGCGCTGATTACCAACTATTTGCCGGACCCGCCTGCTTTCGACAGGCTCAACTATGTAGGAGAAAAACTGTGACGATTACCTTTAGTGAAGTGCCCCAGGCGCTGCGTTACCCCGGCGGCTATATCGAGATCGACGGTAGCCAGGCCGGCCTTGGCGGCGACCTGCCTATCGTGTTGCTGGTCGGGCAGAAGCTGCCGACGGGCACGGCCCCGGTCGGGGAAGTGGTTCGTCTCTCCGGCATTGAAGACGCCAAGCTCAAGGCCGGCCCCGGCTCCATGCTGGCGCAGATGGCCGCGCGCTACCGCAAGGTCGACCCGATTTTCGACATGTTCATGCTGCCTTATGCCGACAACCCGGCTGGCGTGGCGGCGACCAGCCCCCTTACGGTGAACAGCGTGGCCACCGCCAGCGGCACCCTGGCCCTCTACATCGCCCAGCGCCCTATCTCCGTAGGCATCGCCGTGGGCCAGACGGAAGCCCAGATTGCTACCGCCATCGCCCAGGCGATCACCGACGCCGGTATCGACATCCCGGTAACGGCGGCCGCAGCCGGCGCGGTGGTGACCCTGACCGCCCGCCACAAGGGCACCTGCGGCAACGCCATCGACCTGCGCCTGAACCTCTACGGCGAAGACACGCCCGCCGGGCTGGGTATCTCCCTGGTCGCGATGTCCGGCGGCGCGGGCGACCCGGAAACCGGCGACCTGCCCGCCCTGATCGGCCAGCGCTGGTTCAGGTATGTGGCGCTGGGCATCAACGACGCCGCGACCCTGGACATCTGGCATGCCGAGAGCAGGCGGCGCTACGCGGTGCCGGTGCAGGCGGGTTTCCGCGCCTTTGCCGCCTTCCGGGGCGACTACGCGGCGGCCGCAGCCTGGGGCGAAACCAAGAACTACGAGCACATCACCGACACCTGGCTGGGCATCAGCCCGCCCACCACCTGGGAGGCGGCGGCAACGCTGGCCGCCGCCGCCGCGCCGAAGCTCTACAACAACCCGGTGATTTCACTGGAAGGCACGCCGCTGCCCTACTTGAAGGCGGATGTGGGCTACAACGACTTCACCAACGGCAACAGCCTGCTGTTCAAGGGCATGAGCCTGATGGAAGTCGGCAAGGACGGATCCTGCTACATCAAGCGCCTGATCTCGATGTACCAGACCCGCTCCGACGGCAGCGTGGACGACGCCTACCTGGACATCAACATCGCCGAAGTGGCGGAGCGCTTCCGCTATGAGCAGCGCAGCGGTGCGGCCCAGCGCTTCCGGGGCACGGTGGCGTCCAAGACAGACGAAGGCTACCGCCCCGGCCTGCCGATCACCACCGAAGACGGCGTCAGGGGCTTCCTGCTGAGCCTCTACAAGAACGTGCTGATGAAGGAATATGGCTGGGTGCAGGCATATGCCTACTACAAGGACACCCTGATCGTCGAGCAGGATCCGGACAACCCGAGCCGCTTCAACTTCCGCGACGACCCGGTGTTCAACTCGCCGTTCTACATCCTCGCCGGCCGCTCGCGCTTCCGCAAGGCAGTCCCAGCCTATTAAAACAAGCGCCTTTCACGTTTGCCTCCTCTCCCGCAAGCGGGAGAGGATTGAGGTGAGGGCCTGGGCAAGGGCAAAGCGAATTTAACAACCTTTCAAAGAGGATTCGAACATGGCAATAATCAACAATATCCGCACCGTGTCGGTGCCCTCCATCGGCAAGCTGCCTCTGGGCGACAAGCCCGGCACCTTCACCCCCAGCGGGATCAAGCGCGAGCACAAGGCGGGGCGCCTGGCGGAAGACGGCGGGCATACCGAAACCAGCGTGCCGGCCAAGCTTGAACTCTCCATCAACCTGCTGGGCGGGGTGGACATCCTGGCCATCAACGCCGTCGATAACGAAGACGTGACGGTGCGCCTGGCCGATGGCCACGTGCATCTGATGAGCCAGGCGTTCGTGACCGAGCCGATCCCGGTCGGTGACGGCGAAGGCAAGATCACCATCATGGCCAATACGTCCGAACAGATCAGCTAAGGGGCTAACCATGGCAAAACTCACACTCAAGCACCCGCTGACCTTCGGCAAGATGACTGTCGATTCCTTGACATTCCGCGACTACACCACCGCCGGTGACTATCTGGCCTTCGACCAGCGCGGCGGCGTGGCGCAGCGGATCGCGCTGATCGCCAGCCTGACCGGCAGCGACGAAAGCCTGATCAAGCAACTGCGCGGCCCAGATTACCGGGCGGCCGAAAAGATCGCCGACGACATGATCAATGGCGACGAGGCAGGCGACGAGGAAGCAGCTGAAAAAAAGTAGTCCGCATCCTGATCGCCGTGGGGCTGCTGATGAACGTGATGCATCAGCAGCTGCCGGTGGTCGAGGCGATGCCCCTGGCTAAGTTGTTTGTCCTGGCCAAACTGGCCGCCGTGATGAGCGGCCGGGAGTTCAAGTAAGACCCGGCCCGTCCGGCTGGAAACGTTTCCAGCCTGCCCCAGCAACTCCCCTCCAGATAAGCTCCAGATACCCCCCGGTTCTGGAGCTTTTCTCATGTCGTCGTCCGCAGTTGATGTAGAAGTAAGATTGAAGTTGAAGGACGGCGCGACGGCCGGAATCAAGTCCGTGTCGCAAGCCTCCGAGCAGGCCGCCGCCAAGGCGGCGACCGCCACCGAAAAAGCCGCCCAGAAAGCCGCCGATGCCGTCGAGAAAGGCGCATCCCGCCAGCGCAGCAGCTACGAGAAGCTCTCCCACGCCCGCGAGACGCTGGGAATCCGTTCCGAGCAGGCCATCCAGCGCGAAATCCAGCATACCGAAGCGGCTTATAACCGCCTCGCCGCGTCGGGCACCCTGTCCTGGCGGGCGCAGGCCGCCGCAGCCGACAAGATGCGCCAGCACGTGACCCAGCTCACCAACGAAATGGGCAAGCTGACCGCCGCCCAGAAGGCTTATTCGGGGCTGAAGTTCGGCGCCGCCGGGGCGGCAGGGGTGGCCGCAGCCGCTTATACCCTCAAGGGTCCGGCCGAGCAGGCCATGAGTTACGACCGACGGCTGGCGCATATGGCCAATACCGCGTATTCCGAGCGCGATGCGGCGGGCCGGAATATCGGCATGAAGACCCTGGAGGCGGCGGTCAACAAGGCCAGGCGGCAGGGCGGCGGCACCCGAGAGCAAGCCGCCGAGGCGCTGGATACGATGATCGCCTCGGGCACGGTATCGGACGGCGATGCGATCAAGATGCTGCCGGGCATCATGAAAACGGCGACCGCCTCTGGCGCGGACGCGAACGAGCTGGCGACCATCGCCATTCGGGCCAAGCAGAGTTTCAAGATCAAGGCCGAGGATTTGCCGTCCTTGCTGAGCGCGGCGATGGCCGCCGGGCAGGCGGGCGGATTCGAGTTGAAGAACATGAGCAAATGGCTGCCGCAGCAGATGGCGATGGCCGGCAATCTCGGGCTGTCGGGTAAGGAAGGATTCGCCAAGCTGGCGGCCTGGAACCAGGCGTCGGTCATTACTTCCGGCGACAAGGATGAAGCGGGCAACAATCTGCGCGATCTGCTCATGGAACTCAACACCCCCCATTTCCGCAAGTTCATGGGCGATCAGCTGCTGGGCAACGGACACACCGCCAAGAAAGGCGAAAAGGAGAAGCGACAGAAGGATATCGATGCGCTCTTCCTGGATTATCAGAGCAAGGGCATCGACAAGGTATCGGCCACCATGGACATGGCTGACAAGGTCTTTTCCAAGGACAAGAACTACCAGAAATTGCAGGCCAAGCTACGCGCCACCGGCAAGGACGACCAGGCCGGAAAACGCGAAATTATCGAATCCATGGCCGCCCAGGTACAGGGCACGGCGGTGGGCAAGATTTTCCATAACCAGCAATCCTTGATGGCCTTCCTCGGGCTGATGAATAACCGCCAATACACCCAGGAGGTCCTGGGTAAGGTGCGCGATCAGTATTCCGCCCCGGAGGATAAATCCGCCGTCGGCACCGCCTACCAGGTCATTGGTGGCACGGCGGATTACAAGCTGGAGCAGGCGGTTGAAGACAAGAAAACCGGGCAGAAGTCGGCCATGGACAGCCTGACGCCGGCCATCGGCAAAGTGGCAGAGGCATTTTCCGACCTGGCCAGCAAGCACCCGTTCCTGATCGGCACCACCACGCTGGCCACCACCGCGCTGGGCGCGCTGGCCGGCGCGGCCGGGCTGGCATCGGTAGCCATGGGCGGCAAGGGCTTGCCCGGCGGTGGCGCGATTGGCAGATACGCCCCGGTCGCGATGAAGGCGGCCAAGGTCGGCGGTATTGCCGGCATCGCTTCGCTGGTGGGCGATTACGCCCTGGAGAAAGGATTCGGGGAGCAATCCGCTATCACCCGCTATGGCTCCAGCGCCTTGAACGGCGCGGCCACCGGCGCGACGCTCGGCAGCATCGTCCCGGTGCTCGGGACCGGCGTCGGGGCGGCAGTCGGCGGCGGGCTCGGCCTGGCCTGGGAGGGCATCAAAGACCTGCTCAAGCCTGCCGAGCAGAAGCCCGTCGATGTTAATTTCAAAGGCCAGCTCGGTTTGGATCCAGGATTGGTGCTTCGGAATCAATCCATGCAGGCGAGCGGCGGTAACGTGCAAATGAACACCGGCAACATCCACACGGGAGCGCCATGATGAACGCCCCGTTTTGGATATTGCTGGGCGTCATTCTTGGCGCGTGGATTGGATGGAATGTGGCCCATGTGGCCGTGGCGGCCGAATGCGAGCGGCTGGGCGGGTTCTTTGTAGGCAAGCAGGTTTTCAAGTGCGTTGAGGTGAAGAATGCCGACGGAATCTAACTGGCAGGATCGCATGGCCACCGCCTCGTTCCGTGGCTTCGAGTTCCCGACCGACAGCCACGAGGCCAAGGGGGGCCGCCGCCTGGTGGTGCATGAGTTCCCCGGCGCGGAAGAGCCGATGGTGGAAGACTTGGGCGGCAAGGCGTGGGACTGGAAGCTGAATGCGTATTTCATCGGGCCGGACTACGACCGCGAGCGCAACGGCTTCCTGGAAAAGTTGAATACGCCGGGCCCCGATTGGCTGCGGCATCCTTGGCTGGGCGATCTGTGGGTGCGGGCGCACACCTGGTCATTACACGAGAGCAACGACAAGGGCGGGTTTTGCACGGTCTCTATCGAGTTCGTGCCGGGCGGCGAGCAGCCTTATGCCGCCGAGCCGGACAAGGTGGATATCGCCATCGACCGCACGCGCAAGCTGGCGGACGCGGCGGTGGAGGATTTCGCGCTGGAGCCGATGAGCGCCGACGGCATGACGGCCTTCATCGCCGCCGTGCATCAGAAGCTGGAGGTGCTGCGCCAGGTGATCGCGCTGGCCACCTTGCCGCTTACCTGGGCGAACCAGGTGCAGGGATTGATCGCCGGGGTCAAGGGCGACCTGGCCGCGCTGATGGCGCTGCCCGGCGCCTACGCGGCCGCTTTGCAGGGCTTGGTCGACGTCCTGGGCGGCGGGGCGGATAGCGCCGATTTTTCCGACACGGCCCGGCCGCGCGTGGTGTCGCGCCTGGCCGGCGTGGCCACGGTAAAAAGCGGCATCGCGCTTTCCGGCGTGGCGGCTACCGATGGCGCGGTGCGGCGCAACCTGCTGCGCGAAGATGCTCTGCGCAGCCGCCTGCTGATCACCGCCGCCGCCCAGGTGGCGCTGGCCGACTACCGGGCCGAGGCGGATCGCGACGCGGCGCTGGCCAGCGTGGTGGCGGCGCTGGATATGCTGCTGCCCGGCCTGCCCGATCCGGTGTTCCAGGCCGCCGTGGCCGCCCGTACTTCCCTGATTGAGGCATTGCTGGCGCAGGACTTGAAGCCCGCCACCTTCCGCGACGTGTCGGCCCCGCTGCCCGCCGTGGTGCTGGCTTATCTGCTGGGGGTGGATGAGGGGGTATTTCTCGCCCGCAATGCGGTGCGCCATCCGCTGTTTGTGATCGGGCGGGTCTATGGATAACGCGGCCCCTCTCCCTAACCCTCTCCCGCAAGCGGGCGAGGGGACAAACGTGAAAGGCGTAACAATATGACTGCTGAAATACGCTTCGACGGCCAGCGCTACGGCTTCTGGCAGAAGGTGGATATCCGGGAATCGGTGGACGATCTGTGCGCCTCGGTGCGCCTCTCCATCACCCGGCCCGGCACCAGGGATTCGCTGGGGCTGACGGCCAATACGGTGGCCGGTGTGCTGATCGGCGGCGACCTGGTCACCACGATCCGCCCGGACAGCGTCCGCCGCCGGGTCGATGCGGACAGCCACGCAATCCACGTGGAGGCGCGCTCGCTGGGGCGCGAATTGGTGGACTGCCAATATTCCACCACGCTGCATGGCTTGCGCCTGGGCGAGATCGTGAAGCGGATTTGCGGCATCTTCAAAGTGCCGGTGAAGATCGCCGCCGAAACCGCCGTGGTGCCGGATTTCTCCATGCAATGCGAGATCCCGGCTAACGCGCTGATCAACGCGGCGCGGGCGGCCAACCTGCTGCTTTACCCCTTGCCGGACGGCGGGCTGATCCTGACCCAGCCGACCAGCGCCGCCCCGGTGGCCACACTGGAATACGGCGTGCACATCAAGCGCTATGAGGTGGTCGATGAGTTCAAGCTGCGCTTCTCCGAATACGTGGTGAAGGGTTTCGATTACGACGGCGGCCAGGCGACGAAGGGCGCGTCCAAAGATGCCGGGATCAGCTTCTTCCGGCCCATGCACATCGTGGCGGACAAGCATGGCCACACCCTGGGCGGCTGCGGCCGGCGCGCTTTGCTCGAGCGCAACCGGCGGATGGCCCGCGCCCATCGCATCGATCTGGAAGTAGTGGGCTGGCGCTATCTGGACGGCAACGGCAAGCTGCAGCCCTGGGCGATCAATACCCAGGTGCGGGTCATCATTCCTAAAGAGGGCATCGACGGGGTGTTCCTGATCGGCGAGCGGGCGTTCACCGAGGATGACAAGGTCGGCAGCGTGGCCCATCTGCAGGTGATGAACCGGGACGCCTTCATGGGCGAGGAAAAGAAGAAATCCAAGCGCGGCACCGGGACGCGGAAGGTGATGAAATGAATCCCTCACCCCAACCCTCTCCCGCCTGCGGGCGAGGGAGCAAACGTGAAAGGCACTTGTTATGATTGGGCAGGTATGGACCCGCCTGCAGCTGCTCTTCGCCCAGGGAACGGGCACCCTGATCGGGGCGGACAAGGTGCAGGTGCAGGTGCTCGACGGCGAGCCGCTCAACAACATCAACCGGGTTGAGCCTTACGGATTCAGTTATCGGCCCAAGCCGGGGTGCCAGACGTATTTGCAGTTCCCGGCCGGCGACCGCTCCTTCGGCGTGGCCATCGTGATCGGCGACAAGCGTTACCAGATGGACCTGGAGGAAGGCGAGGTGGCGCTTCATGACGACCTGGGGAATTACGTCAAAATCAAGCGTGGCGGGATCATCGAAGCCCAGGCCACCACCAAGGTGATTGCCGATACGCCCCTGTTCGAGACGACGCATGACGCGAAGATCGGCGGCAACCTGATGGTAATGGGGAAGACGAATTCCAACGGCGGTTATTACGGCGTGGACGGCGGCGCGGCGCAGATGCAAGGCGGTCTCCATATCACCAACGATTTGACGGTGAACGGCAAGAACGTGAGCGACAGCCATACCCATACCAGCAACGCGCCGGGCGCGCCGACCTCGGGAGTGAATTGATATGTTGAAACTGGTGCAGACCGATTGGGGCGTGTTCGACCTGGCGTTCGACGATCCCGCCCTGGACGATGCCGACGCGGCGGTGGCCACGCTGGTCTATGGGGTGCTCTTCACCGATGCAGAGGCTCCGGCCGGCCGGGTGGCGGACAGCTTCGACCGGCGCGGCTGGTATGCCGACCCGTCGCGCGGCAGCGGCCTGTGGCACGTGCGCCGCCAGCCGCTGAACAGCAACGCCCGGCGCGAGGCGCTGGCCATGATCCGCACCGCCTTGACCGCGCGCGCCCCGGCGCTGACCGATATCCAGACCCAGGAGGTAACCCTCGCCGAGCCCGCTGGAAACGTTTCCAGCGTATTCCTTGAAGTCACCGGCTACCACAATGGACGAAAGTTCATTGTGCGAGCCCCCCTGTGACCGTTTACGTCAGACCCAGTTATCCCGATCTGAATTCCCGCATCGAAGCCGACCTGGCCGCGATGCCCGCCGTGTTGCGCGGGCCGCTCGCGGCGGCTTGGGCACGAGCCTGCCATAGCCAGCACGGCCATCTGGACTGGATCGACGCGCAATGCTCCCCCCTCTCCTGCGAACTGGAGCGGCTCTATGACTGGGCCGCCTTGTACGGCGTCGACCGCCTGACGGCGACCGCCGCCATCGGCAATGTGCTGGCCACCGGAGTCCTGGGCACGCCACTGCTGGCCGGCACGCTGCTGCGCGGCCCGAACGGGCTGGATTACGAGGTGCTGGCCGCCGTGGCGCTCGGGGCGGGCGCTACTCCGGTTTCCATCCGCTGCACCACTACCGGCAGCAGCGGCAACCTGGGCGCCGGGCAGACACTGACGCTGGTCGACCCGGTTCCCGGCTGTGCCAATAACCTGACCATCGACGCTTTCGGCATCAGCGGCGGGGCCGAGGATGAGCTGCTGGAGGATTGGCGCGTGCGCGTGGCCGATGAGTGGCGCACGGTGGTCACCCGTGGGGCGCGCTCCGGTAAGGACGATGATTACCGCTTCTGGGCGAAGAGCGCCCATCCGTCAGTTACCACGGCGCTGGTCCAGCGGCATACCCTGGGCATGGGCTCGGTGGTGGTGCGCCCGATCTGCGACGGCCTGGCCGACCGCCTGCCGACGCAAGCCGTGCTGGACGCGGTTGCCGCTTACCTGCTGGATATCGCCCCGGCGACCGCCGACTGGCGGGTGGTGTCGCCGATTAAACATGCGGTGACGGTATCCATCGACCTGCTGCCGGGCTTCGATACGGCGCCCAACCGGGCCGCCATTGACGCCGCCGTCAGCGCCACCGTGCTGGCCGAAGCCAGCGAAACCGCATTGCTGGCCATGGCCGAGATCGACGCGGCCATCGCCACCGTCACCAGCCAGTACACCCGGCTTGCGCCGACCGCCGACACGGCGGCGGCCCCCGGCGAGGTGCTGGTGCTTGATCCGATTGTCTGGGCATGAAGATAACAGCCCATACGCCCCGCGAGTTCGTCGACGCCATCAAGGATCTGCTGCCGCCTGGCGCGGCATGGGACTGGCCGGTGGGTGGCATGGGCGACGGGATGCTGCTCGGCACCGCCGCCGAACTGGCCCGCGTCGAGGCCGCCGCCCAGAACGTGCTGGACAGCGCCATCGAAACCCATCGCCCCAAGACCGGCAGCTGGCACATCAGCGAGTATCGGCGCGTGGCCGTGGAAGCGCTGGGCGGGCTGACCGAGACGATGCCGCGCCGCCCCGCCGCCATCGGCGGCCACATCGGGGATCGGCTATGGAGCCATGCCGCGCCGGGGCTGAATTTCCCCATCGACCTGGTGCGGGTGGAACACCTGCTGGGTCCGGCCCGCGTGGGCAGTCGCATCGGCGACCGCCTGTGGGGCAGCCGTGGGCGCTACGTGCTGCGGGTGCGCTATTACCGCTCGGTAGTGAATCCGGCGGTGCTATGGGAGGCTCTGGCGGCCTTCAAGCAAGCCCACGTTTTCTTGTGGTTCGAAGATATTTCAGGAGTAGGAGGGAACTATGGACAGAATTAACGGGGCCGGACATGTGGACCACTTGTTTGTGGCCGAAGATCCGGCGACCAACCGGCCGCCGACGGAGATTACGGCGGAGTGGATGAACAACTTGCAGGAAGAGGTGGTCGCCATAGCCACCATGGATGGCGGAGCGCTTAACCCGGCGGTTAAAACGCAGGCGCGGGATGCAATCGTCGCGTTTTTTCAGGGCAGGATTGACGCGCTGGTCAATGCGTCCCCTGCCGCTTTGGATACCCTGAAAGAACTAGCCGACGCGCTGGGTAATGACGCCAACTTCGCTACGACGATCACAAACGCGCTGGCGCTCAAAGCCCCGCTCGCCTCGCCAGCCCTATCCGGAACGCCGTCCGCGCCGACGCCAGCTCAATTCGACAGCAGCCAGAAGCTGGCAACGACGGAATTCGCTACCAAGATCGGTTTGTCAGCAGCCGATCTGCTGACTGTCGCAGCGGATGCCGTATTGACTGCAGCTACCCATGTCGGCAGAACAATTCTGACTGGTGGCGCGCTGGCAAATATCACGCTCCAGGTGCCGTTGGCCAACACCGTCAGGAAAGGCGGGTGCATTGAGTTCATGCACACCGGGAATGCGGCATATTCTGCGGCCTTGCAACGTCAGGGGACAGATACGATAAACAACCCGGCGGCGAAAACGTCTGTTTCGCTAGGTTTCGGCGATACGATCATGCTCGAATCCGACGGGGTCAGCCAATGGTTTGCAGTCGGCGGATCGCTGGCGATGGCTTCCGGGACAACAACTGGCGTATTTGGCGCATCCTTTGGTACAAGCGGATTCCAAAAACTGCCGAGCGGGAAAATTATCCAAACGGGTCAAGTGGGGACGAATGGTTCCGGAGATACCGTAGTCGCGTTTCCGATTCAATTCCCGAATGCCGTGCGCTCCATCGCGCTTGGGGTAGTCGGGTCTGGTGCGGGTTACATGGCGACGTTTAATACCCCCACTGTTAATGGAATGAATGTCGGATCGTGGTCATCGACAACAGTAAGGGCGGGTGCCACGGTACATTACATCGCGGTTGGGGATTAAGGAGAAATCATGCGCTTTTCAAAAATCACGGGAAACTTTTACCCGGAAGACACCGAATATTCAACGCTGCCCCCCGATATCGTGACCGTTTCGCAGGAAGATTACGAACGCGCAATGGGTCGTGCAATAGGCGAGACGCTGGATGTTGTCAACGGTTCAATTGTCATTGTTCCTGTGCCTGCGCCGACAGCTTCAGAAATCAAGACCGTAAAGTTGGAAGCTATCAAGGGCGAGCGCGACCGTCGCATCCAGACCGGAGGCTACAAGGTCGGGGCGAAGTGGTTCCACTCCGACACGTTCAGCCGCACGCAGCAGATGGGACTCGTCATGCTGGGCGCCAACATCCCGGCGAACACGCCATGGAAGACGATGGACGGCACCGCCGTGGTCATGACGCAGGCGCTGGCCGGGCAGATTTTCGCCACGGCGGCGGCTTCCGATATTGCCATCTTCGCCGCGGCCGAAACCCACAAGGCCGCGATGGAAGCCGCCGTCGACCCGTCCGCCTACGATTTCTCCGGCAGCTGGCCGCAAACCTACGCCGAATCCATCGCCCCGGCGTAGCGCGTGAAGATCGCCTTCTTCTACGGCAAGCAGCCGAGCAGCTTCCTGACCCGCTTGTTCACCGGCTCGGCGTGCTACCACGTGGCGTTTGTCGACGAGCAGGCCGGCATGCTCTACGACATGAACCTGCTGCGCCGCCGCCGCAAGTGGCCGGACGAATTTGCCGGCCACCAATACCGGTTGGCGGATTGCCCGGTCGCGGTCGGCCGTGATTACCTGGAAGCGCGGCTGACCGATGACGCCAGCGTCTACGGTTGGCGGGATTACCTGCTGTTTGCGTTGCGTCCGCTCTATCACCTGGTAGGCAGGAGCACGCGCAATGCCGGTGGGGAAATCTGCTCGGAAATGGTCTGCAATGATTTGCAGGCGAACGGCTGGGCGGTGAGATTCGATGAAGTACCCAGCCCGGCAGACCTGGAACGTCTGCTGTTGTTGCGGCAATAAGAAAAAGAGACGGCGCGACCGTTAGGGGTGCGGGAACACCCCTGACGGCCACCTCCCGCAGTTGTAGCCTGCGTTTGGCCAAGGCACCGTGCTGTGCACACAGCGGGCCGAAGGCTATCACGCGAAAGCAGTAAAATGGAAATGGTTCGTTGCGGTTCCTGCAATAGAAAACTGGCAGAAGCGGAATATATCCGCCTCTCCATCAAGTGCCCACGCTGTGGCGCTATAAATCAAATGAAGGCCTCCGAGCCTCTAATCAGCGCGGCAAGACCGCCAGATCTGGAGGCCCATGATGGCAAACTCGAAGCAACCCCTCGGAAAGAACGGCTTTAAATACCGCGAGCAGTACGGCGTGATCATCCTTTGCGATGACGCCGAGGCGCAGGAGCGGCTCTTTAATCAGCTAAAGGCGCAGGGCTACAAGCTGCGGGTGGTGACCGTATGAAGGTCGAAATCCGCCATCGCTGCTCCGACTTCGATACTTACCGCGCCGCCCGCGTCAAATCCCTGTTCAACGTGGAAAGCGGGGCGGACTTCGCCCTGGACGTCGATCTGCCGATTGATGACGGCGACTGGAGCCTCGGGGTGGTAGTCGGCCCCTCCGGCAGCGGCAAGAGCAGTATCGGGGCCAAGCTGGGAAGCGCCTACGCCCCGCGCTGGCCGCAAGACTTGCCGGTCATCGATGCCATTGCACCGGGCGGTGATTTCAACGCGGCCACCGGGGCGCTGTCTGCGGTCGGGCTGGGCAGCGTGCCCACCTGGCTGCGCCCTTTCCAGGTGCTGTCCAACGGCGAGCAGTTCCGTGCCACGCTGGCCCGGCTGGTGTGCGAGGCGCCCGAGTTTGCCGTGGTGGATGAGTTTTCCTCGGTGGTGGACCGGCAGATCGCCAAAGTCGGTGCCGGGGCGTTCGCCAAGGCATGGCGGCGCACCGGTGGCAAGGCGGTGCTGCTGTCTTGCCATTACGACATCCTGGACTGGCTGGAGCCGGACTGGGTTTTCGATACCGCTTCCGGACAGTTTGAACGGGGGCGTCTTTGGCGAAGGCCGCGCCTGGAAATGCACATCCATCAAACAGACTGGCGTTACTGGCCCTTGTTTGAGCCGCATCACTATCTGAAACTGCCCCGCATGATCGCCGCCAGATGCTACGTAGCCACCATCGACGGTGAGCCGGTGGCCCATCTGGCCGTCAGCACCCGGCCCGGCCTGGTAGAGGCTCGCGCCTGCCGCCTGGTGGTGATGCCGGAATGGCAAGGGGCGGGGGTAGGCATGCGCTTCCTGAACGCGGTTTGCGATGCCTGGCGGCGCGGCGAGAACCGCTACGGCAAGCCCATGCCCACACTCTTCCATACTTCCCATCCAGGGCTGGCCAGCGCCCTGCGACGGGATCGCAAATGGACGCAGGTATCGGCCAAGCTGCACGGCGACCACAAGGGCCGCTGCCGGGAGTCGGTAGCCAAGAGCGCGGCCAAGGCGGGCAAAGACGCTTCCGGAGCGGCAGGCTACGGCGGCCATTTCAGGGCCGTGCAGGGCTTCCGCTACCTCGGGGAGGCCGTATGCGCATCGTGATTGTTGGCCAGCAATGGTTGGGGGCCGAGGCGCTGAAACTCTGCCTGCGACGGGGTGATGAGGTGGTCAAGGTGTTCGCACCAGGAGCGGAAGGCGAGGAATACAACCGCCTGTCCGCCGCCGCCCAGCAGGCCGGGATTCCGGTCGAGGTGAGCCGGCGCCGGGTGGACGCGGCGCATATCCCGGCCGGCGTCGACCTGATCGTGGCGGCCCATGCCCACGCCTTCATCACTCAGGGCGCCAGGCTGGCCACCCGGTACGGGGCGCTGGGCTATCACCCCTCGCTCCTGCCAAGGCACCGAGGCCGGGACGCCGTGCGCTGGACCATCCACATGGGCGATCCAATAGCCGGCGGCACCGCCTACTGGATGGATGACGGCGCCGACACCGGCCCCATCGCCGCCCAGGACTGGTGTCACGTCCGCCCAGGCGACGACGCCAGGACGCTATGGCGGCGCGATCTGGCCCCGATGGGGCTACGGCTGATAGAGAAGGTACTGGGAGAACTGGATAAGGGAATCGTGACAGCCATCCCCCAAGCAGACTATCCTGCGACATGGGAGCCGGCCTTTTCATCGACCAGGCTATCCGAGGCATAAGGCGAAAAAAATCCGCCCTCACAAGGGGCGGATATTCGTCATCCGGTAATCATCGAATTTCTTTGAATATTGTTTATCCGGGATTCAAACGCTTTTCATCCGGAAATCAAAGCCGCTTTACTCTGGAGTCGTCTTTGCCGAGGAGTTTGTCGCCACGACCGATGTGGATCTGCTTTGGGACTCCAGGGCAAAAATCAGGCTGGCCAGCACAGGGGATGACACAGACTTTGCGGGCATCATGGCACTACTCAAGCGCGCCGACAGATCGTTCGAGATCGTCGAAAACACGCCGTTCCGCGCCGCAAACGAGGATGGTTTCATGGTCGACCTTATTCGCCAGACGCCAAACCCGCCCTGGAAAGTGGAACCGAACCGTTTTTTTGAAAACGACCTGATCGCAACCGACATCTGGAACATGAAATGGCTGTTGAGCGCGCCTAGAGTCGAGCAGACCGTAATCTGCGAAAACGGCAGACCCGCAAGAATGGTAGTTCCAGACCCACGTGCCTTCGCGCTATTCAAGCTCTGGTTATCGTCCAGCAATGAACGCGAGCCTATCAAGAAACGACGTGACCTCCACCAGGCCGCTGCAGTGTTTGCACTGGTAGAACAATATTTGCCGCAATTTCCGTTGTCACGCGCAGCGTTGAAAATGTTTCCGGCAGAAATTGCCCAAAGCATGCCGGTCGGCACCCGCTAGTCTTTACCCCTGCAGCAGCTTGCTTTCCGCCTGCACTAGGTCGTCCGCCGTTCCCAGCAGCACCAGCACGTCCCCCGCCATCAGTTTCGTGTCCGGCGATGGCTCGAGGCCGCGGATGCCTCTTCGGCGGATCGCGGTGATCTCCACCAGCAGGCTGTCCAGTTCGAGTTCGGCGAGCGTCTTGCCGATCGCCGCGGCCTTGTCGCCCAGCGCCACGGAGGAGAGGCGGGGTTGCTCGTGCTCTTCCAGGCCGCTTTCCGCCTCGCCGCGGAACACGCCGCGGAACAGTCCATAACGCTGCGAGCGCACTTCGCGGATGCGCCGCAGCACGTGCGCCAGCGGGACGCCGAGCAGCATCAGGGCATGGGAAGCCAGCATCAAGGAACCTTCCAGCACTTCCGGCACCACCTCGGCCGCACCGGCCTGTTGCAGCTTGCCCAAGTCTGAATCGTCGAGGGTGCGCACCACCACCGGCAGATCGGGGCGTAATTCATGCACCTGATGCAGCACCTTGAGGGCAGACGCCGTGTCGGCATAGGACACCACCACTGCCCGCGCACGCTGAATGCCGGCTGCCATAAGAACCTCGCGCCGACTGGCATCGCCATATACCACGTTCTCGCCTGCAGCTGCAGCAGCTCTCACGCGCTGCGGATCAAGGTCCAGCGCAAAGAATGGAATCTCTTCCAGACTTAGAAAACGCGACAGATTCTGACCGCTGCGACCATAACCGCAAACGATCACATGCCCCTCTGTGCCCGCGCTCTTGACCACGATTTCATGCAACTCCAGCGCACGGTAATTCCAGTCGTTGCGACACAGACGCGATACGATCGCACCGCTGTGATGCAGGAGAAACGGGGCTGCCAGCATGGAAAGCAACATCGCCGCCAGAACAATCTGCGCCACATAGAGAGGCAGGAGTCCGCCATCATTGGCAAGGGTCAGCAGGACAAAACCGAATTCTCCCGCCTGAGCGAGGAACAGACCGGTGCGCAACGACACGCTGATATCGTGACGAAAAAGGCGGCTCAACAAGGCGACAATAGCTCCCTTTCCCAGCACCAGACCAAGCAGTACGAAAACGACCCAGCCCAGATTCGCCGCCACGGTTCTGAGGTCCAGCAGCATGCCGACGGTGACGAAAAACAGGCCCAGCAGGACATCGCGGAAAGGCTGAATGTCGGCTTCGACCTGATAGCGGTATTCCGTTTCGGAAATCAGCATGCCGGCCAGGAAGGCACCCAGCGCCAGAGACAGCCCGGCCAGGCTGGTCAAGTAGGCCAGGCCGAGCGTCACCAGCAACACATTGAGCATGAACAACTCGGAGGATTTACGCCGCGCCACCCAGTGAAACCAGGGCCGCATCAGGCGCTGCCCCAAATAGAGCAGGCCGAACAGCAGCACGGCCGCCTTAAGGAAAACCATGCCGATTACGCCAGCCAGATCATCGCCAGTAGCTGACAACGCGGGAAGCAGGATCAGCAAAGGCACCACCGCCAGATCCTGGAACAGCAGCACCCCGATCACCAGTCGTCCGTGGCGCGACTGGAGCTCAAGGCGTTCGGTCATCATCTTGCTTACAATGGCGGTGGACGACAGCGCCATTACACCGCCCATCGCCACGCCAGCCTGCCAGGAGTGCCCAAACAGCAGCGCGGCCACCAGCACCAGCGCCAGGGTGACCAGCACCTGCGCGCTTCCAAGACCGAACACCACGCCCCGCATGGCTTTCAGTTGCGGCAAGCTGAATTCCAGGCCGATACTGAACATCAGGAAAACAACGCCAAATTCGGCCAGGTAACGAGTGTCCTCGCTATTGGGAATCCATCCCAAGGCATGAGGTCCTGCCAACATGCCCACCAGCAGATAGGCCAGCAAGGGCGGCAGGCGCAGGCTGCGGAACAGAGCCACCGCAAAGACTGCTGCGCCGAGCAGTACCAGAACTGATTGCAGGGTGGTTGTGGCGTCGTGCGGCATGAAACAGTTGTCCTCCAAAGTCAGCGCGGCTTTATCGCTTATGCGTTCGGCCTTATACTATCACGACTTAATTTACCCGCCGGCGAGCCACGCCCTCCGGCCAATCCGATGCCGACACCCGAAAAAATCCTCGATCTGGCGCGCCAGGTTCTGACCATCGAAGCCGATGCCATCCGTGCGCTGAGCCAGCGCCTCGACCACAATTTCGTCCACGCGCTGGAGCTTTGCCTGGCCTGCAGCGGACGCATCATCGTCAGCGGCATGGGCAAGTCCGGCCACGTCGCGGGCAAGATCGCCTCCACGCTGGCCAGCACCGGCACGCCGTCCTTCTTCGTGCACCCCGGCGAGGCCAGCCATGGCGACTTGGGCATGATCACGCCGCAGGACGTGGTGATCGCCCTGTCCAATTCCGGCGAAAGCCCGGAACTGGTCGCCATCGTGCCGCTGATCAAGCGTCTCGGCGCCAAGCTGATCGCCATGACCGGCAATCCCCAGTCGACCATGGCACGCGAAGCCGACCTTCATCTCGACGCCAGCGTGACGCAGGAAGCCTGTCCGCTGGGGCTGGCCCCGACCGCCAGCACCACCGTGGCGCTGGCCTTGGGAGATGCCCTGGCGGTGGCGCTGCTGGACGCGCGCGGTTTCGGCAAGGACGACTTCGCGCGCTCCCATCCTGGCGGTGCGTTGGGTCGGCGCCTGCTGGTGCATATCCAGGACATCATGCATCAGGGCGACGCCTTGCCCAAGGTACCTGCCGACGCCAGCCTGAGCGCGGCGCTGCTGGAAATGACCAAGAAGGGGCTGGGCATGACCGCCGTGGTGGACGAACAGGAGCACATCCTCGGCATCTTCACCGACGGTGACCTGCGTCGTCATCTCGACTCCCCGCTCGACATACGTACCACGCCCATCCGCGACGTGATGTCATCCAGCCCGCTCACCATCGCCCCGGAACGCCTGGCGGCGGAAGCGGTGCAATTCATGGAACAGCGCAAGGTCAACGGACTGCTGGTCGCCGACAGTGCCGGCCGCCTGGTGGGCGCCTTCAACATGCACGACCTGCTGCGCGCCGGCGTGGTTTAAGGATAGTCCATGCAAGCCGTATACGATCTGGCACGCAACATCAAATTACTGATTTTCGACGTGGATGGCGTGCTTACCGACGGCAGCCTATACCTCGGCGACGACGGCCAGGAATACAAGGCCTTCAACTCGCTCGACGGCCACGGCATGAAAATGCTGAAAAATTCCGGCGTGGAACTGGCCATCATCACCGGTCGCACGTCCAAGGTCGTCATCCACCGCGCCCACAACCTCGGCATCACCCACCTTTACCAGGGCGTCCACGACAAGCTCCAGGCTTTTCACGACCTCACGGAAAAACTCGGCCTCCACCTCGAGCAGTGCGCCTTCATGGGTGACGACGTAATCGATCTCCCGGTCATGCGCCGTTGCGGCCTCGCCGTGACCGTTCCCCAGGCGCCGGAACTGGTGCAGCGCCACGCCCACCACGTCACGCGGCGCGAGGGCGGCCGCGGCGCAGCGCGCGAAGTCTGCGAACTCATCATGCAGGCGCAGAATACGCTGGAGGCCCAGTTATCCATTTATCTCAAATGAGCGACCGCCTCACGCTCTGGTTCCCCCTCGGGCTCATGATTCTGCTCGCCCTGCTTACCTTCTGGCTCGACCGTGCGGTTCAGGAACCGCTGTTCAAGCGGGACGGCAGCGCGCGTCACGACCCGGATTACTGGGTGGAAAACTTTGTCGCCCGGCGCCTGGGCAAGGACGGTCTGCCATTGCACATGCTGGCGGCCGTCAAAATGGAGCACTATCCCGACGACGACACCACCCAGCTGACCCGTCCCAATTTCACCGCATTCGACGAGGCCCGCGTGGCGACCCACATCGCGGCCCAGAGCGGCCTGGTTTCCAGCAACGGCAAGGAGGTTTACTTTACCCGCGATGTAAAAGTAAAGAAGGATGCCGGCGCGGAGAAAGACTGGTTGACGATCGATACCGAGTACCTGCATATTACCCCTGACCAGGACATCGCCCGCACCGACCGGGCCGTCACCATCAAGACCCCCGCTGCTGTCATCACCGCCATTGGGATGGAACTCAACAACCGCACTCATGTGGTAAAACTGCTTTCCCGCGTGAAAGGGCATTATGAAAAATCGAAATAGCATCCTGATCTGCCTCCTGTCCGTCCTGCTGGCTCCCGCCACCGTCCTTGCCGAACTGGCGGACCGCGACAAGCCGATCAACCTGGAAGCCGACACTGTAACGGTGGACGATGCCACAAAAGTAAGCACTTACATGGGAAACGTCCAGCTCACCCAGGGCACGCTGCTGATCCGCGCCGACAAGCTGGTGGTGACGGAAGACGCCACCGGCCTGCAGCACGGGACCGCCTACGGCAATCCGGCCAGCTTCAGGCAGAAGCGCGAAGGTCTGGATGAATATGTCGAGGGTTATGGGCAACGCATCGAATACGACGGCAAGAACGACAAGGTGGAGCTGTTTACCCAGGCCCGCATGAAGCGCGGGCAGGATGAAGTGCGCGGCAATTACATTTCCTACGATGCCAAGACCGAATTCTTCCAGGCGCTCGGCGGCGGCAAGGAAGTCGCTTCGCCGGGTAGGGAAAAGGGCCGGGTACATGCGGTGATCCAGCCGAAACCGAAGCCGGGCAAGAGTCCCGCAGCACCGGCTCCGGTCCCGCTCAAGGGGGCGGAAAGCATTGCCCAGCCGCGAGCCGAATAATGAGTGAGTTGATCGTTGGCGGCTTGAAGAAGCGCTACAAATCACGCACCGTGGTCAAGGACGTATCTCTGCGCGTCACCAGCGGCGAGGTGGTCGGCCTGCTCGGCCCCAACGGCGCGGGCAAAACCACCAGTTTCTACATGATGGTGGGACTGGTGCCCCTCGATGGCGGCAGCATTCGCCTCGACGGCCAGGAATTGAGCCGTATGCCGATCCACCGTCGCGCGCGCCTGGGATTGAGTTACCTGCCGCAGGAAGCATCGATTTTCCGCAAGCTCACGGTGGCGGAAAACGTCAGCGCCATCCTCGAGCTGCGCGGCCTCAGCGCCGACCAGGTGGAGCAGCAAACCAACGACCTGCTACACGAACTGCACGTTCATCACCTGCGCGACAACCCGGCGTTGAGCCTGTCCGGCGGGGAACGCCGCCGCGTAGAGATCGCCCGCGCGCTGGCCTCGAACCCGCGCTTCATCCTGCTCGACGAGCCCTTCGCCGGCGTGGACCCGATCGCAGTGCTGGAAATCCAGAAAATCATCCGTTTCCTCAGCGAACGCGACATCGGCGTGCTCATTACCGACCATAACGTGCGCGAAACCCTGGGCATCTGCGACCACGCCTATATCATCAACGATGGTCTGGTTCTGGCCAGCGGCAAACCGGATGAAATCGTTTATAATGAAGCCGTGAGAAAAGTATATCTCGGCGAGCATTTCCGCCTATGACACGGCCAGGAATCCCCGCCCCGGGAACTGGCACTACCCCATGAAACACAGCCTTCAACTCAAACTCTCCCAGCACCTTACGCTAACGCCGCAGCTGCAGCAGTCGATCCGATTGCTGCAGCTATCGACGCTTGACCTCAATCAGGAGCTGGAGCAGTTCATCGAAAACAACCCCTTGCTGGAACGCGTCGATCCCAACCAGGATGAAGTCGCCCCGCTTGAAACCAGCTCGTACACAGGGGACGGGGAAGTGTCGACATCAGCCACGACGACACCTACGGAAGAATCGAGCGAGGATAACAGCGCCAGCGAGGACATCTGGGACGAGGCCATGCCTTCCCATGCCGCCCGCGACGACAACGACGAACCGGACTTCCCGCAACAGGACGCCAAGGAGGTCAGCCTGCGCGACCACCTCAACTGGCAGCTCAACCTGACGCAACTCTCCCTGCGCGACAGAACCATGGTCTCGCTGATGATCGACGCCCTCAGCGATGACGGCTACCTCACCCAAAGCCTGGACGATATCGCCGCCATGCTGCCACCCGAGCTGGAAATCGACCCGCTGGAACTCGACACCGCGCTCAAGTACCTGCAAAACCTCGACCCGATCGGCGTCGGCGCGCGCAATCTCAGCGAATGTCTGGCGCTGCAGCTGGAAGCCATGCCGGTCGATACGCCCTGCCGCAAAGCTGCCCTGCAAATTGCCCGCCAGCATCTGGAACTGTTAGGCAGCCGCGATTACAACAAGCTGAAAAAACTGCTGCAGTGCGACGACGATGTCCTGCGCGGCGCGCAAAGCCTGATCACCCATCTCAACCCCCGCCCCGGCAGTGCCTTTACGGCATCCGACACGCGCTATGTCGTGGCGGACGTGATCGTGAAGAAAATCAAGGGGACCTGGGTCGCCAGCCTGAACCGTGAAGCCATGCCGAAGCTGCGCGTTAACCGCATGTACGCCGACATCCTGAGCCGCAACCGCGAAGGCGGCGGTCAGCAGCTCGCCAGCCAGTTGCAGGAAGCACGCTGGATGGTAAAGAACATCCAGCAGCGTTTCGACACCATCTTGCGCGTGTCTCAAGCCATCGTCGACCGCCAGCGGCGCTTTTTCGAGCACGGCGAAGTCGCCATGCGTCCGCTGGTGCTGCGCGAGATCGCGGACGAGATCGGCCTGCACGAGTCGACGATCTCGCGCGTCACCACGCAGAAGTACATGCTCACCCCGCGCGGCATTTTTGAATTAAAATACTTTTTCGGCAGCCATGTGGCCACCGAAACCGGCGGCGCCTGTTCGGCCACCGCCATCCGTGCCCTGATCAAGCAACTGGTAGGCGCGGAAGACAGCAAAAAACCACTGAGTGACACCCAGATCACTGAAATTCTGGCGCAGCAGGGCATTGTAGTTGCCCGCCGCACCGTGGCCAAATACCGCGAGGCAATGCAAATTCCCGCGGTAACTCTTCGCAAGTCCCTTTAATCACAAGGAGTAAAAATCATGAACCTGAACATCACCGGCCACCATATTGAAGTCACTCCCGCTATCCGCGACTACGTTACCTCCAAGCTGGACAAGATCACCCGTCATTTCGAGCAGGTTATCGACGTCAAAGTGATTCTGACCGTCGAAAAACTCAAGCAGAAAGCCGAAGTAACCGTTCACTTGCGCGGCAACGACATCCACGTCGAAACCGACGATCTCGACATGTACGCCGCCATCGATGCACTGGTGGACAAGCTGGATCGCCAGATCCTCAAGCACAAGGAAAAAAACACCGAGCACCACAACAACATGAAGCACCAGGCTGCGACAGAAGAAGAATAATCCACGCGCATTAACGTCCGAGGCAACGCCTATGGAGCTCATCGCAAAAATCCTCCCGCTCGACAACGTCATCGCCGAGCTCGATGCCGCAAGCAAGAAACGGGCTTTCGAACAGATCGGCCTGTTGCTGGAAGAACAACTCCATCTGGGCAAGGGCAAGATTTTCGACAGCCTGTTCGCACGGGAAAAGCTGGGTTCCACCGGCCTCGGCCACGGCGTGGCGATACCGCATGGCCGCATCAAGGGACTGAAGGACACTGTCGGCGTGTTCGCACGGCTGAAGCAGGCAATCCCTTTCGATGCCCCGGACAATACCCCGGTATCGCTGATGTTCGTGCTGCTGGTACCGGAACAGGCTACCGACCTGCACCTGCAAATCCTCGGCGAACTGGCGCACATGTTCAGCGATCGCCATTTGCGCGAACGACTCAATGCCTGCCACGAGCGCGAAGCCCTGCACAAGCTCCTCACCACTTGGGCGCCTCATGCCGCAAATCAGCGTTAATCAGCTATTCGCGGACAAATGCGAAAAACTCGGCCTGACCTGGGTCGCGGGCAAGCTCGGGGGCACCAAGCTGCTTACCAGCGACACAGTGCAGAAGCTTTCCCTGGCGCTGATCGGCTATCTCAATTTCGTCCATCCCAACCGCGTCCAGGTGCTGGGTTGCGCGGAAATGGATTATCTGCGCAGCCTGGCTCCGGAATTGCACGGCCAGACCATCAATAACCTGTTCAGCACCGAACTGGCGGCGATCATCGTCGCCAATGGCGAACAGGTGCCCACCAAGCTGAAGGAAGCAGCAGACCGCACCCAGACCCCGCTCTTCACTTCGCCGCAGCCAAGCCCCGACCTGATGAGCGTGCTGCGCCACTACCTGGCACAGGTGCTGGCCGAATCCACGGTACGCCACGGCGTGTTCATGGAAGTGCAGGGCATGGGCGTGATGATCACCGGCGACAGTGCGGTGGGCAAGAGCGAGCTTGCGCTGGAACTGATCACGCGCGGCCACCGTTTGGTGGCGGACGACGTGGTTGAGTTCTACCAGGTCGCGCCGGACACCCTGGAAGGGCGCTGCCCGGCGATGCTGCAGGATTTTCTCGAAGTGCGCGGACTGGGCGTGCTCAACATCCGCGCCTTGTTCGGCGAAACTGCGGTAAAGCTGAAAAAAAACCTCAAGCTCATCGTCCATCTGGAACAGCTCACCGAAAAGACCATGAGCCGTGACCGGCTGCAAATAAACGCCTACACCCAGCAGATCCTCGACATCGTCATTCCCGAAGTGCGCATTCCAGTCGCAGCCGGGCGCAACATCGCGGTCCTGGTGGAAGTGGCCGTGCGCAACCACATCCTGCAACTGCGCGGCATCCACAGTACTCAGCAATTCATCGAGCGCCACGAAAGCATGATGGCGCAAGACCATTTGGCCGAGCCCTGAAGCGATGCAGTTGATCATTGTCAGTGGCTTGTCCGGCTCGGGAAAAACGATCGCACTCAACGTGCTGGAAGACAGCGGGTATTTTTGCATCGACAACCTGCCCCTCCCATTGCTCACCCAAACCGCCAGTTTCCTGGCCAGCAGCGGCCACCTGCACGCCGCCATCGGCGTGGACGGACGCAGCAGCAGCGACCTGAATCAGCTTCCACGCGGCATTGCCGAGTTGAGGCAACTGGGTCTCGATGTACGTGTCCTGTTTTTGGAAGCCAAGACCGAAGAACTGGTGAAGCGCTTCAGCGAAACCCGCCGCCGCCACCCGCTCAGCGACGAACAGCGCACCCTTACCGAATGCATCCAGCTCGAACGCGAGCGTCTGGAAGCGGTGAGCGATTTCGGCCACCGCATCGACACCAGCGAGCTATCCCCCAATACCCTGCGCGCCTGGGTCAAGGATTTTATCTCCCTGGATCGTTCGCGCCTTACTTTGCTGTTTCAGTCCTTCGGCTTCAAGCATGGCATTCCGCTCGATGCCGACTTCGTCTTCGACGTGCGTTGCCTGCCCAACCCGCACTACGACCCGGCTCTGCGACCGCTGACCGGAAAAGACGCCGCGGTCATCGCCTTCCTGCAAAGGGACCCCAGCGTGCAGAAAATGCTTGGCGATATCAGTCGCTTCGTTGCTGAATGGTTGCCGTGCTTCATCCGCGACAACCGCAACTACCTGACGGTCGCGCTCGGCTGCACGGGCGGGCAACACCGCTCGGTGTACTTCGCAGAAACCCTTGCCGCGCAATTCGGTAGCGAATATCAGCTTCTGGTCAGACACCGTGAGCTTACATGAGCACGCATTTAAAGCCTGGTGACTGGATCATCGCGCTAGCCGGAATCAGCCTGGTAGCGGGCCTGTTTTCCACGTTATGGGGCACTGCCGCGGGCACGACCCTGATCATCCGAAGCGGCGGCAAGGTGGTCGCACAAGCCGATCTGGCGCGCAATCACGACTTTGAAATCGCCGGTCCGCTGGGCATCACTGTGGTCAGCGTGGAAAACCGCCGCGTGCGCGTCGCCAGAGATCCCAGCCCACGTCAGTACTGCGTCAAGCAGGGTTGGCTGTCGCATGCCGGGGAAGCCGCCTTGTGCCTGCCCAATCAGGTCAGCGTGGAACTGGCCGGAGCGATCAAACGCTATGACTCCCTCAGTTATTAACCTACCCGCATCTCAGGACGACCACCGCATCGCCCGGCTGGCCGCCTTCGCCATCGGTTTGTCGCTGGTGGAAGCCGCGCTGCCGTCTCCGCTGCCCGGCGTGAAGCCTGGCCTGGCCAATATCGTCACCCTGCTGGTGTTGCAGCGCTTCGGCTGGCGCGCTGCAGCCTGGGTCTCATTGTTGCGCGTGGTAGCCGGCAGCCTTCTGCTCGGCACCTTTCTTTCACCCGGTTTCGTGCTGAGCTTCTGCGGTGCGCTGCTCAGCCTCCTGGTCCTGGCCCTGGCCTGCAAATTGCCGCCGGACTGGTTCGGCGCGGTCAGCCACAGCATTCTCGCCGCCTTTGCGCACATCGCCGCGCAACTGGCGGTAGTGTATTTCTGGCTCATCCCCCATGCCGGGGTGCTTTATCTCGCTCCGGTTTTCGCCGCGGCAGCGCTCCTGTTCGGCATCATCAACGGCCTGGTCGCTTCGCGCCTGCTCGGGGAGACGTCCTTGAAAGCGCTTCCGGCATCGTGAGAACAGTCTGGCTGATCCTGCTGCTGACCCTGCCCTTGCCTGCCGCCGCGGCCGAATGGGTACGCGTGCATACCAGCGGAGAAGGCGACCAGTATTATTACGACCGCTCCAAGCTGTTCATCAATGGCGATGAGATCACCTACTGGAAAAAAGCGGTATTCAAGGCGCCGCAACCGGTCAAGAACCAGTTCGCAGCGAGCGGACTGTTCCGCGAACGCATTCACTGTGCCGAACACACCCTCAAGCTGATCAGCTACCTGCTTTATGCAGCGGATGGCAGCACCATCGAATATGTTGCAGCCAATGAAGGCGATGCGGCGCCGATTATTCCCGACACGCTGGGCGACATTTTCGAAAAAACCACTTGCGAGCTGGTGCGTTTGAAACACGAGGAACAACGCCGCAAAGCACCAGAAGAAACGCAAAAAACAGAACCTAAGAAGGCGGAACCCCAAAAGCAAGGAATCGCACCCCCGTTACCTGGGCCCACACCGGGTGTTGAGCCTCAACCAGTCGCCCCGCCTGTTGTGCAAAAAGTCGAACCGCCTCCTATAGCGCCGTCCGAGGACACACGGCCCGCATCCAAGGAAAATTGAGCTTGGACTACGACTCCCCTACAATGCAGTCATGAACCCCGCCACCACGATCACCCTCGCCCTTACCGGCGCCTCGGGCATGCCTTATGCCTTGCGTCTGCTGGAAAGCTTGCTGGAAGCTGACCGGACGGTCTATCTGCTCTACTCTCAAGCCGCGCAGATTGTCGCCAAGCAGGAACTGGGACTTAATTTCCCATCCAGCAGCCGCGATCTGCAGTTGCAATTACGCGAACGCTATACCCATCTTACCGGGAGTCTCAAGGTATTCGGGCGTGAGGAATGGTTCGCCCCGATCGCTTCAGGCTCCGGTGCCGCGGACGCCATGGTGGTGTGCCCCTGTACCATGGGCACCCTCGCCGCCATTGCCACTGGTATGAGCGACAACCTGATCGAACGTGCCGCGGACGTGATGCTGAAAGAGCAGCGCAAGCTCATCCTGGTGCCGCGCGAAATGCCATTTTCCGCCATTCACCTGGAAAACATGCTGAAGCTCGCCCGTCTCGGCACAGTGATTCTGCCCGCCAACCCAGGCTTTTACCACCATCCCAAAACCGTGCAGGACGTGGTCGACTTCGTAGTCGCGCGGATTCTCGATCATCTTGGCGTACCGCACCAGTTGATGGCACGCTGGGGCGAAGCAGACATCTGAATAGCTTTCATGCCTCTTGATCTCAAGCAGCGTTTGTCTGATTTTTTGCTACAGGCAAGACAGCATACGGAATACGCAATTCCGCTGTTTCCACTTAATACCGTGCTTTTCCCAGGGGGCAAACTGACCCTCAAGGTGTTTGAACCACGCTACATGGAAATGGTGAGCGCATGTTTGAAGGACAAGACGAATTTCGGTATCTGCCTGATTCGCACGGGGCAGGAAACCGGCGATCCTGCCGTGCCTGAGCAGGTTGGCTGCATGGTTGAAATCACCGATTGGGACATGCAGCAATTGGGTATGCTGGATATTGCCGTGCTCGGCACGCATCGATTCCACATTGAAGATTCGCGCACTGAAAAAAATGGCCTGATCCTGGCCCAAGTTATAAGCGTCGCCGAGGAACAGCCGTTTGCGCTACCAAAACAGCATGAGGCTTGCGCCACCGTATTGCGTCGCATCATCGAACACCTGGGAGTGGAACGATTTGCAGCACCTTTGCGCTACGACGATAGCGTATGGGTCGGCTATCGCCTTGCCGAGTTGCTGCCGCTCAAGCTTTCAGTGCGGCAAAACATGCTGGAAATGAACGATAGCCTGATCAGAATCGAAATTCTGCACCACTTTCTGAGCCAGCAAGGTTTGCTGGAATAGCGCTACGTACCATTCCCGCCATACAGATGGTGGGCGAACTGGGCGAAATCCTTGCTCACCTTGCGGAACAGGCAATCCAAATTGATCAGCGCATGCTCAACAAGGTTTATCGCGATGAATGGGTGTTCCACCTTCATGCGTTTGTACATGGCACGCGACAGGCGCAACACCTGGGTATCCGGCGCCTTGGCCACCAACCTCACCGAACGCGGCTTACGATCGAAAAAAGACATGATGCCCAGCATTTCTCCGGATCTCTCGCGCACGATCTCACATTGCTTCTTCTGGTCATCAACAACCAGTGCGATTTCCCCCTGCACCACGAGGTAAAGTGCATCACCGACCTCGCCTATGTCGGCAAGAATATCGCCTTCGTTGAACTGACGCAGGGTGAGATACTTTAGCAGCGTATTGATCTCAGA
This sequence comes from Sulfurimicrobium lacus, assembly GCF_011764585.1. Classification (GTDB taxonomy): domain Bacteria; phylum Pseudomonadota; class Gammaproteobacteria; order Burkholderiales; family Sulfuricellaceae; genus Sulfurimicrobium; species Sulfurimicrobium lacus. Next base: position 3,492,577 of record NZ_AP022853.1, read on the forward strand.
AACCTTGAGCGAGCGGCAAAGGTACTGGTGACCCATGAATTGCGCCAAGTCCAGGCCCTGTTTTTTTCCTTTAGTGCCGCTTTTTACCTGTTTTATAGTCTTGGGCTTTTTCTTGGCTGCCGACATCATGACTCCAAATGTTTGTCCGAACTTGATTCAACAACCATGACAAGCGAAAATGATGCCAAGCTACTAACTTCGGAAATGCACTATGAAACCACTCTGGATCGCCGCCACTTTGTGCCTCTGCGTCACTGCTTGCAGCGAGGAAAAGAAACCTTATCCGGCGCCGTTGCCAAAGACGCCCGCCGCACCACTTTTTACGGGCGAACGTCAGGCGCTGGATAAAGCCGGTGGTGCAGAACAGCCCGTCAATACCCAAGCGCGTGAAAATGCGCAGAAAACCGAGCAACAGTAACCCCGCGCAAATCATTTACCGACCGGCGAGTTCAGCTTTTTATGCCGCTTTCCTGTTTCACCGTGATGCAATACTGCTTTCGCTCGGCCCTGTTCAGTGACTTGCGGTTACAGAGTTTTGCTGCCTAGTGGCACCCCCCGCCCCCGCCCCCGCAACCACCACCGCCACATCCACCGCCGCCGCCGCTTGAGCCGCAGGAAGATCCGCCGGTATCATTGGGGTTGATAAAAACAAACTGATGGTTTCCAGGACTAAGTTCGACGAAATCCAGCACCGCCCCACCCAGCAAAGGTTGGCTTTCGACAGCGACCAGCACCGTGATACCCTCGGCATCGATCAGCGCGTCGTTTTCGGCTTCCTGATCGAAACCCATGCCGTACTGAATCGAACCATCGAAATCCCGCTTCGCCGCGATGCGCAATGCCATGCCCTCTGCACCAGCTTGTGCCGCAGCATTCTGGATCTGCGCAACTGCTTCTGGCGTTACCTTGACCATTTCCTTCTCCTTGAATTAATTATTACAATTTCGTTTGCTGTCGAGCGTTCGATTTTTCCTGACGTCGCGCACAAATGACATGAAGCGTTCCGCCCAGTTGTAGCCTTGCAAAGAGCGGAAATGGGTATAGCAGGCCAGCATGTTTTTGTACACGATACCATCGTGCTTGCCATCAACACCGTATCCGCGCACGACATCAAATGCGTAAGTTAGGTCGGTAGGCACATTTTCCAAGCTGGAATAATGAAATTCATGTGCCTGCAATTCCCTGCCGGTTTGTTCATCCGGCCACGGGTTTTTTCCATTGCACCGAACCTTTACGTAACCCCGTCCGACCGGCTTGCCATGCATGACCACATCGCCAGGTATAATTCCTGCCATCTGTCTCGTTTCATTCCGCCACGACAGGCTGCGCGCGAGGTACATCAAGCCGCCGCACTCGGCATAGACCGGTAGCCCGTCTTCGATGGCGTTATGGATGCTGTTTCGCATCGAGACGTTGTTCTCGAGTTGCGCCATGAACAATTCCGGGAAACCGCCACCGATAAACATCCCATCAAGGTCAGCAGGCAATTCACGATCATTTAGGGTATCAAACGGTATGATTTCCGCACCTGCCTGGCGCATCGCATCCAGGTCGTCGGCATAGTAAAAGCCGAATGCCTGATCCCGTGCCAGCCCAATACGCAGCGTCATATTAGAGCCTTGCGTGGAGATAACTGGCGTTTTTACCTCGACAGGCTCGAGTGTCGGCGCGCTGTTAGCGATCTGGATCAGACGGTCGAGATCGACTTGGTTGCCGACAATAGACCCGATCATTTGAATGTGTTCGAGCGCTTCACCTGTCTCGTTGCTTGGCATTAGCCCCAGGTGCCGCTCCGTAATTTGCAGGCGTGCATCGTGATGCACGGCACCCAGCACCGGAACATCTGTGTAGTGCTCGATAACTGCGCGCAGTTTCCCTTCATGTCGCGCGCCACCAAGATTGTTGAGAATCACACCCGCAATGCGTATATCCCGATCGAAAGCCTGATAACCCAGGATCAGCGGTGCGATTCCGCGTGTCATGCCCCGCGCATCTATTACCAGAACCACAGGCGCATGCAGCAGCTTTGCCAGGGCGGCATTGCTGTTGCTGCCGTCGAGATCTAGGCCGTCATAAAGGCCCTTGTTGCCTTCGATCAAGCTGACATCTGCATCCGCAGCGTTGCGTTGATAGGTGTCGACGATTTCGTCGCGCCCCATCAGGTAAAAGTCCAGATTCCTGCAGTCCCTTCCGGTGGCTGCGGACAGCCACATCGGGTCTATGAAATCCGGCCCTTTTTTATATGGCTGCACCGCAAGTCCGCGGTTCGTAAGGGCTGCGCACAAGCCGATACTGACGGTGGTTTTGCCGGAGGATTTGTGTGCAGCTGAAATTAGCAGGCGAGGCATATCAGAAAGGGAACGCGCAAAAAGCAAACCCGAAGGTACCGCAGGACAGCCCGAGGTCAATCACCATTGATCCCCTGCCTTCGCTACGCTTCGGGTTATGCCGAGATGTGAGCTGACTAAATTCAGTCGGTCAACATTTCCTTGGAAACGTGATGGAAATCGTCCTGGGGAATGAAGCGAAGCACCCGCACGGCAATTGTAGTCAGCAGAAATGCAATTCCAATCCCACCCATCCCGAGAAGGAATTCAGGCAGCGTGGGTTGATAATGATGAATCACACCGTCGAAAAAGCTGCTGGACTGCTGCATTCCCGGGAACAAGTTGAGCGGAAATGCCTGGCCACCGATGATGATCACGTATAGCTGCGCAAATCCTCCTACTATGATCATGCCCGCAGCCCAGACAACCGTCTTGCATCTGGTTCCCAGTGTGGGGTGCAGAAGCAGCGCCAGCGGAATCAGCGTACCGATGAGCATCTGGCCAACCCAGAACAAGGTCGTGAACACTCCGCCTTCAAGCAGGATGAAGCGTTCGAAGTCCCACTGTTTGGCGAAATACAGATTTGTCAGGTGATACACGATAGTGAAATACATGACCGCACCGACAAATGTGGCCAGCAGGTTTTTCATGCGGCGCAGAATCGCGAGATCGAGCTTCATTCCATTCCATGCGTACATGAACGACTGCACGATAATGAACACAGCCAGGCCGTAGGAAAAAGACATGATGATGAACATCGGTGCCAGCAAGGCGGAGCTGTAAGCCTGGCGCGCCACGAGAAAACCGAAAATTGAACCGGTCGCAGTAGTAAGTGCGATACGCCAGATGAAGGCTGAAAAGCCGACGTACTTTGAGAAGCCGTACATTTTACGTTCCATCATGGTCCATAAATAGGTCGCCACAATTGCGAAGAAACCAGTGTACAAAATGACGTTAAGCGCAAAGATCGACTTGAAGTTGAAGTGCGTCATGGCGACGATCAGCCGATCCGGACGGCCAAGATCCAGCATCAGCACGGTCAGACCACCAGCCAGCAAGGCGATGGCGAGCAAGCCTGAGAGTGGGGCCCGAGCTTTATAAATTGGCTTGCCAAACACGGAGCCAATCGAGGCCACGTTCAGCACACCCGAAGCAGCGACAATCAGGAATACCGCGAAAACATGAGGCAAGCCCCACACGATCTGGTTGTTCATACCGGTCACCACATGGCCATGAGTCTCCATATAGTGCGCCGCTCCCAGACCGATCAGAACGACCAGGCCGAGTGCAGCCGCCAGCGCATAAAATGCGCGCTCTTCAATTTTGTGAAATGCTTCGAAATTCATGGCTCAGATTCCCTGATAGCGAATGCCAACATTGAGGTCCAGGTCAGCACGTACTTGCGTAGTGGCGGATGCTGCAATGCGTTTAGCGATTTCGCTGTTCGGATCATTCAGATCTCCAAACAGGATTGCATTGTGACCGGCAGCCGCACAGGCATCGGAGCACGCTGGTTGTTCTCCGCGGTCTACGCGTTGTACGCATAGCGTGCAGGATTCAACACAGCCCTTGCCGCGAGGCACATCCGGATTCTGATCTTCCAGTTCCTGATGTACGAAGGATCGTGCCTTGTAAGGACATGCCATCATGCAATAACGGCAGCCGATGCAGATATGGCGATCCACCAGCACAATTCCGTCGGCGCGCTTGAACGACGCCCCCGTCGGACAAACATCCACGCACGGTGGGTGTTCGCAATGCTGACAAAGCATCGGCAAGCTATGCGAGTTACCGGTACGCAAATCCTTGAGTTCGATCTTGCGGATCCACTGTGAATCGGTTTCAAGCTTACCGCTGAATCCGTTTTCCTTGCCGCACGCAGAAACGCAATCATCGCACCCGGTTGCGCACTTGCCACTGTCGATCAGCATGCCCCAGCGTATTTTGCTGGAGGCTGGCTCATCCGCGGGCCGCCCGTGGGCGATGTCCAGCAGCGTTACGCCGGGCGCAATAGCCAATCCGGCGACCGCGGCTCCCCAACCGAGAAACTGGCGACGCGAATTGACTTGCTCATTATCGTTCTGGGAATTGTCCACGTTGTTGCTCATTTACTTTCCCCACCTGTGGTTTTCGGTTCAACGGGGGTTGTCAGCGCACCCTGACGCATATTGCTCGCCAGACTGCCATCTCCGGCCTTTAAGCCCTGGCCAAGTGCAGGGTTTAATGCCGCGGTTGCCTTGGGCTTGCTGGCGTGGCATTCGAAACAATCCAGCGTCACAGCAGCATAGCTATGGCAGCTCTGGCAGAAGCCATTTTTGCCGAGAACACTGTTGGTGTCCTTGCTTGCATGACACGAGACGCAGTTTTTCAGACTGTATTCCGTGGTGCGTATGCCATTGCGCATCGTTTCGTCGCGATGATGCTTGAGCAACTCCATGTGATGCCGCTTCATGTATGCCGTGTCTCTCACGCATTTATCGCCCTTGCCTTCGGGATGGACAGGCACGGGCACGCGACCACTGGATGATTCTTCATGGGCATCCGCCGATGCCACTGCCACAACGCTCACCGCCAGCAGGGCCGCGATTGCGGCGCCCCGCTGCCAGGTCAGCATGTTGCGCAATTTCGCCAGGCTGACCATTCTTTAATCACCCATACCCATTTTGATGTAGCCGGTTGGACACACGTCGGCACAGATGTGGCAGCCGATACACTTGCCGTAGTCGGTATCGACATAGCGACCTGTCGTGGAGTCGGTGCGCTTGACTTTGAACACGGCAGTTTGCGGGCAGTACACCACGCAGTTGTCGCATTCGAAGCACAAACCGCAACTCATACAACGTTTGGCTTCCGCAACGACCTGCTTGTCGTCGAGCTTCATCAAACGCTCTTCGAAGTGCCCCAGAGCCTGTTCGGCATTCAGCGTGATGTGCTCGCGCTGGTTGCGCGGCACGAACGGGAAATGCCCGAGGAAGAGTTCATTCGATGGAATGACATACTTGTCGGAGCGATCCTCGAAATTATGCACCGCAAATTTGGCGCTGTCGCTACCGCGCACACCCAGATCGATTTCCTTGGCAAAGGTTTCTTCCTTGATGATGATTGCCTTGTCGACAGCCTTGAAGTCGGCAGGAGCATGCTCGGTTTCCACCAGCTTGCGTACCAGATCCCAATGATGAACGTCGATCTTGGGGCGCTTGCCCTGTTCTTCGCCTTTCAGGTAGATGTCGATGCTCTCGGCGGCGATGGAGCCGTGGCCGATGGCTGTTGTCAGCAAGTGCGGACGAATCACGTCACCACCGACGAAGTAGCCTTTCTTGTTGGGCACTTCATAGTTCTTGTTAGCGGTAATTAGGCCCTTGCCGTTATCGAAGCCATCAAAACCGGTGAAATCAACCGCCTGACCAATTGCGGACACGATCAGATCAGCAGGAATATCCTTTTCGGTGCCGGCCTTGATGATCGTCTCACCCTTGACCACTTCAAATTCGGCGACGCGCAGCGCAGTTGCGCGGCCATCAGCACCCTTGATCACGGCGATCGGCGTTACAGCGCCGATGATCTCGATGCCTTCGGCCAGAGCCTGCTCGATCTCGTGCTTGTTTGCATTCATCTTGTCGATGGCGGCACGCGAGACCAGTACGACTTCAGCACCTTCGCGGGCGGAAACAGCTGCAACATCATGCGCGACCTGGCCAGCGATGATGTGTTCCGGGCGATCTTTCTCAGTAGCGACAGTGATATTGCCCAAACGGCGTGCAACAGTGGCCACGTCAATCGAGGTGTCGCCACCACCGATCACCACAACGCGCTTGCCGACGTGCTGCAGACGGCCATCGTTAAACGCCCGCAGGAAAGCCATGGCGTTCACGCAGTTGGCGGCATCGAAGCCAGGGACGGGCAGCATGCGTCCAGACTGGGCGCCCATGCCGAGGAAAACTGCGTCGTATTCTTTTTCCAGTTGTGCCAGGGTGACATCTACACCGATACGGGTGTTGAGTTTCACTTCAACGCCGAGATCCAGAATGCGCTGGATTTCTGCGTCGAGTACGTCGCGCGGGGTACGGAAGCCAGGAATACCGTAGCGCATCATGCCGCCAAGCATCGCGTGGTCGTCGAAAATCGTGCAGGCATGGCCTTTCAGGCGCAACTGGTACGCGGCAGACATACTTGCCGGGCCGCCACCGATAAGGGCGACTTTCTTGCCGGTGCTGGCACCAGCCTGGGGCAGAGTCAGTTTGTTGGCAATAGCATAGTCACCGACGAAGTGTTCAACGGAGTTGATGCCGACAAAATCATCAACCTGATTACGGTTACAACCGCTTTCGCACGGTGCCGGGCAAACGCGGCCCATTACGGACGGGAAGGGATTCGCCTGAGTGATGCGCTGGAAAGCATAGGTTTGCCAGTTGCTGTCCTTGGGGGGTTTTTCCATTCCACGCACGATGTCAAGATATCCGCGAATATCTTCGCCTGCCGGGCAGCTGCCTTGGCATGGCGGGGTGGACAGCACGTATTCAGGGCACTTGTGCGTCCAACTGGCCTGGAAAATCTTCTCCTGCCAAGCACCTTCCTTATGGTCACCATCTTTATAGCGACGGAAGGTCAATTTCTGGTTCATTTCTTCGGATGAGGCTGACATGTTAAGCAATCTCCTATCTACAAATTCGTGTCACAAGCGTTTTAACGCTGACCCTTTTGGTTACTAATCGTCTGATGCTACAGATTCTTGTGCTGTTTCTTCCGGTACTTCGAGCAGGATGGCTGTTGCCACTAGTTGGTGCACGCCACCGATCATGCTCATATCAAAACCGTAATACGGAACCACCTTGGTAAACTGCGCCTTGCAAATCGCGCAGATCAGGGCCAGGAAGTTGACCTGCTTGTCCTGTACCACATTGTTGAATGCTTCCATCCGTGGCAGTGCGCCCTTGACTCGTATTTCCATCAGGTCGTCGGTCAACAGACCGCCACCACCGCCGCAACAGAACGTCGCTTCGTTAATGGTGCCTTCCTGCATGTCGTAAAAATTATTGGCCACGGCCTTGATAACTTCACGTGGAATAACGAATTGGCCACCAGGCATGTCACCCATACGAGAACCGCGTGCCACGTTACATGAATCATGGAAGGTGATGGTGCGATGATCGTTGAGCGACTTGTCGAATTTCAGCTTGCCCTGTTGAATCAGGTCATAAGTGAATTCGCAAATATGCTGTGGCGCCGGGTAATTCGGATCAAGCTGTTGCTGCAACTGTTTCGAGAACGCGTCTTCACCGCCATGGCCCACACCGGTCAGGGTATTCCAGAAGCTGTAGGCAACACGCCACGCATGGCCGCATTCGCCGACCACGATCCGTTTCACACCGAGGTCAAGAGCTGCATCTCTAATACGCATCGCGGCGCGACGCATATTGTCATAGCTGCCGATGAACATACCGAAATTGCCCGCTTCGGACGCCTTGGAACTCAATGTCCACTTGATACCCGCAGCGTGGAACACCTTGGCATAGCCAATCAGACTTTCCACGTGAGGTTCAGAGAAAAAGTCCGCAGAAGGCGTAACCAGCATCACCTCGGCACCTTCCGCATCCAGCGGCAGTTTCACTGGCACACCGGTGGCGTCGAAAATGTCTTCCTCCAGGCCTAGCAGGGTATCTTCCAGTGCCGGCCCTGGCAGGCCCAGATTGTTACCTATGCGGTGCAGCTTACCCATGATTTCATTGGTGTATTTCTGACCGATACCGACAGTGTCCAGAATTTCGCGGCCCGCCATGGTGACTTCAGCGGTATCGATACCGTACGGACAATATACCGAGCAGCGACGGCATTCCGAGCACTGGTAATAATATTTGTACCAGTCCTGCAATAATTCTTCCGTTAGATCCTGTGCCCCGACCAGCGACGGGAAGTACTTTCCGGCAAAGGTGAAATGGCGGCGATAAACGCTGCGCATCAGTTCTTGCCGCGCCACGGGCATGTTCTTCGGATCTGCGGTGCCAATATAGTAATGGCACTTGTCGGTGCAAGCGCCGCAATGTACACATGCATCCATAAACACGCGCAACGAGCGATATCGACCAAGCAAGTCGCCCATCTTGGCAATGGCCTTATCGTGCCAATCCTCTACCAAAGAACCAGGAAAGCCGATAGCTTCTTGAATCGGCGCAGAGGCAGGAAACGATTTGACATGTGCTGTCGCACCCTCTTTGATCGAAGGTACGTCAATAAATCCCGTCAGCTTAGGCACTTCAAATTGTGGAGCTGCCACTATTCCTCCTGCTTACTTGTATAGTTAACTCTTGTTTTGCTAATACCGGACCGACAGCAAATTACGCTTCGGACTTGGATGACGCACCGGATTCCAGCTTTGCCGCCCATGCCGATATATGGCGACGGTCACGTGGATCATCCGTCTGATTGCGAGTCGGGCTGAAGAAAATACCCGGCGCATGCAACAGCTTGCTGATCGGGAAAATGGTCATCAACAAGGCTACTAGCGTGAGATGGACCAGAAGCACCGGGTCAGCTGGTAGCGGCTGCAAGTCGAACACCATCAAGCCAAGCATGAATTCTTTGACGGCGATGATATCGGTGTGGGCGACAAACTTCATGCCGAGTCCTGTAATGCCAATCGCGACCAGCAGCGCAAGAATAAGGTGATCCGACGGAGTGGAAATATAGCGCACGCGGTCGACCAGGAAACGGCGCGCCCACAGTCCACCCAGCCCCGCCACCATGGCAAAACCTGCGTAGATTCCGAAAGGCTGGACAATATCCACCCAGAACCATACCGGTTCTGTGAAATAGCGCAGATGGCGCAATACCACCAACAACAACGCAGCGTGAAACATATATCCAAACAGCCAAATCCATTTATTGGATTTGAAGAGACTTTCAAACAACGTCACTTCGCGCGTCATGCGCAACACCACACCCGTCTTGGTTGTCGGCGCGGGCGTAGTTGGTATCTTCAAAGGTGCAGGCGTGCGGGCATAACTGCGGATTTTAAAAAACAACCCGAACACCAGCAATGCAGTGGCGGCGTAAAACATGCACGCAAACAGTACGGTCAGTAACGACATGTACATCCCCTGGGAGTAGCATTCAATCGACAAGCATGCGCTTGCCGCAATTATTCTGGGAGGCCAGGTACGCCGCGACCTTGATTGGGCCGCGGCGCTCCGTATGCCTTATTTCTAAAGCTTAGATGCAGCCGGTAGGCTTCGGCAGGCCAGCAATTTTACAGGCTTGCTTGGCAGGTCCGTAAGGGAACAGTTCGTACAGGTACTTGCTGTTGCCCTTTTCCGGCCCGAGCTTTTTGCCGATCGCTTTGGTCAGCACGCGCACAGCCGGTGCGATTTGGTAGTCGTTGTAGTACTCGCGCAGGAAGTTGATCACTTCCCAGTGCGATTCGGTCATCTCGACTTTTTCTTCGATGGCCAGGTACTTGGCTGCTTCTTCGTCCCACTCAGCCAGGTTAACCAGATAGCCTTCTTCGTCTGTTTCGTAGGTCTTGCCGTTGATTTCGAAGCCCATTTATTTCTCCTTGGATCAAAAAACTAAAATTATTACAACCAGGACATGACGGAACTGCTTTCCGCAACCAGGTCCACGAACCCGCTGTAGTCAACCTGCTTTACACCGTCAATAACGGTATCCTGCATGCCACGCGCTTCCAGATCAGGCCATAGCGCGCTGACAGTCACGGTTTTCATGGCTTCCCTGATCGCGCCTTCGGCTTTGTTTCCCTTGGTCACGGCATAGATTCCATCTTCGATAAGAAGAATGGTGCTACCCGGCTTGGCCATGCGCAAGGCGCTATCGAGAGCATTTCTGTCCAGCGGTGATTTGTTAACGATGTGCAACATCTGCATCCCCTTCCTAGAAACTCAGAACCACGTCTTGCTCTTCGAGCAAGGCAGCCAATTCAGCCGCACCCAGCACTTCAACGTCAACGATCAGATCGTCAGCCGTCAACCCGCGGGCTTCCATGGACTCCTTCTCGACATACAGTTTTTCGATGTCGTAGCCTTCCAGGGCGCGATAGGTAGGAGAAAAGTTTTTCATCCCAACCGCTTTGGTAGCCTGGCCCTTCTTGAGCTGGTAGACGCCGTCGTCTGCGAACACCAGGCTCACATCCTGATCAAACGCTGCGCTGATCAGCACGACCTCGAGAGATTCCAATGCGTAGATCGTGCCATAGGGCGCTTTGCGGTTGATAAAGGCGAATTTCTTAATAGTCCCGGAAGCGTCATCTTCCATATCGATCCCACCCGTACTTTCAGTCATAAATCACTCCCTCTTAGTCGCCAAAGGTCACGAGACGATCCGAGCGAATGCCGGACTCGACCAATTGTCCCAAGCCGGAAATCCTGAATCCCGCGGCCAGATTGTCGTCCACGATACCGCGACGCAAGGCGGCAGCTACGCATACCACCAGATCCACGCCATGCTCTTCAGCCAGTTTGCTCCAGCGCTGAACGATATTACGGTCGTCCTGCGGCGGCTCTGTGAGTTTAGTCGCGTTGTTCACACCATCGTGGTAAAAGAACACGCGATCAATTTCATGCCCCTTATCAAGTGCGGCTTTGCAGAACTGATATGCAGAGTCGGCGGCCTGATGGTTATAGGGACCTTCATTAATCAAAATTCCGAATTTCATCCCTGAATGTCCTGTATCAATAAATTACAAAGTAGAAATAAATCCGTCACCGCTTAACAAAGCAGTGACGGGGATTACGCCCAATTAGAACCTGATGTGAGTCGAGGCATTCAGACTGTTACGTGCACCGCGCCAGTCATCGATATGGAACTTGGTGAACGGCAAACCGGTCTTTTCGAAGAAACGCGGCCAGCCAATACGGTCGATCCAGTCAGCGATACGCTCCCAAGGTTGAGCATCGGCCTTGTACACAGCCAGGATGTTCTTTACCACGGCACCGACTTCTGGCCAGCGCGGCGCATTGTTCGGCAGGCCGGAAGCGACCAGCTTGTGGAAAGTCGGTTTGGAGCGGGCATTGGAGTTCTTGCCACCCACCCAGATCGCAATCTTGGAGTGCTCGGGATCGTTGATCTGCATCGGCGGGCAAGGCGGGAAGCATGCGCCGCAGCAAATGCACTTCTTCTCGTCCACTTCCAGGGAAGGCTTGCCATTTACCAGCGCAGGACGAATCGCAGCAACCGGGCAACGAGCCACAACGGAAGGACGCTCGCATACGTTGGCCACCAGGTCGTGGTTGATCTTCGGCGGCTTGGTGTGCTGCACGATGATCGCGATGTCAGCCTGACCGCCGCAGTTAATTTCGCAGCAGGAGGTGGACAGCTTGACGCGGTTAGGCATTTCGCACTTGATGAATTCTTCGTGCAATTCGTCCATCAGCGCTTTCACCACACCGGAAGCATCCGTGCCGGGGATGTCGCAATGCAGCCATCCCTGGGTGTGCGCGATCATGGAAACGGAGTTCGCTGTGCCGCCCACGGGGAAACCATGCTTGCCCAGATCAGCGATCAGCGGCTCGATCTTGCTCGCATCGGTCAAACCGAATTCGACGTTGCTGCGAGCGGTAAAGCGCAAGTGACCGTCGGAATGCTTGTCGGCGATATCGCACAGCAGGCGGATGGTATAGAGGTCCATCTGACGTGCGGTGCCGCACTTAACGGTCCACAACTCGTCGCCACTCGCTGCACGGTGATACAGAACACCCGGCTTGGGGTGGGAATGGAACACCCACTTGCCGTAGTTCTTGTTCATGATCGGGTGCATGAAAGGCGCAGGATCAGGTACGCCGCACTCATCAGGTGCACGTAATTCAGCCATTATTTACTCTCCAAAATTAACTATTCAACCCAATACAGCGTGGCAATTAAGCAGCAGACTTGCGCTCGTTCCACTTCTCGGCTTCTTCATCCCAATCATCCATACGCACATACGGATTGGTACGCGGATGCACGATCATGGAGGGATCAATCTCGATATCCAGACCTTCGAGGAAATTGACCAGACCGATACGCTCGATCATCTCGCCGGTACGCTCGTGTTCCAGCGCATTTTCAGCAAAGAAATCGAGAATGTTGCGGGACAGATCATTCAGCGCCTCGAAATCATCTTCGCTTTCGAGCTTCATGAACGGGATCACCACAGTACCCATGGAGGCACCGATCTTCAGAACACTCTTACCACCAACGAGGATGGTCACACCCTTGTCTTTACCTGGCAACAAGGCACCCGGCATCACGTTCAGGCAGTGCATGCAGCGCACGCAATCGTGATTTTCGATTTGCAGAACGTGCTGATCATCAACTGCAACAGTAGAAATGCTGCCGCTGGTTACGGCCTCAGCTTTGTTACGCAGGGTAATGGCACGAGTCGGGCACTTGCTGATGACATCGTTCACCAGCTTGTCCATGCCGTGGCTCTTCATATAGTCACGAGCGATGCCTTCGTTGACCTGGATGTTGTCGCGCCAGGTACCGATGGTAGCCATATCGGAACGCTGAATTGCGTTGGTGCAGTCATTCGGGCAACCGGAGAACTTGAACTTGAACTTGTACGGCAGGGCGGGGCGATGCATGTCATCAATATTGTTATTGATCACGGTACGCAGCGCCTTGGCTTCGTCGTAGCAGGACATTTCGCAACGCGCAGCACCCACGCAGGACATGGAAGTACGCAGCGCAGGACCGGCACCACCCAAGTCGAAGCCCATTTCATTGAGCTCTTCCCAGGCCGGCTGCACGTTGGCAGTGGTACAACCCTGGAACATGATGTCGCCGGACTGGCCGTGGAACGCGATCAGGCCGGAACCATACTTGTCCCAGATGTCGCAGAACTGACGCAGGGTCTTGGTGTCGTAGTGCATGCCTGCAGGGGGTTGCAGACGAATGGTATGAAACTCGGCGGCATCCGGGAACATTGGCTGCTCGTTTGCATCCTTGAGTTCAGTGAAGCGGGGAATAATGCCGCCACCGTAGCCGAACACGCCAACCGTACCACCCTTCCAGAAACCCTTTTTGGTTTTGTAGGACTCTTCCAGTTGACCCATCAGGTCAACCATGATGTCCTTCTTCGCTGCTTCGCGCTTCAGACCGGTCACAAAACTAGGCCATGGACCGCTCTCGAGCTGGTCCAGGTTCGGCGTATCGTGCATTTTTTTAGCCATAGATGTTCTCCAAAAAAAAATTACGGCCGGCGGTGCCGGTTTTTTCCGGCTCCAGCCATCTCGATTTATGCTTCAACTTTAGGTACGTAACTCTTACTGCGTTCACGAGCTTGCTGCTTGGTTACCAGCAGCTCGTTCGAACTTCAGCAGTTGGCATGAATATTACAACTGTTACATTTTTTATATCTATCATTCTTCACGGCTACCCCAACTCTTAGCAGGGAGTATCGATGTACGCCATTGGCAGTATCGATATACTACCCATATGGGCTATGCCACTTGCAGATTAGCGACCTGAACCTATCTGTCGTTATAATCTGGCGCTCTCAAACCCGAGTCAAACCGAGTCAAGTATTATGGACGAATTTATCAAATTCGACAAATTTCTGGCAACACCGTATCGACAGGAAATCGAGTTGCAACAAGTCAACCACGAGGCCGGTTTCTGCACGTTGCGACTTCGCATTCGCGAGATAAAGCGCTTCACGATTTTTGAGATTGACAAGGAAACCGCTCAACATTGGGGCAATGCCTTGCTTGACTGGGCAAAATCACAGGAACAAGGAGTGACGAAATCGGCTGGCTAGCATATCACCCCGAATCTCGCGCCATTGACGAATCACTCGTCACAGACATTCAGTTCGACCTCAAGGGTAGCGTATTGCCTATCGATCACGGCTACGATCTTTTTCTTGAACTGACTCGCCTGTTACCCTGGTTTGCGGAGGAAGCGCTGGGCGGCATTCACCCCATTCATGGCGCCGACACCGGTCACGGTGAACTGATTCTCAACCGTCGCGCCAAGCTGGTGGTGCGCATTGCCGCCGCCCGCGTGGCCGACCTTTCGAAGCTGTCTGGACAAGCAATTCAACTTGGCGGAAACACGCTTGAAATCGGCGCCGCCAAGGCTCGACCGCTAACGCGACACACGCCGCTGTTCGCCCACTGCGTCACCACTGGCAGCGAAGACGAAGTTGACTTTACCAATGATATTATTCGTCTGCTGGATGAACTGGAAATCGACTCGCGCTTTATCTGCGGCAAACGCCAGACTCTTAAAACGCCGGACGGCACGGTCAGCGGCTTCAGCTTGATGCTGCACGGCCTACCGGTTGAGCACTCGCTGCTTGTCCAACAACAAGGTTTGGGCAAGCACCGAAAGATGGGTTGCGGTATATTTATCCCTCACAAATCCATTACAGCGCTCACTTGAGCGTAATTTTTTAATCAACGACCTTAAATCAAAGGAGAGAATTATGGGGTACGTCGTAAATGGCACCGAACTGGAAACGGACGATGATGGCTTTCTGCTTGAGCCGGATTACAGCGATGAAGTGGTAAACGTCATCGCCGAAGCCGAAGGCCTGAAGCTGACCGACGAGCACTGGACGGTGGTCAATTACATGCGCGACAAGTACAAGGAAGAAGGCCAGACCCCCAACTTCCGCAACATGTGCAAAGACTTCGATGCCGACCATCCCGGCACGGACTGGAAAAAGCATCTCTACGTCCTGTTCCCCATGCAACCCAACCGTCAGTCGGCGAAAATTGCCGGCCTGCCGAAGCCTTTCGGCAAAGGCGGCTACTAAACCCAGCCGTCAGCTATCAGCCCTCAGCCCAATCGTCCGGCGCAGGCTGATGGCTGACAGCTGTTAGCTGATTGCCTATGAAATACACCACTCTCATCAGCGCCGACCAACTCGCGCAACACATCGATGATCCCGAGTGGATCGTTTTCGATTGCCGCTTCACCCTAACCGATCCCGCTTCCGGCTACCGCGCCTATCTGGCCGGACACATTCCCGGTGCGCGCTACGCCCACCTCAATGATGATTTGTCGTCTGAAGTGACCGCCACCAGCGGCCGTCACCCCTTGCCCGACCCCGCCGTGCTGGCTAGAAAACTCGGGCTGTGGGGCGTGGACAGCAGCAGGCAGGTCGTGGTTTACGACGACAGTTTCGGCGCCATGGCCGGCCGTATGTGGTGGCTGCTGCGCTGGCTCGGCCACGACGCGGTGGCCTTGCTCGACGGCGGCATCCAGCGCTGGATAAAACATAAAAGTCCGCTCGCCACAGAGCTGCCCGTGATTGTCCAGGCCAACTTCGAGGCCCACCCCGACAAGGAAATGTGGGTGGATGCCGAGTGTATCGAAAAGGCGCTCGACAACAATCAGTGCCTGCTGATCGACGCCCGCTCCGAGGAGCGCTTCAGCGGGGAACGCGAGCCGCTGGACAAGGTGGCCGGACATATTCCCGGCAGCGTGAACTTCCCCTTCGAGGACAACCTCGACATAGACAGCACCTTCATGTCCGCCGAGGAATTGCGTGCCACCTACCTTGATCTGCTCGATGGAGTCGAACCGAATCGCGTAGTGCACCTGTGCGGCTCCGGCGTCACCGCCTGCCACAGCCTGATCGCCATGGAACACGCCGGACTCAAAGGTGCGCGCCTCTATCCCGGCTCGTGGAGCGAGTGGATTACCGATCCGGCCAGACCGGTGGAAACCGGTGATGAATAATTTCATCCCGCTGCAAACAGGAGAAGAGTAACAACATGGCAATACGCGTAAGAAGCCAGTGGCACAACAGAAGCGACGGCGCCAAGAGCCCGCAACAGGTGGCTACGGTCATCGCTTCGCTGATCTGGCGTGTGGCGGAAGAAAAAGTCAGCCACATGCAGCAGGAAAAATTCCAGATCGCCTCGCAAGAACAGGGCTTCGCCATGATCGCCGAGTACCTGGCCTTTCTCATTCAATACACCGACCGCTTCGTTTACGGCCGCGTGGACGAGGACTACCGGGCCGCCCTGATCGGGGCCATCGCCAAGCGTCTGGCCGAAATCCTCGAAGACAACCAGAATGCTTTTCTGGGCGCGACGCCCGGCGGTTACCAAGCCGGCTTCATCAACACGCTCAACGAGCGGCTCGCGGACTACGCCACTTTCGACTACGAGAATGGCGAGCCCAACTATCCCCAGCGCCGCTTCCTCGGCGGCAAGGTGCTCGAACTGATGCCCGCACGGGACCAATCGTGGACCATCGACCAGGTCGTGGAAATCGAGATACCCAACGCCCTGGCCTTGCTCAAGAAAGGCCTGAGCGGGCTGTTCTCGGAAGAGTCCGGCACGTTCGGCTGATTTTTACGCGACTTGAAACCCCTCGCCTTTACCGTCCTGCGCCAGCTTTCCAGCGACGAGTTCCGCTCCGGAGAGCAGATCGCGCGCGAGCTGAACATTTCCCGCGCTTCCGTGTGGCAGGCACTGCGCGACCTGGATCGCCACGGCATCAGGCTGTTTCGCCTGGCGGGACGCGGCTACCGCCTGGCCGAGCCGCTGCACTGGCTCGATGCCGCGGCAGTTGAATCCGCGCTGGGCGACAAGGCCGCCCTGTTCGACCTGGAAGTAATGGAAACGGCGGCCTCCAGCAATAGCATCCTGATGCAGAAAGCCGCGCTGGGTGCGGGGCACGGCAGCTGCATCGCCGTGGAACTGCAGACTGGAGGAAGGGGTAGGCGCGGCCGCACATGGCATGCGAGCCTGGGCGGCAGCCTGACTTTTTCCCTGCTGTGGCGCTTCAACCAGGGCGCCTCCTATCTTTCCGGCCTCAGCCTGGCCGTGGGCGTGGCCTTGATGCGCGCACTGCATCAGGCAGGCATATCGACCGCCCGCCTCAAATGGCCGAACGACGTGCTGCACGAAAACAGCAAGCTCGCCGGCATTCTGATCGAACTGCAGGGCGATATGCTGGGCCCCAGCGCCGCCGTCATCGGCATCGGCTTGAACCTGAAACTTTCCGACCAGGCCAGGGAAAATATCGACCAGGCGGCAATCGACCTCGCTGCGCTGGCGCCGGACCTCCCGACCAGGAGCCAGCTGCTGGCTCTGATTCTGGGCCATCTCGGCGACGTGCTGCAGCAGTTCGAAGCGCACGGTTTCGCTGCCCTGCGCGAGGAATGGAGCCGCCACCACGCTTACCACCAACAACCGGTGCGCATGCTGATGCCGGACGGCAGCACGCACCACGGCACAGTTTCGGGCGTAGCAGACGACGGCGCACTGCTGGTACGCGACGCAGACGGGGAACGCCGTTTCACTTCGGGAGAAGTCAGCATGCGGAGCGACGCATGAGTATTCTTGCCATCGATGCCGGCAACAGCCGCATCAAATGGGGCCTGTACGTCAGCGGCCGCTGGCTGGCGCAGGGCTGGACAGCCACCGCCCAGCCGCATCTGGACAGCCAGCTGGGCAAGCTGCCCGCGCCGAAAAAAATCATTGCTTCCAACGTTGCCGGGAGCGCTGCGGCGCAGGCAATCGAAACTGTGTGCGCCATATGGAAGATGACGCCCCACATCGTTCAGGCCCAGCCGGAGCAATGTGGCGTTCGCAACGGCTATGCCACGCCGCATCAACTCGGCAGCGACCGCTGGGCAGCACTGATCGCCGCGCGCCATTTATACCCCGAACGTGACGTGCTGGTGGTCCAGATCGGCACTGCCGTCACCATCGACGCGCTTGGCGCCGATGGCCGCTTCCGCGGCGGGCTGATCCTCCCTGGCTTGGCCCTGATGCTGGATTCCCTGGCACGCAATACCGCCAGCCTGACGCCGCAACAGCACGGCAAGTTCGCGACATTTCCCGACAACACCGCCGATGCCATGTTCAGCGGCGCGGCCAACGCAATCGTCGGCGCGATCGAACATTCCTTCCGGCAACTGGAAACGCAGCCGGTCTGTTTGCTCAGCGGCGGCGATATGGATATTCTGCTGCCTTTATTGAGCATTCCAGTCCAGCCCGCAGACAACCTGGTGCTGGAAGGCCTGCTCCGCATCGCCCAAGAACCTTGAACAAAAACCCGAGAAAGAAAAATGAATACATTGATTTGCGGCTCGCTGGCCTACGACAGCATCATGGTGTTCCACGACCAGTTCAAAAACCACATCCTGCCCGAACAGATCCACATTCTGAACGTGGCCTTCCTGGTGCCCGACATGCGGCGCGAATTCGGCGGCTGCGCCGGCAACATCGCCTACAACCTCCAGTTGCTGGGCGGCAAGCCGCTCATCATGGCCGCGGTGGGCGACGACTTTGAACCCTATGCGCAGCGGCTGGAAAGACTCGAACTGGTGCAAACCCACGTGCGTCGGGTCAGCGGCTCCTACACCGCCCAGGCCTTCATCACCACCGACCTGGACGACAACCAGATCACCGCCTTCCACCCCGGCGCCATGAGCTTTTCCCACCACAACCACGTGCATGACGCCAGCAACGTCGCGCTCGGCATCGTCGCCCCGGACGGTCGCGACGGCATGCTGCAGCATGCGCGGGAATTCCACGAAGCCGGCGTGCCGTTCGTGTTCGACCCCGGCCAGGGGCTGCCCATGTTCAACGGCGCCGAACTCATGGATTTCGTCGCCCTGGCCGACTATGTCGCGCTCAACGATTACGAAGCCAAGCTGCTGCAGGAGCGCACCGGCAAGACGCTGGAGCAACTGGCCGGCGAAGTGCGCGCCCTCATCGTCACGCTGGGCGCCAAAGGTTCAGTGATTTACACCGGCGGCAAGATGCTGGAAATCCCCTGCGTCGAAGCAGCCCAGGTGGTGGACCCCACCGGCTGCGGCGACGCCTACCGCGCAGGTCTGCTCTACGGCATCGTGAACGGCATGGACTGGGAAATGACCGGCCGCCTCGCCGGTCTGATGGGCTCCCTCAAAATCGCCAGCCGCGGTGGGCAGAACCACGTCCACTCGCGCGAAGAAATTTCCGCCCTGTTCAAGCAGCAGTTCGGCACCAGCTTCGAGTAATGAAATATACGTCCCGCATCGTGCGGGCGTGGCGCCTCTTCAGGCTAGGGCTGCACATCCTGCGCGGGGTGCTGACTGCCTTCCTGGTGCTGCCCTGGGGCAGCACGGGCTTGCGCATGACGCTCACGCGGGAATGGTCGCGCAGCCTGCTGGGCCTGCTCGGCGTGCGGCTGGAAATACGCGGCAATCCGCCTGAAGTTGCCAGCCGCAATGTGCTGCTGGTTTCCAACCATGTGTCCTGGCTGGACATCTACCTGCTCAACGCGGTGCGCCCCCTGCGCTTCGTCTCCAAGGCCGAAGTCCGCAGCTGGCCGGTGGTGGGCTGGCTGGCGGTATTCACCGGCACGCTGTTCCTGGAACGCGGCAGGCGCCGCGACACGGCGCGGGTCAACGACGCGGTCACGGCCGCGCTGGCCGGCGGCGATTGCGTGGCGTTCTTCCCCGAAGGCACGACCACCGACGGCACCCACATCAAGCCTTTCCTGTCTTCCCTGCTGCAGGCGGCGATCAACGCCCAATCCGAAATACGCCCGGTGGCGCTGCGCTACGTCCTGCCCGACGGCGGCGCCGACATTGAACCAGCCTATTACGGCGACATGTCGATGATGGACTCGCTGCGCAACATCCTGGCGCGCAAGGCAATCCGGGCGGAGCTGCTCTTCCTCGAACCCATTGCCAGCAGCGGCAAGCAGCGCAGGGAACTGGCGCACCAGGCCGAACAGGCTATTTCCAGCGCTTTGTACCCGGCAGGCCGGCGCACGGCAGCTGGAACAGCCGGCGATCCTCCAGCCGCAGCGCACTAAGCTCGCCGCTCCACAGGCAGCCGCTGTCCAGCGCCGCCAGATTGGGGCGCAGCAAGGCGCCCAGCGCCGACCAATGGCCGAAAATGACCGTCGCGTCACTGCTGGCGCGCCCCGGCACATCGAACCACGGCATCAGTTCCGCAGGCTGGCTCCCTGGCGGTCCCTTGTGGGCGAAATCGATTTCACCTTCCGCGCTGCAAAAACGCAGCCGGGTCATGGCGTTGGTGATCAGCCGCAAGCGGCTCATGCCGTGCAGCTCTTCATGCCACCGGCGCGGTTCGTTGCCGTACATATGGGCAAAAAAGTCGCGGTAATGGTCGCCGCGCAACACCTCCTGCACTTCGCCCGCCAGTGCCAGCGCCTGTTGCGGCGTCCATTGCGGCAGCAGCCCGGCGTGCACCAGAAGGTAGCCGTTCTCGCCATAAGCCAGCGGCTGGCGGCGCAACCAGCCAAGCAGCTCGTCCCGGTCGGGTGCCTGCAAGATATCCTGGATGGTGTCGCTGCGGTGCAGCGGCACGAACCCTTCCGCTACCGCCAGGGTGTGCAGGTCGTGGTTCCCCAGCACCGTGACCAGCGCGTCGCCCAGGCCCATGGCCCAGCGCAGCACGGCGGCGGATGCCGAGCCGCGGTTGACCAGGTCACCCACCAGCCAGATCTTGTCGCGTGCGGGGTCGAATTCGATGTGTTCGAGGAGCTTTTCCAGGGCGGCATGGCAACCCTGCAAATCTCCGATGGCATAAGTAGACATATTGTTTTGGCGAATTCTTTGCTAATGTGTAGCAGACATTTTAACCGGGCATGGCGGAGGACAAATGGAAATCGCATGGTGGCACTGGATCGCGGGCGGCATGCTGCTGATCCTGCTGGAACTGGCCATACCCTCTTTTTTCATCATCTGGTTCGGCCTCAGCGCCCTGCTCATCGGGGTCATCATGCTGCTGGCGCCGATCTCGCTGGCCGCCCAGTTCACGCTGTGGGGCGTGACCTCGGGCGCGATGGTGTATTTCTGGTTCCGCTATTTCAAGAACCCAGACCGCACCAAGGCGGGGATGTCCCAGGACGTTTTTCTCGGCGAAACCGGCCTGATCGTCAAGGAAGTGTCGGAACTCGCCAAGGGCCAGATCAGGTTCCAGAAACCGATCCTCGGTTCGGAAACCTGGCCGGTGATCGCCGACGAAACCATTCCCGCAGGGGAACGGGCGCGCATCGTCGCCGTCATGGGCCAAACACTCAAAGTTTCAAGAAAATAAGGAGAACCGCATGGAACTGACTTTTTTAGGCATCATATTTTTCATCTTCGTCGCCGTCACCGTGGCCAAGGGCGTGCGCATCGTGCCGCAGGGCGAGGAATGGGTGGTGGAGCGGCTGGGCAAATACCACAGCACCATGCTGCCCGGCCTGCACCTGCTGATTCCCTACATCGACCGCGTCGGTTACAAGGTGCCCACCAAGGACCTGATCCTCGACATCCCGCAGCAGGAAGTCATCACCAAGGACAACGCCGTGCTGGTCGTCAACGCCATCGCCTTCGTCAAGGTGACGGACACGCAGAACGCCGTGTACGGCGTCACCAGCTTCGAGCTGGCCATCGTCAACATCATCCAGACCACGCTGCGCTCCATCGTCGGCGAGATGGAGCTGGACCAGGCGCTGTCGTCGCGCGAGCAGATCAAGGTGCGCCTCAAGGAATCCATTTCCGACGACGTGGCGGACTGGGGCCTGACGCTGAAATCGGTCGAAATCCAGGACATCAAGCCCTCTCCCTCGATGCAGGACTCCATGGAACGCCAGGCCGCGGCGGAGCGGGAGCGCAAGGCCACCGTCACCAAGGCGGAGGGCGACAAACAGGCCGCCATCCTCGAAGCCGAAGCCCGCCTCGAAGCCGCCAAGCGCGACGCCCAGGCGCAGATCGTGCTGGCGCAGGGCGCGGCGGAAGCGATCAAGCGCGTGACGGAATCGATCCCGGACCGCGAGTTTCCCGCCTATTACCTGCTGGGCGAAAAATACATCCAGGCCATGCGCGAACTGGCCTCGTCCGCCAACAGCAAGACCGTGGTCCTGCCCGCCGACATCATGCAGACGGTGCAGAGCCTGTTGGGAAAACGTTGATTTATTAGGGTCATTGCCATGCGCGGATTTATCTGGGCCATATGTTTGCTCTGCTTGCCACTCCATGCGCTCGCACTGGAGGAAACCGCCGCCGTAAAGGTAGCACCGCTACTCAAGACGGACAAAAGCTGGAACGGGAAGTCGCTTGCCTACCCTGCCGGTGACGCCGAAATCACCGGCCTGATGATCGAAATCGCACCCGGCGGGGAAACCGGCTGGCATCTGCATCCCGTGCCGTCTTTCGGGGTGATTCTGGAAGGGACGCTCGAAGTCGCGCTGAAAGATGGCCAGACAAGGCGGTTTCAGGCCGGCGAAGCCATCGCGGAAGTGGTCGATACGCTCCACAATGGCCGCAATATCGGCACGACGCCGGTCAGGATCGTGGTGTTTTATGCGGGCGCGGGCGGTAAAGCCTTGACCGACAAGGAACCGTGAAATCAAGCTCAGCAAAAAATAGGCGCCTGTTTTACCAGTTCAGGCGAACATCCTTAAATCAATGGAATTAAGCACATGAGCACCCAACAAGACATCCTGTCCGCCTTCCAGTTTCGCCACGCCTGCAAGCAATTCGACGCGGAGAAGAAAATTCCCGCCGAGGATTTCGACTTCATTCTCGAAACCGGCCGCCTCTCCCCCTGCTCTTTCGGCTTCGAACCCTGGCACTTCGTCGTCATCCAGACCCCGGAGCTGCGCGCCAAACTCAGGGAAGTGACCTGGGGCGCCCAGGGAACGCTGCCGAGCTCGAGCCACTTCATGGTCATCCTGTGCCGCAAGGACGACATGCGTTTCGATTCCGCATACATCGACAATTTCATGCGCACGGTGCAAAAACTGCCCGCCGACGTCGTCGAAAAGAAACGCGCCAAGTACCAGAAATTCCAGGAATCCGATTTCCGCCTGTTGGAAAGCCCGCGCGCCCTGTTCGACTGGTCATGCAAGCAGGCCTACATCGCCCTGGGAAACATGATGAGCGCAGCCGCCATGATCGGAATCGACTCCTGCCCGATAGAGGGCTACGACTTCCGCGACGCCGAGGCGGTGCTGACTGCAGCGGGGGTACTGGACCAGGACAAATACGGCCTGGCCGTGATGGTCGCCTTTGGCTACCGCGTCAACCCGCAACCGGCCAAAACCCGCCAGACCATGGCGGAAGTGGTGACGTGGGTAAAGTAGACGATTAACTTTACTGGCCCTCTCACGGCGGCACCAACTCAAGTGCGCGCCAAACTACCATTTCAATTCCCCCTCCACCCTCTGACCCACTATGAACATGATGTTCAAGAGAAAAAAACAAAGCGAAGCTGACCCTTTTGTTCTGTCTAGCAAGAATAGATTTTTTACACTATTTCGAGACCAACGAACATGGTTGAAGCTATGTCTTAGTGTTTTGGGGGGGCTTTGGGGTTATTGGGCGTCTGGAACGTGGCCGACCAATCCCATTATGGAATATGTGCCACCACGCTTTGAACAACTTGAAATTGCTCAAGGCACGCTCTCGTTCACGCGGCAATCAAAAAGTTCGGGAGGGGAAATCGAAGTTCGTTTTGGTGATGGCAAGAAATTGCGATTGGCGTGTAATGCACCCAATACCCTGCCTAGTGCATGTTATTACCTGCGTGTTAATGGCCAGTTGCAGGAGGGAAGTTTTAAAAGTCAACTTACAGGGAAGCTGGTTACGGTTTGGTGGATGCCGGATGAGGATGTTGCCGAGCATAGCGCTGACGGCAGGGTATATCAGATGCTGGTTGGGGATTGGATGTTTTTTAAATACCAAGAACAAGTTACTTACTACGCTAAACATTATCAAAAAGGGGGCGGCCGTAGTTGGTTCTTCGGAGGGTTGCTGTTACTACTGACCGGCCTTGTTATTTGGGCTCTAAAAATAAAGAAATAATCATGTCGACTACACGCCATTAATACTATCGAGCGAGTAAGGATAACCGGGAACAGACACGGTTTTCTGAACCAGAATAGACCGTCGCATCATGCAGACGATGCAGCGCCTGTTAGGAACAACAAAACCCTGAGCATGGTAAAATCGCGCCTCGTTTCCAGGTTTTTCTTCCTCGCCCATGCTTTCCAAACTCAATCCTCCGCAGCGCGAAGCAGTCAAGTATCTCGACGGTCCGCTGCTGGTGCTGGCGGGCGCGGGGAGCGGCAAGACGCGCGTCATCACCCACAAGATCGCCTACCTGATCGAGACCTGTGGCATCAGCGCCAGCAATATCGCAGCCATCACTTTCACCAACAAGGCGGCGCGGGAGATGCAGGAGCGCGTGGGGAAACTGCTGCAGGGCAAGGCGGCGCGCGGCCTCACGGTCACCACTTTCCATTCCCTGGGGCTGCACATCCTGCGCCAGGAGGCCAAACACCTTGGCTACAAGCCGCGCTTCTCGGTGCTCGACGCCTCGGATAGCGCAGGCATCCTCAACGACATCCTGAAAACCACGGACAAGAAGGAAATCCGCCGCGCCCAGTCGGTCATTTCCAACTGGAAAAACGCCATGCTCTCGCCTGCCGCTGCGGCAGAAGCGGCCCAGGACGAAACCGAGCGCCAGCTGGCCAAGATTTACCAGGCTTACCAGGACACCTTGCGCGCCTACCAGGCGATGGACTTCGACGACCTGATCCGCTTGCCGGTGGAACTGTTCGAGAACGTTCCGGAAGCGCTGGAAAAGTGGAGCAACAAGCTGCGTTACCTGCTCATCGACGAATACCAGGACACCAATACCTGCCAGTACAAGCTGGTCAAGCTGCTGAGCGGCAGCCGCGGCGCCTTCACCGCGGTAGGCGACGACGACCAGGCGATCTACGCCTGGCGCGGGGCGAATGTGGAGAACCTGCACTTGCTGCAGAACGATTTCCCCAATTTGCAGGTCATCAAGCTGGAGCAGAACTACCGCTCCACGGTGCGCATCCTGCGCGCCGCCAACACCCTCATCGCCAACAATCCCAAGCTGTTCGAGAAGAAGCTGTGGAGCGACCTGGGGCTGGGCGATCCGATCCAGGTCATGGCGGCGAAAGACGACGAGCAGGAGGCGGAGAACGTGGTGATGCGCCTGCAGACGCACAAGTTCCAGAACCGCACGCGCTTTGCCGATTACGCCATCCTTTACCGCGGCAACCATCAGGCGCGGATTTTCGAACAGCAGTTGCGCAACGAGAAAATCCCCTACCTGCTCTCCGGCGGGCAATCGTTTTTCGACCGTACCGAGATCAAGGACATCATCGCCTACCTGCGCCTGCTGGCCAACAGCGACGACGACCCGGCCTTCATCCGCGCCGTGACCACGCCGCGGCGCGGCATCGGCACCGGCACGCTGGAAAAGCTCGGCAACTACGCGGCGGAGCGCCACATCAGCCTGTTCGCCGCAGCCTTCGAGGCCGGCCTGGAGCACCAGCTGGGCGCTAAGCAGCATCACCCGCTGCTGGAGTTCTGCAACTTCATCAACAACCTCACCGATCGCGCCGAGCGGGAGCCTTGCGCCGAAGTCATGGCCGACCTGCTCAACGCTATCGGCTACGAGGCCTGGCTGTTCGACCAGGAAGAGGATCGCCCGGCGCAGACCAAATGGAACAACGTGCTGGAGTTCGTGGCCTGGATCAACAAGAAGGGCGAAGAGGACGGCAAGAC
Source organism: Sulfurimicrobium lacus (assembly GCF_011764585.1). Lineage (GTDB taxonomy): Bacteria > Pseudomonadota > Gammaproteobacteria > Burkholderiales > Sulfuricellaceae > Sulfurimicrobium > Sulfurimicrobium lacus. The sequence goes on from NZ_AP022853.1 coordinate 3,518,410, forward strand.
GGTGATCGAGCTGACCCAGACCATCGCCCTGATCAACATCCTGGACAGCAGGGAGGATCAGGATGTCGACGCGGTGCGCCTCTCCACGCTGCATGCCGCCAAGGGACTGGAATACCCCCACGTGTTCCTGGTGGGCGTGGAGGAAGGCATCCTGCCCCACCGAGAAAGCGTCGACAACGGCCAGATCGAGGAAGAGCGACGCCTGATGTACGTGGGCATCACGCGCGCGCAGAAGGGGCTCACCCTCAGCCACTGCCACAAGCGCAAGCGGGCCGGGGAATGGCAGAAATGCGACCCGAGCCGCTTCATCGGCGAACTGCACCAGGAGGATTTGCGCGGCGCGGGGCGCGGCGAGACCGACCCCGAAGCGCAGAAAGCGGAAGGCTCGGCGCGCTTGGCCCAGATCAGGGCCATGCTGGGAAAATAAGCGTAGGGAAATAAAAAAGCACGGCGCTTGCGCACCGTGCTTCCGGGTCTAACCGCAAATGGCGTTACTTCGGGTCAGTAAACTTGGCACCGCCGGCGTTGGCCATGTAAACCACGGCACGCTGCACTTCCAGGTCGGAAAGATCAGCTGCGCCGCCGCGCGCCGGCATGGCGCGAATACCCTCGATGGCATGCTTGACCAGTGTCTCGTAGCCCTGGGAAACGCGCTTGCCCCAATCGCCCTTGTTGCCGAACTTGGGCGCATTCAGCGCGCCGGAAGTATGGCAGGAGGTGCACACGGCTTTGAAGACTTCCTCGCCGCTCTTCACTACCTTGGGCGCGTTGGCATCCACGACTTTCATTTCGCCCACCGGCTTGATGCGCTCGGCCACGGTCTTGGCCAGAGCTTCATCCGCCTCCTTGTTCACGTGGCTGTGCTGGATGCTGAGCACCAGCTGCACAATCAGGAAAATGGCAATCAGCGGGGGCACCAGGCCACCCACACTGGCGAAGACAACCTGCATCGGCGTGGTTTTTGTCATCTCTTCGTGATGCTCGCTCATTTCGTTGATCCTTAACCTTGAATTCAGAAAGTCGGCAATTATAACGATATTTGTCAATATTTACATCCTTGCAACACCCCTTCTGCCTTCCCATAAATTAGTTTTGTTTGCATAGCGCACAGGCCCGTTTAAAATACCCGCCCTTTTGTTTTAATTTCGAAGACAGCATGATCAGGATCGACCTTCCCCTACTGCAACTCAAGAACAAAACACTGCTCCCCGTCGTTCAGGGCGGCATGGGCGTAGGCGTCTCGGCGCACGGCCTGGCCGGCGCAGTCGCAGGGGAAGGCGCGATCGGAACCATCGCCAGCATCGACCTGCGGCGCCACCACCCCGACCTGATGGAACAGTCCACCCATCCGAAAACCAGGAATGCCATGGACCAGGCCAACCTGGCCGCCCTCGACCGCGAAATCAAAAGCGCGAAGAACATCGCCAACGGCAACGGCATGATCGCGGTCAACGTCATGAAGGCGGTAACGGAACACCCGCAATTGGTGCGCCAAGCATGCGAAAGCGGCGCCGACGCCATCGTGATGGGCGCCGGGCTGCCGTTCGACCTGCCGGAAATGACCAACGACTTCCCCAATGTCGCCTTGATCCCGATCCTTTCCGACGTGCGCGGCATCAACGTGGTGCTGAAAAAATGGATGCGCAAGAACAAGCTGCCCGACGCCATCGTTATCGAGCACCCGCGCTATGCCGGCGGCCACCTCGGCGCCCCGAAGCCGGACGACATTACCGACACGCGCTTCGACTTTCCCGGCGTACTGGAAGGGGTGTTCAAATTGTTCCGGGAGTTCGGCATAGAGCGCGAACGCATTCCGCTCATTCCCGCCGGGGGCATCAACACCTTCGACAAGGTGAAGGACCTGCTGCGCCTCGGCGCCGGCGCGGTACAGATCGGCACGCCGTTCGCGGTGACCGTGGAAGGCGACGCCCACCCCAACTTCAAGAAAGTCCTGGCCGAAGCCAAGCCGGAAGACATCGTCACATTCATGAGCGCCGCCGGTCTGCCCGCCCGCGCCGTGCTGACCCCTTGGCTGAAGAACTACATGCGGCGCGAGTTCAAACTCATGAGTTACGCCGACCCGTCGCGGTCGAAATGCGCTGCGGTGCTCGACTGCCTGTCGGATTGCGGATTGCGCGACGGGGTCGCAAAGATGGGGCAGTTCTGCATCGACTCCCAACTCGCTGCGGCCTTGCGCGGCGACATCAACAAGGGCTTATTTTTCCGCGGTTCGGAAAGCCTGCCCTTCGGCGAGGCCATCAGGCCGGTACGGGAATTGCTTGAGTATCTGCTAACCGGGCACAGGCCGGCAACGGTCTGACACATCAGGACTTGCTTGACGATGTCCTTATAAGCTGTTGATGTTCAAGCGCTAAGAACGTATACTTCCGACGAAACCTTTACCGCTCACCACGGGCAAACGACATGATCAAACAACGCACCTTGAAAAACATGATCCGGGCAACCGGGGTTGGCTTGCATACAGGCGAGAAGGTCTATCTCACCCTGCGCCCGGCCGCCCCCAATACCGGCATCGTGTTTCGGCGCGTTGACCTGCCCCAGCCAGTGGAAATCAAGGCCACGCCGGACAGCGTGGGCGACACCCGCCTGTCGTCCACGCTGGAACATAATGGTGCAAAGGTGTCCACCGTGGAGCATCTGATGGCCGCCCTCGCCGGCCTGGGCATCGACAATCTCTACGTGGACCTGTCCGCCGGCGAAGTGCCGATCATGGACGGATCCGCCTCGCCGTTCGTGTTCCTGCTCCAGTCTGCGGGAATCGAAGAACAGAACGCTGCCAAGAAATACATCCGTATCAAGAAGGCCGTGGAAGTACACGATGGCGACAAATGGGTGCGCTTCGAGCCCTACAACGGCTTCAAGCTGAGCTTCACTATCGCGTTCGACCACCCGGTATTCGAAACATCGAGCCAGTCCATCACGCTCGATCTGGCCCAGGCCTCCTTCGTCAAGGATATTTCCCGCGCACGCACCTTCGGCTTCATGCAGGACGTGGAAACCTTGCGCACTCACGGCCTGGCACTCGGCGGCAGCATGGACAACGCCATCGTGATGGACGAATACCGTGTCCTCAACAGCGACGGCCTGCGTTATGAAGATGAGTTCGTCAAACACAAGGTGCTTGACGCAATCGGCGACCTTTACCTGCTGGGCTACCCGCTGATCGGCGCCTTCACCGCGTTCAAATCGGGGCACGCCCTCAATAACCGCCTGTTACGCACCCTGCTTGCCGACGCGGAGGCTTGGGAATACGCCACGTTCGACCGGGCAGAAGAAGCGCCAAGCGCCCTGATTCAACTTCACAACCAAACGGCTTGATCGCCCTCCGGATTGCCATCATTCTGGCGCTGACGGGAGTCGGCATCGCCCTGCTCCTGTCCCTGCTGCGCCGCGACCGCCGTTACCTGCGCCTGGCGTGGCAAATCCTCAAATTCTCCGTGGTATTGCTACTGATAGTTGGCGCCCTGATCATGATGGGGCGCATCGTGCTATTTCGTGTGCCTCTCTAGCATGCGCTCCAGCGCCTGCCTGAGGGGCGACACCTCCAGCCGCTCAGCCAGTTGACGCAAGCTGTCCATGCCCGCAGAACCAAGCTGCAGGCTCTTTACCGGCTTTCGCTCCGGCGCCGGGGGGTTCACTTGCACTCGCACCTGAATTGCAGTAACCTCAAGGCCCATTTTTTTTAATTTATCCAGCATAGTCGGCGCAAGCTGCCGCACCTTGGCAGCAATGGCGCCATTGTTTGCATAGAGCACCAGAATGTGGTCCTGCAAGCCGCTCACCTTGCACATCAGATTTAAAGGCGGCGGCGCGACCTGATCCCAATGCTGCTGCAATACGCGCACGCGTTCGGCCTGACCGGCCAAAGCGGCAAGGGTGGCCGTTGCGCCAAAATAGGACTGGAGCTTGCGTGCGCTCATGGAGGATTTTGCCTCGTGAACATTATTTTCGTTTCGGATAGCCTGACCAGGGGAAAAAGCATCTCCCTGGGTCACCGCCACATCATGATGCTGTTGCTGGGATGGCTGATGTTGCCGATTCTCATCGCCTTCGGCCTGTATTATTTCACGCTTTCCCGGGACGGAATACCGTCGCCGTTGAATCGGGCGCAAAATCGCGTCTACCTGCAGGAAAACCTCAACACCATGGCCGCGCGACTGGGTCAGCTGCAAGCCCAGGTTTTCCGCCTGAACGCGCTAGGGGGGCGCCTCGCCAAGCATTTCAACCTGCCGGAAAAAGAATTCGATTTCAGCCAGAAGCCAGGCCAGGGCGGACCTGAACCGAGACTGATGCAATATCAGCTGAACCCGCAGCAACTCGAGCAGGAACTGGAAAGATTCGCGAAACAACTCGATGCGCGCGCAGACGGCCTGAGCGTCCTGGAAGCCCTGACCCTGCGCGAGCAAGTGAAGCAGAGCGCCTTCCCGTCACTGTTTCCGGTATCGACAGGCTGGTTCTCTTCCAATTACGGCTGGCGTCTCGATCCGTTCAGCGGCAAGCAGGCAATGCACGAAGGCGTGGACTTCATGGCCGCGGTCGGCACGCCCATCAAAGCCGCCGCCGGCGGGGTGGTGGTTTACTCAGACATTCACCCTCAATATGGTAATATGATTGCCATCGACCACGGCAACGGCCTGATTAGCCGCTATGCCCATGCCTCGAAGCGCTTGGTCAAGACTGGCGACCTCGTCTTGCAGGGACAGAAGATTGGAGAGGTGGGAACCACCGGCCGGTCCACAGGTCCACATCTGCACTTCGAGATATTGAGCAACGGCGCGCCACAAAATCCGGTGCGTTACCTGCAAGTTCCCGGATAAAGACCAACGGGAGGCTTTTAGTGCCTCCCAATTTTTTGCGCCTTATTTTTTATTGAAGCGTTCATGATTACCAAGCTCGTCAGAAAAATTTTCGGCAGCCGCAATGACCGGCTGATCAAGCAATATACCCAGACCGTTAGCACCATCAACGCGCTCGAACCTACCATGATCGCGCTCAGCGACGCGGAACTGCGCGCCAAGACTGATGAATTCAAACGGCGCCACGTTCAGGGTGAATCACTTGACGACCTGTTGCCCGAAGCTTTTGCGGTGGTACGCGAGGCCAGCAAGCGCGTGCTGGAAATGCGCCACTTCGACGTGCAGCTGATCGGCGGCATGGTGCTGCACTACGGCAAGATCGCAGAGATGCGCACCGGCGAAGGCAAAACCCTGGTCGCCACCCTGCCCTCCTATCTCAATGCCCTGTCGGGCAAGGGCGTGCACCTGGTGACGGTGAACGACTACCTGGCGCGGCGCGATGCGGAATGGATGGGGCAACTGCACGACTTCCTCGGCCTCTCGGTGGGCATCAACCTGCCGCAGATGTCGCACGAGGAAAAGCAGCAGGCTTACGCCGCCGACATCACTTACGGCACCAACAACGAATACGGCTTCGACTACCTGCGCGACAACATGGTGTACCAGCCCACCGAGCGGGTGCAGCGCGGCCTCAACTATGCCATCGTCGACGAGGTGGACTCGATCCTGATCGACGAAGCGCGCACCCCGCTGATCATTTCCGGCCAGGCCGACGACAACGTCGACCTCTATTACCGCATCAACGAACTGGCACCCAAGCTGGTCAAGCAGCAAGAAGAAAACGGCCCCGGCGACTACAGCGTGGACGAGAAAGCCCACCAGGTGCTGCTCACCGAGGCTGGACACGAAAGTGCAGAAGACCTGCTGACCCAGGCCGGCTTGCTGTCGGAAGGCAGCAGCCTCTACGACGCCGCCAATATCGCCCTGATGCACCACATGTACGCCGCGCTACGCGCCCATGCGCTGTACCACCTTGACCAGCACTACGTGGTACAGGACGGCGAAGTGGTCATTGTCGACGAGTTCACCGGCCGTCTGATGGCCGGGCGGCGCTGGTCGGACGGCCTTCACCAGGCCGTGGAGGCCAAGGAAGGCGTGCAGATCCAGCGCGAGAACCAGACACTGGCCTCGATCACCTTCCAGAACTATTTCCGCATGTACAACAAGCTTTCCGGCATGACCGGCACAGCTGACACCGAAGCTTACGAATTCCAGCAAATCTACGGCCTGGAAACAGTGGTGGTCCCCACCCACCGCGGCATGATTCGCGACGACCGCATGGATCAGGTGTTCCGCACCGCCAAGGAAAAGTACCAGGCAGTCATCACCGACATCAAGGACTGTTACGAACGCGGTCAGCCGGTCCTGGTCGGCACGACCTCTATCGAAAACTCCGAACTGCTGGCGACGATTCTGGCCCAGGCGAAGCTGCCGCATGAAGTCCTCAACGCCAAGCAGCATGCGCGCGAAGCGCAAATCGTTGCCCAGGCTGGCCGTCCCAAAGCGGTCACCATCGCCACAAACATGGCCGGCCGCGGTACCGATATCGTGCTGGGCGGTAGCATCGAGCAGGAACTCCATGCTATCCGCAGCGACGAATCTCTGAGCGAAGACGAGAAGACCGCCGGAATTTCCACCCTCAAGGCGGAATGGCAGAAGGTGCACGAGCAGGTATTGAGCAGCGGCGGCCTGCACATCATCGGCACCGAACGCCACGAATCGCGCCGCGTGGACAACCAGCTGCGCGGGCGTGCCGGACGCCAGGGCGATCCCGGTTCCAGCCGTTTTTACCTGTCGCTGGAAGACCCCTTGCTGCGCATTTTCGCTTCCGACCGCGTCGCTGCCATCATGGAACGCCTCAAGATGCCGGAGGGCGAAGCCATCGAGCACCCGTGGGTCACACGCGCCATCGAGAACGCCCAACGCAAGGTGGAAGCACGCAACTTCGACATGCGCAAACAGTTGCTGGAATACGACGACGTGTCCAACGACCAGCGCAAGGTCATTTACGCCCAGCGCAACGAACTGCTGGAGACCGAAGATATTTCCGACACCACTCGCGCCATGCGCGAAGATGTTATCGGCCAGACTTTCAGCCAGTACATTCCCCATCAGAGCATGGAAGAGCAATGGGATGTGCCCGGCCTGGAGAAGGCCCTGTTCGCGGAACTGCAATTGCAGTTGCCGCTAACCCAATGGCTGGAAGAAGATGCCAAGCTGGGTGAGGAAGGCTTGCTGCGCCGCATCATCGAAGCCGCGCACGGACAGTATCAGTCCAAGCAGGAGCAGGTGGGTGCCGAAGTGCTGCATCACTTCGAGCGCGCCGTCATGTTGCAGAGCATGGACACCCACTGGCGCGAGCACCTCGCGGCGCTGGATCATCTGCGCCAGGGCATCCACCTGCGCGGCTACGCACAGAAAAATCCGAAGCAGGAATACAAGCGCGAAGCGTTCGAACTGTTCTCCGCCTTGCTCGAACGCATCAAGGCCGAAGTCACCCAGATCACCATGACGGTGCAGGTAAAGAGCGAGGATGACGTAACCGCGGTGGAAGATCAGCTCGCTCCCGCCGACAACATCCAGTACCACCATGCCGACTACCCCGAGGCGTTGGGGCAGGATGGCGAGGAAGAAAGCGAAGGCGAAGAGGACAAACATGAGCCCTTCGTCCGCGGCGGCGACAAAGTGGGACGTAACGACCTATGCCCCTGCGGCTCGGGCAAGAAATACAAGCAATGCCACGGAAAGCTGAGCTAGGCTGAAACTCACATGACAGCAGCGTCACGTAGCGCAGCAAAAATCGGCTTGGTCACGGTGAGCGACCGGGCGTTTCAAGGGATATACGAAGACCAGGGCATCCCTGCGCTGCAGTCCTGGCTGGACGCGACACTGTCCACGCCATGGCAGGCGCTGACTCGCTTGGTCCCTGACGAACAGGAACTGATCGAAACGGCGCTGAAGGAGCTCGTGGACGAGCAAGGATGCTGCCTGGTGCTCACCACCGGCGGCACCGGTCCGGCGCCACGCGACGTCACCCCGGAGGCCACCCTGGCAGTAGCGGATCGGGTGCTCGACGGTTTCGGCGAGCAAATGCGCGCGGTAAGCCTGAAATACGTGCCGACGGCCATTCTCTCGCGCCAGTTGGGCGTGGTTCGCAAACAGGCGCTGATCCTCAACCTCCCCGGCCAACCCAAGGCCATCAAGGAAACGCTGGATGGCGTTTTTGCCGCTGTGCCCTATTGCATCGACCTGATCGGCGGCCCTTACCTGGAGACCAAGCCGGACACGGTGCCGGTATTCCGTCCGAAATCCGCCTTGCGCCCGTGAGGACCATGCTATTCTGGGGAAACCATGTTTGATTTCAAGGGCCTGATCAACGCCCTGTTGCGCAGGAAACACGGCGATCCTGTCGGTGACCTGAAATCCGCCACGATCTGGGTACAGGAACTGCCGCAGAACGACATCCACCAGGCGCAGCAGGAAATCATCAAAGCCCTCGACAGCCTCAACAAGAATTCCGACACTTCACTCAAGGAGCGCATTCGCGTTCTGCTCTATCTGGATGAAAAGGCTCGCCCCCTGCAGGAAAACCTGTGCCGCGATTATCTCGCCGCACTTGACGACCCCGGCTCACCCACACGCAAGCTGCTACCCACCATACTGCTGTTCTGGGAGGAAATGGCCACCGCTTACCAGTCGTGCCTGCGGGTTTACGCAAAGCACCCCGGCAGCGCCAGAATTCGCGAGCAAATCCCGCTGCTGACGGCCAAAGCGCTGCATTTCCACGCCATGCAGGCGAAATGGAACCATATCTGCTATCTGCCGGTGGAACATCAAACATGGCGCCACCTGCACCGTCTCTACCTGTTCGCGGAACTCGAGAATTTCGACCGGGTGCCGGTGCAGCTCTACCCGCAGCACGACGACACAAGCTGCGCCAGCGAATACATGCAAGCGATGATGCTCCACCTGGCCAACCCTGCCAGCCTCACTCCCGCGCAGATCGAAATGGTGGACACCTGGCTCGACAGCTGGGCCAGGAGCCTGGTGATCGAGGCTGACTTCCGCCCGCAGCGCCAGGTGTACGCCGTCAATCTCGGCGACATGAAGCCCGCCAGAAAACTGCGCCGCAACATGCTGGGAGAGAAATACCGCTACTGGGGCATCGAACTGATGCTGGTCACCATCAACAAAACCGTCGAGCGTCTCAAGCAAGGTGAACTGCCTGCGCGCCTGAATCTCGGCGAAGCGTTCCGCCTCCCCGCCGGGCTCGAGCTGATCGAAGAAATCTCCCAACGCTGGTCGGGAACAAGCACCACGCGCAAGCATGAACGAGTGACGGCGGAAAAATCCCTGCTGGTAACGACGGGCTTCGCCAATATCGTGACCTACCTGCAGGGGGACCAGAAAACCATCAGGAAAACCGGCATGGCGGCCACTTATGACATGTCAGAAGACAACCATGCGGAGCTGGCCTCCCATCCCGTGCCAAGCGGCGGGCCGGAACTGTTCGAGCCCAACGCACAGCAATGGCAGGTGGAGAACGAATCGCTGAGCGGCTACGGTGTCACCTTTACCCGCAACACCGCCAGCCAGTTGCGCATCGGCACCCTGGTGGGGCTCAAGGCAGCACAAGGCAAAGGGTTTGGCATCGGCCTCGTGCGCCGCATCAGCAACGAACCGCCACGCAAGGTGGAGGCGGGAATCCAGACACTGAGCCAGACCCCGCTGCTGGTAGAACTGCACCCGCTGCCTGGCGAAAGCGGCGAGCCAACGACTGCGATATATCTGCCCGAGTTAAGCAAACTGCAGTTGGGGCGCAGCCTATTGTTGCCATGCGAAGCCCATACGCAAGGCAAGCTGGTGCAGCTCAAGGCGCAGGGAAAATCCTACACCATTCGCCTGCAACCGGCCCTGGAGCGGGGAGCCGATTATGTCCGGGCTGGATTCGACGTAGTGGCAAAAGGCTGATGGACGCGCTTGAAATCACCACGAGCGATTCACCGGATAGCGCCGTCATCTGGCTTCACGGCCTGGGCGCCGACGGCCACGACTTCGCCCCCATCGTACCGGAACTCGCTCTGCCGGCGAGCGCAAAAATTCGTTTTGTCTTCCCCCATGCCCCATCTCTGCCGGTAACCATCAATGGCGGCTACGTCATGCCCGCCTGGTATGACGTGAAAAGTCTCGACCTGAGCCAGGAAGAAGACGCGGCGGGAATCCGCAATTCACAGCACCGGCTGGAGGCCCTGATCCACCGGGAACGCGAACGCGGCATCGCTTCCACGCGCATCGTTCTTGCCGGATTCTCTCAGGGCGGCGCCATCGCGCTCCACACCGGTCTGCGCTACGACGCCCCCTTGGCTGGAGTGCTGGCGCTTTCCACCTACCTGCCGCTGCCCCACTCACTGGCGGCAGAAACCGGATCAGCCAATACCCAGATCCCGGTGTTTATGGCTCACGGCACGGCAGACAACGTAATACCGCTCGACCATGGCGCTGCATCGCGGGATTTGCTGCAGCAGCAGGGATTCGCTGTGGAATGGCACGAATACTCCATGTCCCATTCCGTATGCGCTGAAGAAATTGCCGATATAGGGACGTGGCTGACCCGGATTCTTGTGATCTGAAGCATCGCACGAGTTTCATGGCTGCCGCAGCAGTTCCGCCACCGCATCAAGCACGCGTTCCACTGAAATCGCACCAAGACATTCGCTAATTTTTCCGCCGCCGCAGCCGTCATAACCGCACGGACGACAGGTATGGCTCGAAACCAGCACCCGTTGCGGCACCTGCCACGGGCCCCACTCTTTTTCGCCGCTTGGTCCGAACAGGACCACCACCGGCGTTTTCATCGCCGCAGCAATATGCATAGGTGCGGAGTCCATGCCGACAAAGAGTTGTGCCATGGCGCTCAGGGCGGCCAGCTGCTTCAGGCTTAGCTGGCCTGATAAATCCACCACGCCCTGTTCCAGCGGGGCCAGTATCTCCCGCACCATTTTCAGCTCGGCATCGTCAGGGGCTGCAGTGACGACTATGCGATGACCCTGATTCTGCAGACTTCGGATCAGCGCCGTCATCTGGCCGGTCGGCCAACACTTGAATAACCAGCGCGAGGCGGGATGAATATGGATAAAACCCTGCTCGGCCACGCCTGCCTGTGCCAGTCGCCGCTTCATCTCAGTCGCAACGGCATCCCCAGGCACCAATGTCAGTTCGCGTTCGCTTTCATTCGGGTAGACGCCGATACGGCGCAGTGCGTCCAGGTTGACTTCCACCATATGGCGCGGATTACCGCGTGGCATGGGATGAAAATGGCTAAAGCTCTTCCGCCAGAAACGCCCGCGCGCCGGAATTTTGCGCGCCACACTGTGTTTCACACCAAGCACGCGGGTCAGCCATGCGCCGCGGTTATGTTCGGTGAGATGAATAATCAGATCATAGTGACGCCTCCATAGGCGCGAGAGCAGCCGCGCCTCAGCGCTCACCTGACGCAACAGCCCCTGCTTTTTCCAGTTGCGATCAACGGTATGGACTTCCGCGATCGCAGGATGCAAGCTCAACATATCCGCCGTATCGCGGTAAACCAGCGCATCAACTTCCAGATGAGGGGCATGGTTCTTTAAAACGGAAAAAACCGGCGAGGTCAGTAACACATCACCGTGATGGCGCAGCTTGATCACCAGAACACGGCGCAGGCCGGATAAATCGATAGCGTCTTTGAGCATGCGCGCACGATAACAAACTGGGCGCCAAAAACAAGCATTTCGTTCAGCGCTTAACCCATCAACTCGATGAAAGCGTGGGAATTAAAACCCGAACACAATGCCAAAATACTTTTAAAATATGGCGTTACCAGTTGACCCAGCAGGATTTTTCAAATTATAGTGTGCGCATGCAAGCGGAAATGAAAGCACTGGAAGACAAGGTCATGCAGATTGTGCAAATGTGCCAGCACCTGCGCGCCGAAAACATGCAACTGCGCCAGCAACTCGCAGCGGCACAAAATGACAGCAAACGCCTCGGCGACAAGATCCAGGGCGCGCAAACCCGTCTCGAATCCCTGCTCGAGCGTATTCCGGAGAATCAGGAATGAGCGAAGTAAAGGGCCTGGATGTCGCCATCATGGGGCGGGAGTTCCGCGTTGCCTGTCCGGAGGATGAACAGGAAGCGCTACTCGCCTCGGTGGATTACCTCGACCGCAAAATGCGTGAAATTCGCGACAGCGGAAAAGTCATCGGCGTCGAACGCATCGCCATCATGGCTGCCCTGAACATCACCCACGAACTCCTCAACACGCGCATCGCCGGTTCTTTTGACATCGGCGAGTTCAAGAGTAGAATTGGTTCCATGCAGGCTCAGATCGAGCAGGCAATGGCAGACCAGGACGATCTATTTTAGCCGGTTGTTAATCTGGCATTAACAGCCAGCTTTCCGAGTTGTCCCCCTGCGGTGTTCGTTTAGGCTAAATATTCTTTGAACCAATATTTATGTAAGCAGGTTGTGGCTGTATTGAGTACTGTTGTGCGCGTCCTTCACGGATGTACCTGATGTGCTCAAGCTGCAACCGTCTTGGACCTCAGTGTTCAAGATGATAGCCTGACGGCACCCGCGGGGGGCCTTATCCTCCCTAACTAGCACAGTTTAAGTCTCCCGACCTTGAACAAATCCCAATTGCGGCGCCACTTGCGCCGGCTGCGCAATGAACTTAGCCCCGATCAGCGGCGCAGCGCTTCGCTGGGATTGCTGCAGACGGCGATACGTGAAGGTCTTTTTCTCAAGTACCGGCGCATCGGTTTTTACCTCCCCTTCGAAGGTGAAATGGACCTGTTGCCCTTGCTCAATCATGCGTTATGGCAGGGAAAAATTTGTTACTTGCCCGTCGTGCCGCAACGCTTCGAGAAAAAACTCAGCTTCACCCGCCTCACCGATCGCGCCAGCTGGTACCGCAACCGCTACGGCATTCACGAACACTGGTCGCCGCGACCGGCACGCGCACGCCAGCTCGATTTGCTGTTCATGCCGCTGGTGGGCTTCGACGAGGAGGGCTACCGGCTCGGCATGGGCGGCGGCTTCTACGACACCAGCCTGGCCTACCTGGGGCGCCGCAGGACTTGGCGCAAACCCTACCTGATCGGCATCGGCTACGAATGCCAGAAAGTCAGGCAGGTTCCGCGCGACCCGTGGGACATGCCGCTCGATGCCGCGCTCACCGAACGTCGCCTGTATCGTTTTCCCAAGGTAAAATAAGTTTTCCGCTATCCTGGATATCCAAAATGCGCTACTGGCTGATGAAATCAGAACCTTCCGACGTCAGCGTCGACGACCTCGCCACCATGCCGAACCAGACCGTGGCATGGTACGGCATACGCAATTATCAGGCGCGCAACTTCATGCGCGATCAGATGCGGGTTGGCGATCAGGTATTCTTTTACCATTCCAGCTGTGCCGAACCGGGAATCGTCGGCCTGGCGACAGTGAGCAAGCTCGCCTACCCTGACCAGACCCAGTTCGACAGCAGCAACAAATATTTCGACCCCAAGGCGACACCCGAAAATCCGCGCTGGTTCAACGTGGACGTGAAGCTGGTCAAAAAAACGCGCCTGCTGGGTATCAAGGAATTGCGTAGTTATCCCGAACTGGAGCACATGCGAATCTTGCAGACGGGCAACCGACTTTCCATTACGCCGGTCGACCCCAAGGAATGGGAATTCATTACAGGGCTGCTGTAAGCCCCTTTTTGAGTTCGGCTATTCGAACAAGGCTGCGACAAATTCCTGCGCCACGAACGGACGCAAGTCGTCGACTTTTTCACCCACCCCGATAAAACGCACGGGTATCGGTCGGCCGCGCGCAATGGCAGCGATGATGCCGCCTTTTGCCGTGCCGTCCAGTTTCGACAGCACCAGGCCGGTGAGCTGCAGCGCGTCGTCGAAGGCCTTGACCTGAGCCAGTCCGTTCTGGCCGGTGTTGGAGTCGAGCACCAGCAACACCTCGTGAGGTCCGCTGGGGTCGGCCTTGGCGACAACGCGTTTGACCTTCTTGATTTCTTCCATCAGGTGCAACTGCGTCGGCAAGCGGCCAGCGGTGTCCGCCAGGACCACGTCGATGCCGCGCGCCTTGGCGGCATGGATAGCATCGAATATCACGGCGGCGGAATCGCCGCCTTCCTGGGCGATCACCGTGACATTGTTGCGCTCGCCCCACACCATCAACTGCTCCCGCGCAGCGGCGCGAAACGTGTCGCCAGCCGCCAGCAGCACCGATTTACCCTGGGACTGGAAATACTTGGCCAACTTGCCGATGGTGGTGGTTTTACCGGCGCCGTTCACGCCCGCCAGCATGATGATGAACGGGCGATGGCCAGATATGTCCAGCGGCTGTTCCAGCGGCTGCAGCAGAGCTAGCAGGGATTGCTGCACCGCTCCTTTCAGTTGGGCCGCATCGGTCAGGCCTTCGCGCCTGACGCGCGCGCGCAGGTCGTCGAGCAAGTATTGGGTTGCGGTCACGCCAACATCGGAGGTGAGGAGAATAGTCTCCAGCTCTTCATACAACTCCGCGTCGATCTTGCCGCCGCCGCTGAACAAGTTCGTCAGCTTTCTGCCGAATTGTTCCCGCGTACGCGAGAGCCCCTGCTTCAGGCGAGCCGCCCAGCTTTCAGGCTTGCTTTGCGCGACCTCTTCGGCAACCGGTTCTGTTTTCTTGAAGAAACTAAACATGGGCAATCAGGTCTGTCCTGTTGTGGCAGTGGAATGGCTTATAATCCACGTCATTTTATCCCGAACAGATGCTTAATAGTAGGAGGTTGCGTGTATAGAAAAGCGTTGCTGGGCATGGCACTGCTCGGGCTTTCCGGCGTGGTCGCGGCAAACCCGTACGAATACAAGCTGGCCAACGGGCTGAAGGTCGTCGTCAAGGAAGACCCTCGCGCCCCGGTGGTGGTGTCGCAGATCTGGTACCGCGCGGGCAGCATGGACGAAGTGAACGGTACGACCGGGGTGGCGCACGTGCTGGAACACATGATGTTCAAAGGAACGCGCAAGGTGCCGGCGGGCCAGTTTTCCAAAATCATCGCCGAGGCGGGAGGACGCGAGAACGCCTTCACCAGTCACGATTACACCGCCTATTTTCAGCAGCTCCAGGTCGACAAGCTGCCGCTGGCATTCAAGCTCGAGGCCGACCGGATGGCGAATCTGGCGCTGACGGAGCGGGAATTCTCAAAAGAAATCAAAGTGGTCATGGAAGAGCGCCGGATGCGCACCGACGACAACCCGCAGTCGCTGGTGGGGGAGCAACTCAACGCACTGGCCTTCGAGGCTCACCCCTACCACCACCCGATAGTCGGCTGGATGAACGATCTGGAAAACATGCGTGTGGAAGATGCCCGGACCTGGTACCGAACCTGGTATGCGCCCAATAACGCCACGCTGGTCGTGGTGGGCGACGTCAAGCACGATGCGGTGTTCCGTTTGGCGCAGCAGTATTTCGGACCGCTCAAACCGCACGCCCTGCCCTCCCGCAAACCCCAGAAAGAGCCGCTGCAACGTGGTATCAAGAAGGTAACGGTCAAAGCGCCCGCCAAGCAGCCCTACGTCGCGATGGCTTACCGCACGCCGGTTTTGCGGAACGTCACCGAGGATTGGGAACCTTATGCGCTGGAAATCCTGGCGGGCGTGCTCGACGGCTATTCGGCGGCGCGGCTGAATCAGTCCCTGGTGCGGGAAAGCCGCCTGGCCAACGATGTCGGCGCCGGTTACGACGATATATCGCGCGGGCCGGGTCTGTTCATCATCGACGGCACGCCGAGCGAGGGCAAGAGCGTGGCCGAACTGGAACAGGGCATTCGCGACCAGATCGTCAAACTGCAGCGCGACGGCGTCAGCGAGGAGGAATTGCAGCGGGTGAAGGCACAGGTCGTGGCGGCGCAAGTCTATCAACGCGACTCCATGTTCTACCAGGGCATGCTGATCGGCAACCTGGAAAGCACGGGCCTCTCCTGGCGCGACGAAAAAACACTGCTGGCAAAACTGAACGACGTGACCGCGGCACAGGTGAAGGAAGTCGCCATCAAATACCTGCAGAACGACGGGCTCACGGTGGCCACGCTCGACCCCCAGCCACTCGATGGCAAGCAGCAGCCCCAACCCCAGGCAGGAGAATTCCATGTGCACTAAACGATCCGCCGGCATCTGGTTTTGGAGCGTTCTAGCATTGCTGTTCTCTGGCATTGCCAGTGCCGGCCTGCCGATTCAGCATTGGCAGAGCGCCAATGGCGCCCGGGTCTATTTCGTGGAGAGCCACGGCTTGCCGTTGCTCGACGTGAGCGTCGATTTCGACGCCGGAACGCGCCGCGATACGGCAGAAAAAGCAGGCTTGGCAAATTTGACCTCGCACATGCTTGACCTCGGGGCCAACGGAATGTCGGAAGAAGATATTTCACGCCGACTTGCCGATGTGGGCGCGCAACTTGGCGCCACCATCGATCCCGATCGCGCCGGCATGTCGTTGCGCACCCTGAGCAGCACACGGGAACGCACCCAGTCACTGGATTTGATGACAAAAATCCTGCAGCAGCCCGACTTCCCTGCCACGGCTCTGGAACGCGAAAAAGCGCGTGTTATCGCCGCATTGCAGGAAGAAGACACCCAGCCCGGCCCCATCGGACAAAAAGCCTTCCAGGCCGCGCTCTACGGCAACCATCCTTATGGGCTCCCCGGTGCAGGAAAGGTGGAAACCGTATCCAAGCTGCAGCGCCAGGATCTGCTTGATTTTTTCCACCAGCATTACGTCAGCGAATCCGCAGTCATCGCCATCGTGGGAGATGTGAGCCGGACGGAGGCGGCAGCCATTGCCGATCAACTCTCGGCCGGCCTGCCCCACGCAAATGGTACCTTGCCTCCATTGCCCGCAGTAACGCCGCTCTCCCAGGCGGAAACCATCCGTCTGCCGCACCCGGCAAGCCAGAGCCACATCCTGCTGGGAGTGCCGGGCATGAGCCGCAGCGATCCGGATTATTTCCCTCTCTTCGTCGGCAACTATATTCTCGGCGGTGGCGGATTCGCCTCGCGCCTGACGGAAGAAGTGCGCGAAAAGCGCGGCCTGGCCTACAGCGTATACAGCTACTTCATCCCGCTGGCACAGCCGGGACCGTTTCAGATTGGCCTCCAGACCAAGCGCGATCAGGCAACCGAAGCGCTGGATATCACCCGAGCCACGCTGCGCCGCTTCGTCGCCGACGGCCCGACAGCAGACGAGTTGCGCCATGCCAAACAAAATCTGATCGGCAGTTTCCCCTTGCGCCTCGACAGCAACCGTAAAATCCTCGGCTATCTCTCCTTGATCGGCGATTACAGGCTGCCGCTGGACTATCTCGACCAGTTCCCCAAGAACGTGGACAAGGTCACGCTCATGGATGTGAAAAGCGCTTTCCAGCGCCATGTCGACCCAAAAACAATGGTGACGGTCATCGTCGGCGGCGATGGCAAAAAGTAATCGGGTTCGCATTGTTGGCGGCGCCTGGCGCAGCCGCCTGCTTCCCTTTCCAGAGGTGCCCGGCTTGAGGCCTACTCCGGACCGCGTCAGGGAAACGCTGTTCAACTGGCTGGGCCAGATGATGGATGGCAAAACCTGCCTGGACCTTTTTTCGGGTAGTGGCGCGTTGGGCTTTGAAGCTGCATCGCGCGGCGCCAAGCAAGTTGTGATGGTGGAACGCGATGCCAAGGTCGCATGCTCGCTACGCGACAACACAGCAACATTGCACGCAGAAAATTGTGAACTAGTGGTGGCAGATGCGCTAAAATTCCTGGATCAGGAAACGCGCCGCTTCGATGTGATTTTCGTCGACCCGCCTTATGATTTTCATCTTTTGCCGCGTGTACTACCCCTGCTGCTGGACCGCCTTACCGAAGACGGCATGGTTTACACCGAATGCGACACCACTTTGGAAATTGAGCCCGAATGGCAGGTTTGGCGCAGCGGCAAAGCAGGACAGGTACATTATTATTTACTCAGGAAAGCCAGTTAGGGCTCGTTAAACATGCTCAAGGCGGTCTACCCCGGCACCTTCGACCCCATCACCCGAGGCCACGAGGATTTGGTGCGACGTGCATCCCGTCTGTTCGGCGAAGTCATCGTGGCGGTGGCAGACAGCCGCACCAAGCAGCCGTTCTTCAGCCTCGACGAGCGCGTGGAGATGGCGACTTCGGTTTTGGCGGACTGCCCCAATGTACGTGTGACTGGATTCTCGGGACTGCTGATACATTTTCTGCAGCTTCAGGATGCGAAAATTATTCTGCGCGGTTTGCGGGCGGTATCCGATTTTGAATACGAGTTTCAACTGGCGGGGATGAACCGCAACCTCTACCCCAATGTCGAAACCATTTTTCTCACGCCATCCGAACAGTACATGTTCATTTCAGCCAGTATGGTGCGCGAAATTGCGCTGCTGGGTGGGGATGTGAGCCAGTTTGTTCAGCCGGCGGTATGCGCCAGGCTCGACAGCAAAATTATCAACCTTAACTAACGCGAGGAAACTGTCATGGCATTATTGATTACCGACGAATGCATCAACTGCGACGTGTGCGAACCCGAGTGCCCCAACGGCGCGATTTCGCAGGGCGATGAAATTTACATCATCGACCCCGCCTTGTGCACCGAGTGCGTAGGTCATTACGACGAGCCGCAATGCATTTCGGTTTGCCCGGTGGATTGCATTATCGTCAATCCGGAACACACCGAGAGCAAGGAGCAGTTGCAGGCCAAGTACGAGAAGCTCAGCGGAAAGTAATTTTTCCCGGATACAATAAGCCCCGCGGGATGTCGCCATCCGCGGGGCTTATTGTTGTTTTCAGGCCGCCAGTTGCTGGGGCGCGCTATCGAAGTCCAGCGCCTGTTCCATCTGCCGGCGCAGATTCCGCAGGTCGTCGAGCTGGGCGGTGATGACCGCTTCCATCTGCTCCAGTTCGGTAATGCGGTCTTCCAGCGTATCCGTCGCCTTGTGGATGCGCTTGATGCTTTCCAGGCGGCGACGTAGTTGCAGCTGATGCTCCCGCACCTGGGTTTCCATCGGTGCCATGACGGCTTTCAACCAGTTTTCAACATCGCGGTTGGCCACTTCATAGACGTGAATCACGCGGCTGGCGATGGTTTCGAAGAACTTGGTGGTGAGGGTGAACTGCTCGTTGGTCAGCATGTTCAGCGCCGTATTGAAGTGGT